>JAICWY010000053.1 GCA_025934645.1 Vulcanimicrobiia bacterium
CCTTCGAAATACAAGACGGTGTCGACCAGATGCTCCAGTAAGCGCGGACCGGCGATCGTGCCTTCCTTGGTGACGTGTCCGACGATGAACGTGGCGCACCCGGTGCGCTTGGCAAATTCCATCAGCGCTTGCGTGCAGTCGCGTATCTGCGTCACGCTGCCCGCGTACGATTCCGATTCTGGCAGCCACACCGTTTGAATCGAATCGACGATCAGCGCCTGCGGATGGATCTTCTCGAGATGATCCAGCACCTCGCGCAGATTCGTCTCGGCAAAGACCAGAAGCTCTCCGTCCACGCCCAGGCGCTGCGCGCGCAGCTTCACTTGCGCGGCGGACTCTTCACCGCAGACGTAAACGACCGGCGCAGGCAACGTCGCCGCGATCTGCAGGAGCAGCGTGGATTTTCCCGCGCCGGGCGGCCCGCCGATGAGCGTCAGGCTGCCCGGGACGATGCCGCCCCCGAGCACGGCGTCGAATTCGTGCAGTCCCGTGCGCGTGCGGCGCACTTGCGCTTCATCGACCTCGCGCAGCGGCACGGGGCCGTTCTGAACGCGAAGCGGCGCCGTGGCCGCGCTGCGGGCGGCGACGACTTTCATCGGACGCTCGTCGAACGAGTTCCAGGCCTCACACTGCGGGCAGCGGCCGAGCCACCGCGGCGATTCAAAACCGCACGCCGAGCAGAAGTATACGCTACGCGCTTTTGCCACATCGCAAATGTTGGCGGCCGCCCGGAAGGCTCCGCTTTGCCGCCCGCCAAAACGCCGGACGTGCCGAGCAACCTGCTTCAAATCGCCATTGACGGACCCGCGGCGAGCGGAAAGACGACGGTCGCGCGCCTCTTGGCGGACCGGCTGCACGTGCTGTATTTGGACACCGGCGCGATGTACCGGGCGCTCGCGTACACGGCGCTGCGCACCCAAACGGATCTCGACAACGAGAACGCGCTCGTGCGTCTGTCGGAGCAGCATCGCATTCACGTCGAGCTGGATCGCGGCGCGCAGCTGGGCTTTCGCATTTTCGCGGGCAGCCTGGAACTCGCGCAGGCGCAGCTCGAATCGCCCGAAGTTACGGCCGTCGTGTCGACAATCGCCGCCCATCCCCGGGTGCGCGAAGCGATGGTTGCAGAGCAGCGGCGAATTGCGCAGAACGGCCCCGTCGTAATGGCCGGCCGCGACATCGGAACAGTGGTGCTGCCCAGCGCGCCGTACAAGATTTTTCTTACCGCATCCGTGCAAGCGCGCGTGGCGCGGCGCCGCGCGCAACTCGAGGCTGCCGGCGTCGACGTAAGCGTGCACGAACTCACAACGGAGATCGAAGAACGCGATCGCTTGGACGAAAGCCGCCGGACATCTCCGCTCCGCAAGGCCGCCGACGCTGTAGCCATCGACTCGAGCGATCTCCGCGTGGATGAGGTGGTGGAGAAGATTTGCGCCTTAGTGGACCCGGCGATCTGACGTGAAGAGCTGGCTCTATGACGCCGCGGTCGTCGGATTTTGGACGGTGTTCGGCTCCGTGTGGCGCATGCGCGCGCACGGGCGCGAAAACGTTCCGAAGACCGGACCGCTGATTATCGCCTGCAATCACGTTTCCAACCTCGATCCGCCGGTGCTCGGCACCGCCTGCCCGCGCCGCATCTCGTACATGGCAAAGCAGGAGCTTTTCGCAATCCCGCTGCTCGGGCCGCTCATCAGCGCCGTCGGCGCATACCCGGTCGACCGCCAAGGTTCGGCGACGGCGGCGATCAAGCGTTCGGTCGAGGTGTTGCGCGCCGGCGGGTTGGTCGGCATCTTTCCGGAGGGCGGGCGCAACATCACCGGCGAGAATGAAGTCCGAGGCGGCGTGGCCCTGCTTGCCTCGCTCGGTAGAGCCCCGGTGGTGCCCGCTTGCATCGTCGGCACCGGCAATGCCAACCGGCTCGCGCAGTTTCACGTTTTCTTCGGAAAACCGCTGGTTCTGCCGCGCGATCGGAAAGCGAGCCGGGAAGAAATGGCGAACTTCACGGCCGAGGTCATGCGGGCGATCCGCTCGCTCCCGGAGAGCATTGGTCGAGCATAAAAATCTATTCGAGGATCATCTCGAAGGGTTAATCCGTGATTATCGGGGATCGCGCGAGGTCGCCGATATGTTGTTCTACCATTTCGGCTACGGCGCGCACGGCCCGGCGCGGCGCGGGAAGCGGCTGCGGCCTCGGCTGTTGCTGCGCGTTACCGAAGCCGAAGGCGGCGCGATAGAGAACGCGCTCGACGCGGCCGCAGCGATCGAGATCCTTCATAACTATTCGCTCGTTCACGATGACATCGAGGACGGGGACGAACTTCGCCACGGCCGCCGCACGCTCTGGGCCGTTTACGGCATTCCACAAGCGCTTAATGCGGGTGATGCGCTCTGCGCGGTGAGTTTTCTCGTGTTGTTGAACGCGACCGCCCGTCACGCCGATAACCGCGTGCTGCGCATGGTTCGCGCGCTGCACGAAGCGCACGCGACGATGTGCGACGGACAGTCGCTCGATCTCGCTTTCGAGCGCGCGACGCACGTCGATCTGGATGAGTACCACCGGATGATCGGCGCAAAAACCGCGGCCCTCTTCGGCGCATCCTCCGAACTGGGCGCGCTGTGCGCGCCGTGCGAGGAGCAGTCGGTGCTGCGCTACCGCGAACTCGGGCGCGCCTACGGCCTTGCGTTCCAGATCCGCGACGACGTGCTCGGCATCTGGGGGACCGTCGATTCCACGGGAAAAGTGACGGGCAACGACATCGCACGGCGGAAATGGACGTTCCCCGTTGTCTGGGCGCTGAGCCGGCCGGCGTCGGCTGCGCGCGACCGCATCGCGCAGGCGTACGCGTATGCACTGGGCGAGAACCGCAATGAAGCGGTGCTCGACGAGGACACCGTCACGGGCGTCATCGACGCTCTCGATGAACTGGGCGCGCGAGAGGCGGCCAATGCGGCGATCGCCGAACACCTTGCCGTCGTCGAACGCCACCCGGTAGCGAGCGTTCGCGACTTTCTACTTTCTTCGCTGGAGTTGGCGTCCTCGTAAGCGGGCGTCCGGGGGAAACGCGTGAGTACGACTAAAGCGGGGCTGCAGCAAGGCGTCCGCACGGAAGAACGTTCGGTTTCGAGCGTTTTGTGGATCTCGCTGCTGCTCGTCTTAGGCTTCTTGGTCCGGCTGCTCTTCATGGGCAACGAAGGATTCAAAAACGACGTCGCTTCGTTCGAAGCCTGGACGCTCACACTGATCGCGCATCCGTTCGGCGCATTCTACAGCTCGACGAGTTTCGCCGATTATCCGCCGGGCTATTTCTATATCTTGGCCGCGATGGGGCATCTCTACCAATTGATTTCACCGCACGGCAATTTGGACGTGCTGAAGTATTTGGTGAAGCTGCCGGCCGTGCTGATGGATCTCGTCGACGGCTGGCTGATCTACGCGATCGTGCGCCGCTTCGCCGGCGATCGCTGGGCGCTAGGCGCCGCGGCACTCTTCGTCTTCAATCCGGCGGTGATTTTCATCTCGGCGGCTTGGGGACAAGTCGATTCGATCTCCTCGGGACTCGCGCTGCTCGGCATCTATCTGTTGCTGCGCGCCGATGACCGCCCGCTCAATATCGTTGTCGCGTGGCTTGCGCTCTCGTACTCGCTGCTGATCAAGCCGCAGGCCGCAATTCTCATTCCGCTGTTCATCGTTTTCGCGTTCGTCTCGCCGGAGCGCCGCCGCGAGCGGCTCGCGGTAACGGCGATCGGCATTGTGGGCGCCGTGCTGCTCGCGTTCGCCCTTACCGTGCCGTTCCACCCGACGGCGAATCCGGCGGACGCGTTTGCCTGGCTCTATCAAAAATACAGCTTCGGCAAGAACGTCTACGCCTATAATTCTGTCAACGCGTTCAACCTGTGGTCCGTGCGGTATCCATTCTGGCAGGCGGACGCGCAAGTCATTTCGATTCGGGGCATTGCGACATTTCCGCAATATGTTTGGGGCGTGGTGCTGCTGGTTGCAGCGGCGATCGTGATTCTGACCCGGTATGCACAGGCGCGTACGCAGCAGGCTCTTATCGAGTCGGCCGCGCTGCTGAGCCTGGCATTTTTCATGCTTTCCACGCGGATGCACGAACGCTATATCTACGCCGGCTTGCTGTTCTTGATCGTCGCGCTGCCTTTTGCCCAGAGGTACCTCTGGACGTCAGTCATCTTTACCATCACGCTCTTCGTGAATCTGTTCTACTCGCTGCAGTACCTGACGGTCGTCACGAACCACACACCGGGTGTTAATCCGTACGAGATGTGGGGCAATACGACTCACGTTCTTTCGGCGATCAACGTGCTCGCGTTCTTCTACCTGGGCTATATGTTCTTAGGACAAAACGCAGAGGACGTAGCGGCCCGGGCGCCTGCCGCCTTGCGCTGGGAAGGTCTGTACATGCGCGCACGTTCCTGGTTCAATCCGCGTGAAGGATTGGCCGCGATGGTGTGGCCGCTCGATTACGTGCTCGCAACCGGATTCGGCATCGTCTCGTTTTTCGTGTCGTACGTGAACTACTGGCTGCCGAACGAGAAGATTTTCGATGAGATTTACTTCGCGCGCGCGGCCGAAGAGTATCTGACCGGAAAGTATATTTACGAGAACACGCACCCGCCGCTCACCAAGCTCATCATCACGCTCTCCACGATGATGTTCGGCGGGATGCCGGGCGGCGACAATCCGCACGGCTGGCGCTTCCTGGACGTCGTGTTCGGGGCGATCGTCATCGTCATCATCTACGCGTTTGCCAAAAGGCTGACGCGTTCGACGATTTTCGCGTCGTTTGCGGCAATTCTGCTTACGGCCGACGGCATGCACTTCGTGCAGTCTCGCATTGCGACGCCGGAAGGCATCGTCGTCGTGTTCTCGCTCGGGACGCTTTACGCGTTCTACCGCTACTGGATCGCCTCACAATCCACCGTTCGCGCATACGAGCCTAACACGCTCCGCCGCTTTGCGATCGCCGCGTCCGCGGCGCTCGTTCTCGGCTTCGCCTTTGCGGCGCTTACGAATTGGCTCGGACACGGTTCGCATGCCTCGCTCGTCGTCTTCACGCTGTTTTACGCGTGCGGCTTCTACCTCGCGCTGCGCCTGTGGGTGCTGCCGCGGTTCATGCCCGCGGATGGCGAGCTTGCAACGTATGCGGAAGGCACGCGCGTGTACAAGCGCGGCGACGCGTTCATTATGGAGACTCCCGACGGCGGCGTGGTCGATTCGCAAAAGAAGACGCCGGTTGCGGGCGGGTCGAGCCGCGTGGCCAAAGGCGAGCTGATGCTGCAAGAAGATGAGGCGCAGATCGTCTACGCGCGCAGCGGCTCCGTATCATACGCGACGCCGGAAGGCACCGCAACGTACGCGCCGGGCGTATTAACGGACGACGAAGGCGAAACGCAGCAAGGCCGCCACGCCACGGGATGGCTCGTCGCATTCACGGTCTTGCTCGGCGCGCTGGTCGCGAGCAAGTGGTACGGCGTGATGGCGTACGGCGTGTCGTTCGTCGTCATCGCTGCGGTGTGGCTGCAGCGTTATTGGCGCGAAGGCAAGACGAAGCGCTGGGGCAACCCGTACGGTTTCCGCCTGGACATTGCCGTCGCAGCTATCGCGTTCCTAAGCATCCTCGTCTATCTGTGTGTCTGGATTCCGGATTTCTTCCGGCAGATCGAGATCAAGAATCTCTCCGATTTGATCTACCGTCAGTATACGATGTTCCAGTATCACGACACGCTCAAGGCCACGCATCCGTACCAGTCGGCGTGGTGGCAGTGGCCGCTCGATCTGCGGCCTATCGCGTATTACTGGAAAGATTTGCGAACCGGCTTACAGGCGGGCGCGAGCAACGGCTGCTGCGTTGCCGAAGTAATCTCGCTTCCGAATCCGCTGATTCTGTGGTTCGGCCTGTTCTGCGTTCCGTTCGTCGCGTATCTTGCGTGGCGCGAGAAAAACAAAGGCTACGCGCTGCTCATCCTCGCCTACGTGCTACAGTGGATCCCGTGGGCGCGGTCGCCGCGCATCACGTTCGCCTACCATTTCTACGTCGACATCCCGATCATCGTGCTTTGCAACGTGATCGTCTTGCAGCGCCTCTGGAACCGGCAGTTCGCGAGCGAGGGAACGCGCATCGCCGGGCGCGTGGGCGTCTGCGCCTACGTGGCGGCGGTCGTACTCGCGTTCATCTTTTTCTATCCGATCCTGGCCGGCACGCCGATCCCCTGGGATCACTGGAACGCCCGCATGTGGCTGCACGACCACTGGGTCTAGCATGACGCGGGGAGGCCCGGGGCGAAGCGTGTCGGGCTATGTCCGGTCATTCCAAATGGCATAATATCAAGCTTCGCAAAGGCAAGGTGGACGCGCAGCGGGGAGCGCTGTTTACCAAGCTGAGCAAGGAAATCATTCTTGCGGCCAAATCCGGCTCGCCGGACCCCGAAGCCAACTATCGCTTGAAGATGGCGGTCGAGAAAGCGCGCGAGAACAATGTGCCGCAGGACAACATCAAGCGCGCGATCGCGCGCGGCTCGGGCGGATCGGGCGAAAAAGAGATCGAGGAGATCCGCTACGAGGGCTACGGTCCCAGCGGCGTTGCCGTGCTCGTTGATGCCGCGACGGATAACCGCAACCGCACCGCCGGCGAACTGCGCTTCCTTTTTAGTAAGAACGGCGGCACGCTGGGCGAGACCGGCAGCGTGGCGTGGATGTTCGAGCCCGTCGGCGTGGTCGTCGTCGATCCCGCCGGACGCTCGGAAGATGCGATGACGGAGGCCGCGCTCGTTCACGGCGTCATCGATCTCGAGTATGGCGAACCGACGGAAATTTACACCGAGACCGCATCGCTCGCCGAAGTGCGCGATTCCTTGCGTGAGGCGGGACTGAAAATCTCCGAATTTTATTTGGGCGCGCGCGCAAAGCAGAAAGCCTCGCCGCAAGGCGACGAGCTAAACGCCGCGCTCACGTTTCTGGAAGCGCTCGATGTGCACGAAGACGTCCAGCGCGTGTTCTCCAATCTGGACGTGAGCGAAGCGGCACTCGAGGCGCTCGCTTAGTGGCGATCGAAGACCGCGCCGACGGTGAATTCCGTCAAACGACGCTGCCGCCGGCGGTGGAACGCTACATTCCGCGCGATTGGGTGTTTCCAATCGTTTTTGCCGCGTTCGTCGGCGTGCTCGTGTGGTTCGGGCATTCAATTCAGCAGTTCTTGCTTCCAGGGCCGAATACGGTAACGGTGCCTTCGTTCGTGGGCATGGCGCTGCCCGATGCGTCGAACGAGATCATGCGCATGAATCTTAAATCGACTGTCGCCGGACACGCGGTGAGCAATCAATATCCGCGCGGCGTCGTGATGAGCCAGGAACCCTCGCAAGGCATGCACGTGCGCGCCGGACGCCAAATCTCGCTCGTCGTGAGCGACGGCGTGCAGACGATTCTGATGCCCGACGTGCGGTATCAATCGCTGCGCGATGCGAATCTGGATCTTTCGCACGCGCGCTTGAACGTGACCAAGACGCAGTACGTACGCAGCGACGATATCCCGCCGGATCACGTGATCTCGCAGAACCCGGCGCCCGGCATGAGCGTCACCGAAGGCACCAACGTCTCGCTGCTGATCAGCAAAGGCGGCGTGACATCTATTCGCGTTCCGAATTTCGACGGCATGGATGTGGACGATGCGCGCACGCTTGCCTCCAAGCTCCACATTAAACTGGGACAAATCGTCTGGACGCCGCTCGGTCCGAAAGGGCCGCCGCATGGCGAAGTGGTGCATCAACGTCCGGATGCCGGTACGACGATTGGGCCGTACGACGTCGTCTCGCTCGACGCAAGCGCCGGCCCGCGCCAATCGGGCTACATCATTCACCAGACGCACGTTCTGGCTGCGGTGCCGCCGGCGGAAGCGGGGCAGAACCAGGCGCTCCACGTACGTTTCTCGGTGAGCGACGCGACGGGCAAATACGACTTGTACAACGGCTACGCGGAGCCGGGACAAAAGTTCGATTTCAACGTGACGACGGTCGGCACGTCCGCGGTGTATTTCTTCGTGAACGATACGCTGCTCGGCGAAACGAAAGTCGGGCAAGAACCGCCGAACGCTTACGGCGGTCCTAAAACCGAGCCGAGCCCGAAGCCGTGATCAAACTCGCGCCGTCCATTCTTTCCGCGGACTTCGCGTGCATCAAAGACGACATCGCGTCGATCGAACGCGCCGGCGCCGCTTACGTGCACATCGACGTCATGGACGGACGCTTCGTTCCGAACATCACATGGGGCCCGAAGGTCGTCCGCGATCTGCGCAAACATTCGTCGCTGACCTTCGATTGTCACCTAATGATCGTCGAGCCGGAACGCTACGTGGAGCAATTCGTCAAAGCGGGCGCAGATATCGTGACGTTCCATTTGGAAGCGACCTCGCACGCGCAGCGCCTGCTGGCGCATATCCGTTCGCTCGGGGCGAAGGCCGGCATTTCGATCTGCCCGCAGACGCCGGTCTCGATGTTGGAAGATCTCATCGAGGACATCGACTTGATTCTCGTGATGAGCGTGAACCCGGGCTTTGGCGGGCAGCGATTCATACCGCGCGCGCTCGAGAAGATTCGCCAAGCTCGCGCGCTGGTGGAGAGCGCCGGCGTAACGTGTGAAATCGAAGTCGACGGCGGCATCACGCTGCAGAACGCGCGCAGCGTCGCCGATGCGGGTGCAGATGTGCTCGTCGCCGGCTCCGCGATTTTCGATACGACGGATTGCGGCGAGACGGTTCGCGAATTCCGCCGCGTGCTCGACGGGGTCGCGGCTCGCTGAGTTTCGCTTCGGAAGACGACCTAATCGCGCGCGTGCGCGAGATCGTCGAGGCGCACCCGATAAACCGCCGGCTCTGCAACCGCATCGGCGACGACGCCGCATTGTGGCAGCCTTCGCGTTCGCACCGCTGCGTCGTAACGACCGATGCGCTGGTCGAGAACCGGCATTTCCGCCGCGCGACGATGCCGCTTTTCGATGTGGGCTGGCGCGCGATGACGGCAAACTTGAGCGATCTCGCTGCGAGCGGCGCGCGTCCGGTGCTTGCGACTGTCGCGCTCGGTTTGCCGGAACGGTTTACGGCCGACGAACTGCAAGAGCTGTATCGCGGCATGCTGCAAATCGCATCGAAGCACGGCTGCGCGATTGCCGGCGGCGACACCACGCGCGCCGGCGAGCTCTTCATTTCGATTACAGCCATCGGCGAAGTGCGGCCGTCGAACGTGAAAGGCCGCGGCGGCGCGTTGCCGGGCGACGTGCTCGCGGTAACGGGGCCGCTCGGAGCGAGCCGCGCAGGCCTGCACCTTGCCGACGATCCCGTTCTATTGCGCGGAGATGTAGCGGCCGAGGCACAAGCAGCGCATGCCACACCGCAACCGCGTGTAGCCGAAGGACGATGGCTTGCCGCGAGCGCCAACGTGCACGCGATGATGGATCTGAGCGACGGGCTTTCCACCGATCTGCCGCGCATGTGCGCGGCGTCGCGGTGCGGCGCGGCGATCGACGACGTGCCGGTCGCGCCTAGCGCAGCGGAAGCGGCGCGGGCGCGCGGCGAGGATCCGGCCGCCTACGCGCTGGCAGGTGGTGAAGACTTCGAATTGTTGATAGCGGTCAACGCGCGGGCTTTTCGTCATCTGAGCGAGCGGTTTTACAAGCGTTTCCGGCGGCCGCTGCATCGCGTGGGCCTTGCGCGCCAGGGAAGCGGCATCGTGAGAGTAAAGGGCGGCGCAGAAGAAGCGCTCGCTGCAACCGGTTGGGACCCCTTTCGATGAACCGCGACGACATACCGCAGTATCCGCTCATCGGTTCGATTCAGAACACGGTGGGCATGGGCTTTATCGGCACTCAGGCGACGTTCGCCGTCGCGAACGCGCTCGGCGCGCGTGCGATCTGCGCGCCCACGGCGTATGCGAGCGCGCACGGCGCATTCCAGGACCGTTCGAGCTGGATCGCCGATCCGCAGCAGTTCCGCAAAGACGTCGCGTTCTTAATAAGCCGCCAGCCGGCGGTGCTGATGATCGGCTTCGTGCCGCGACCCAATCTTGCGGATATTATCGCGACGCAACTGACCGACTATAAAGGCGTCGTGCTGCTCGATCCGGTGATCGGCTCGTATCAGAAAGGCCTGTACGTCAGCACCGAAACGGCTCGGGCGATTCGCGATTACTTGATGCCCCTCGCGCAAATCGTCACGCCCAACCGTTTCGAAGCGGAAGTGCTGCTCGGTCTCGCGGGGGACGAGAGCGCCGCGGAACACACGTTCTTGAACGGCTTGTTCGATCTCGGCCCGCAAGCGGTCGTCATTACGTCGTTCGAGCGCAAAGTAGAGCAGCACCGGACCACGCTGCTCTTTACGAACGGCTATAGTTACTATCGCATCTCCGCGCCGTATTATCCGACGCTGCCCGCGCACGGCGCCGGCGACGTTTTTGCCTCTGGCGTTGCGACGTTCACCGCGCTCGGCGGATCGCCGTTTGCGGCGGCCCTACTTTCAACGGCGCTCTGCGCGCGCGCAGTCGCGAACACGACGGCGTACGGCGGATCGACGGTCGATCCCATTGCAGCGCTCGAGAAATGGCATCCACTCGGTTACCAGGCGGACGACGACAAAGCGATGCGATTCTGCGAGCGCTCGATGGTCGAGAGCGAGATCGTCAAGCCGTCTGCGGACGACGGCCCGCGTTTAAAATTTGCGCCGCCGAAGCACAAGATTATCTACGGATAAGCCATGTTCGAACCGTTGAACATTCGTATTGGCGCGGACGAAGAACGACCCCGGTTGACGCTGCAGGTGCTCGATTTCGAACATCCCGAGCGCGCCGAGCCGGCGGATTTGGATTTGATGCACTGCCGGGTCACCGCGCACGCGCAGCCCGTCGAAGCGACGTTCGAGATCTCGATCGGTTTATGGGAGCTGCTCGAGCTGCGCGACTATCTGCAGAAGATCGGCAGCGGCAACGGGCCCTCGCAAAGCTTTATGCTGGCGGGCGGATTGCTTACGCTTTCCTTTGCGCCTTCAAAACGCGGGCCCGTGTTGTGCGGCGTGCTTCTAAAAACGATTGATGCCTCGCACGTGCGGCTCGAGTATCTCATCACCCTCGAACCGCCGGACATCGCGCGCGTGCTCTTTCAGTTCACGCAGCTCCAGGCTCACGCGCAACGTTAAGGTTCGCGTTCGTCGTCGGGCAGCGGCGTGTGTTCGAGAATCTCTTCGCCGTTGAGCAATTGCTGCGAGGCGATCATGCCCGTATCGTCGGCGGCGCTGACTGCATCGTCGAGTTCGTCTTCGCGGGGATCCACCGGTTCGCCGTCGTCCGGCCGTATGTCGTTTTCCATGGGTGCTCTTTTCCCGCTCCGGCGGTAAATAAAAAAAGAGGCGGCCAGTTTCTGGCCGCCTCTTGAATTCCGGATGAGCGTCTAAACCGCGCGCGTCACCTTTTTGGCGCGCAGGCAAGACGTGCAAACGCGCGCCGTGCGGGCCGTGCCGCGATCGTTGATCTTGACCGCCTGCAAGTTGGGCAGCCAGCGGCGCTTGGTCTTGTTCATCGCGTGGCTGACATTGTTGCCGGCCATCGGACCCTTGCCGCAGACTTCGCAGCGCTTCGCCATTGTACGTAAACCTCTTAGAGAAAAAATTCCCGCCCGGCTATGCCCGCGGGGACAACCCTGGTAGATTACCATGGCCGGGTTCACTTGACAATGGTTTTCCACGCTCCCGTGGAGAACGGGTCGGGCCGATGGATGTAACCGCCCTGGACGGCCGAGCATACGCCAAGTTTATCACCGCCGGCTCCTACTTCCTTAGGAAGTACCGCCAGGTCCTCAACGACCTCAACGTTTTCCCGGTTCCGGACGGGGACACGGGAACAAACATGTACCTCACCGCCCGCCAGGCCGCCCTGGAGGCGGGCAAGCTGCACGATCGGCCGCTCTCGGAGGTTGCGGCCGCTGCCGC
The DNA here is from genome assembly GCA_025934645.1 of Vulcanimicrobiia bacterium. Taxonomy (GTDB): domain Bacteria; phylum Vulcanimicrobiota; class Vulcanimicrobiia; order Vulcanimicrobiales; family Vulcanimicrobiaceae; genus JAICWY01. The sequence goes on from JAICWY010000053.1 coordinate 11,982, forward strand.
GCAGGGCGCGCTCATGGGCGCGCGCGGCAACTCCGGCGTCATCATTTCGCAGATGCTGCGCGGGTTCGCGCATCACGTCCGGCACCGCAGCGAGATCGACACGTTCATTTTGGCCACAGGAATGCGCGAGGCGGTTCAGGCGGCAAAGCAAGCGCTGGTGAAGCCCGTCGAGGGGACGATTATCTCGGTGGCCGAGGCTGCCGCCGAGAGCGCGTATCATTTAGCGCTGCACGAACGCGATTTCTACCGGTTGGCCAACGGCGCGCTTCGATCGGCCAACGAGGCGTTGGACCGGACCCCGGACCAGTTGCCCGTACTCAAAGAAGCGGGCGTCGTGGATTCGGGCGGTGCGGGCTTCGTCTACTTCCTCGAGGGCGTACTGCGCTTTCTGCCCGAGAACAAGGTGCGCTCGACGGCGTTTCCGCGGCGGCCCGTGCGTCAGCGCGTCTTCACCCCGCAGCAAGTGGTGGGCGAGAACAAGTTCTGCACGGAGTTCATTCTCGAGCGCGCGACAATCGCGGTGCACGATCTGCGCAACCTTTTGAGTCCGCGCGGCGATTCGCTCATCGTCGCCGGCGAGCCGCCCACCATCAAAGTGCACGTGCACACCGACAGTCCCGAAGCGGTTCAGGCGATCGCCGGAAAGCACGGCGAACTGACGCGCGTGAAAGTCGACAACATGGAGCGCCAGCACAACGTCCTCGTCGTGGACAAGCCCCAAGCGGAACGCTCGATCGTCGCGCTCGTTCCGGGACCCGGCTTCGAACAGATCGTCAAGGAACTCGGCGCCGAAGTGACCGTCAACGCCGCGAACAATCCCAGCGTTCGCGACCTGCTGCTCGCGATCAACAAAACGCTGTCCGACGACGTGTACCTGTTCGTAAACGACAAGAACGTCGCGATGGCCGCGAAGGAGGCGGCGAAACTGAGCGGGCGTACGGTTCGCGTCCTGGAGACGCGCGACATTATCGGTGGAATCGCCGGCCTTTTCGCGATGCGTTCCGGCGCGGAACCGCTCGAAGGAGCCGCCCGTACGCAGAGCGCGCAAGTCTTCTTTGCGGGGAAGGATGCAACCGTGGGTGGAACGACCGTGCTTCGCGGGAAACCGGCGGCGGCGAGCGCGGAAGCGCTTTACGGCGGCGGAACGCTGACCGAGGCCGCGCAAACGGCGTTGGAAGCGATGGGCGCCCGCAACGGAGGCTTGATCACGGTGTATTACGGCGGCGCGCAAAAGGAACGCGATGCGCAACGTCTCTCGGAGGATCTGCGTGCGGCTTTTCCGCAGGCCGACGTCGAGTATTACTACGGCGGCCAGAAGAACGCCGAGTATTGGGTGTCGCTCGATGAGTAGAGCGCGCATTGCCGTCGATGCGATGGGCGGGGACCATGCCCCGGCGGAGATCGTCGCGGGCACGCTGCTCGCGGCGCAGGAAGATTACGGCGACCTGATCCTCGTGGGCGACGAAGCGCAGGTGCGCCCGCTGCTCACGGGTCCCGGCGCGGATAAGATTCAAGTCGTGCACGCGCCCGACGCCGTGCCGATGGACATGCCGCCCTCGCAAGCGCTGCGAATGGCGGATAAATCCTCGCTCGGCGTCGCCGTGAACATGGTCAAGGAAGGCCAGGCCGACGCAGCCGTTTCCGCAGGCAACAGCGGAGCGTTTCTGGCGATCGCGCTCATAAAACTGCGTACCATTCCGGGAATCGCGCGTCCCGCGATTGCGACGGTGTGGCCCGCGCTCAACGGCCCGATGGTGCTGCTGGATTCCGGCGCCAATGTGGATTGCCGTCCGGAGTGGCTGGAGCAGTTCGGCATCATGGGATCGGCGTATTCGAAGTCGGTGCTGAACATGCAATCGCCGCGTGTCGCCATTCTTTCGGTCGGCGAAGAAGATACCAAAGGCAACGCGCAGGTGCTCGAAGCTGCGCGTCTGCTCAAAGAAGCGCCGGTCAACTTCATCGGCAATGTCGAAGGCAAAGATCTCTTCCATAACGCCGCCGACGTCGTAGTGGTCGACGGATTCGTCGGCAACGTGGTGCTCAAGATGGGCGAAGGCTTGATCTCGGATCTGCAAAAGATCATCAAAGAGACGGTGCTCGGCGGAAACATCATCACGAAATTCGGCGCGATGCTCATGCTGCCCGCGCTTCGCAAGCTGCGCACGCGTTTCAATTACGAGACCTACGGCGGCGCGCCGCTGCTGGGACTGCGCGGCAATTGCATCGTCACGCACGGCCGCGCGTCGCGCAACGCGATCAAGCACGCGATTCATCAAGCCACGATCGAAGCCGAACACGACGTCGTCGGAAAGATCACCGAGCTGGTCAAACCGCACCTAGCGCAAGAAGCGTAAGTGGGCGTCCGGATCGTCACCGACAGCACGTCGGATATCGAGCCTCAGCGCGCCCAAGAACTCGGCATCGACGTCGTCCCGCTCTTCGTCGTGTGGGGCGGCACGAGCTACCGCGACTACGTCGATCTCTCGCGTCCCGAGTTTTACCGTAAGCTTGCGACGGAACCGGTTTTGCCCACGACCTCACAGCCGACGGCGCAGATGTTCGAAGAGGCCTTCCGGCCGCACGTGCAAGCCGGTGATCCCGTACTCTGCATCGTCATCAGCTCGAAACTCTCGGGCACGATCAATGCGGCGCGCAGCGCCACTCGGCAGTTTCCCGATGCGGACATCACGATCTTCGATTCGGAAAGCGTCGCGGGCGGCCTTGGCATGCAGGTGCTGCACGCGCACGAACTGGCGCGCGCAGGCGTCGGGACGCGCGATATTCTGACCGCGTTGGAACGGGAACGGCGCACGCAGCGTCTTTATGCCTGCATTCCGGATCTCTCGCACGTCGTGCGGACCGGCCGCATCGGCAAAGCGAAAGCCGCGATCGGCACGCTGATGAAGATCGTGCCGGTCATCTCGCTCAAAGAGGGAGAAGTGGTGGCAGAGGCGCAAGTGCGCACGCTTTCGCGCGCCCAAGAAACGATGATCGATCTCTCGCTAAAAGAAGTGGACGACGTGCAAGATGCGCG
>JAICWY010000149.1 GCA_025934645.1 Vulcanimicrobiia bacterium
ACCGTGTGGCCGAGGTCTTGCCCGGCGCGAAGGCGGCGGTTCAGGTCAGCCATGCTGATCGCGGCGATGCCCCGCGCCCGCAAGTAGGCGAGCTGGGCCGCAAACTCCGGGGGGCTCACCGTTAGTTCTTGCGCGACGCGGCCGCGCGGATGGTCGGCGTCGACGCGGTGGTACATCAGGATCGGCGGCGGCACAAAGGCCGGCGGCAATCCCAGTAAAGCGGCGAGCAGGACGACGGCTAAGCGCATGACTGGGGTTATTCGCAAGAGGGTCCCGTCCGAACCCGCCGTAACCAAGGGACGTTTTGGACAAGCGACGTGTCGTCGTCACGGGCCTCGGCGCCGTGACGCCTATTGGAAATAGCAAGGACGAGTTCTGGCGGAGGCTCATTGCGGGCGAGAGTGGCGTCGGGCCCATCACGGCCTTCGATGCGACGGATTTCTCCACGCGGTTCGCGGCGGAAGTCAAAGACTTCGATGTGGAAGCGCGGTTGGGCAAGCGCGAGGCCAAGCGCATGGACCGCTTCTCGCACCTCGGCTTGGCGGCCGCGAAGGAAGCCATCGAGGACGCGCAGTTTCCCGCAGACGATGCGGAGCTGTGGCGCGAGTCGGGCGTCATCATGGCGACCGGCATCGGCGGCATTCTCACGTTCTGGCAGAGCTCCGAGAAGGCCAACCGCGACGGCACCTGGTCGAAAGTCACGCCGTTCTTCATTCCGATGCTGATGGCCAACGCCGCGTCGGCGCAGATCTCCATGCAGTTCAAGCTGCGTGGGCCGATTTTCGCGGTGTCGAGCGCGTGCGCCAGCGGCAACGATGCGATCGTGACGGCGTACAACTATATCGCGAACGGCGAAGCGCCGATGATGGTCGCGGGCGGCAGCGAAGCGACGATCTCACCGCTGGCCGTCGGCGGTTTCTGCTCGATGAAAGCGATGTCTACGCGCAACGACGATCCGCAGCGCGCAAGCCGTCCGTTCGATAAAGAGCGCGACGGATTCGTGCTGGGCGAAGGCGCGGGCGTGCTGATCCTCGAGGATTACGAACACGCCAAAGCGCGCGGCGCGAAAATCTATTGCGAGATGTACGGCTACGGGCAGTCGGGCGATGCGTACAATATCGTCGCGCCCGATCCGGAGAGCGAAGGCGTCGAACTTGCGCTGACGCGCGCGCTCAAACGCGCCAACATCCAGGCGAACGACGTAAACTACATCAACGCGCACGGCACCTCGACGCCGCTTGGCGACTCGGCCGAATCGAACGCGATTCTACGCGTGCTCGGCCAAGATACGAAAGTTGCGGTCAGCTCGACGAAATCGATGCACGGACATGCGCTTGGCGCGGCCGGCGGTATCGAAGGCGTTGCGACGGTGCTTGCCGTGCAGAACGACATCATGCCGCCGACGATCAATTACGAGAATCCCGATCCGGACTGCGTGCTGGATTACGTTCCGAACATCGCGCGCAAAGCGCCGGTAGATGTCGCGCTTTCCAACTCGTTCGGTTTCGGCGGCCACAACAGCGTTCTGGTCTTCGGAAAACTCCGCTAACCGCCATGGCCGGCGAACAGCGGCGCCGCCGCCTGCGCGCCTTGCTCAAAACCGCGCACGTTGCGCCGGTGGAGCTGGAGTTGTTCGAACAGGCTTTCGTGCACGAGAGCGCCGCGCGCGAACAGAAGCGTCCTTCGAACGAACGCCTGGAGTTTTTAGGCGACTCGGTGCTGGGCTTCGTTGCATCCACGTGGCTGTATCAGCAGCATCCCGCCGCGGATGAAGGCTGGCTGACGCGGCGCAAAGCGGCGATTGTGAACGATCGCGCGCTCGCGCAAACGGCGCTGCGCCTGGGCTTTCCGGAGCTGCTGCAGATGGGCGAGGGCATGGTGCGCGCGGGCGGCGCGCACAACGAAACGATGCTCGCCGACGCCTTCGAAGCGTTCGCCGGCGCGCTCTTTTTGCAATACGGCGAGGCGCGCACGCGCCGATTCCTGCTCGAACAGCACATCGAACTGGTCGATCTTTCCGATGAAAACGTCACCGACGCGAAGTCCCGGCTGCAGCACTTGATGCAGGATCGCTACCGTCAAGTTCCCGTGTACCATGAGGAATCGGTGGGCACGCCGCAGGCCCCGCAATTCCGTTCGCAGGTTATCCTCAAGGATCGAGTGCTGGGTTTTGGAACGGGCAAGTCAAAGAAAGAGGCGCAATTGGAGGCAGCGAGCAAGGCCTTAGAAACCCTGCTCGCGCCGCCGCGCCGGTCAGCCAAAAAGAAACAGCCATAACACATGCGCCTCAAGCAAATTAAGACGTTCGGATTCAAGACCTTTGCCGAGCCCACGACGCTGGAATTCGGCGGCGGCATCACGGCGATCGTAGGCCCGAACGGCTCCGGAAAATCCAATTTGATCGACGCCTTCCGTTGGGTGCTCGGCGAGCAGAGCAGCAAGAGCCTGCGCTCGGGCAAAATGGAAGACGTCATCTTCGCCGGGAACGAGAAGCGCAAACCG
>JAICWY010000037.1 GCA_025934645.1 Vulcanimicrobiia bacterium
AGATGCTTACTCACGATGCTTTACATTTACCTTACTCTGAAAATACCCACGGACGGAGTTGAGCAAGATACGGGAGATTACGGTAGCTTTCCGCGTAATCCAAACCGTACCCTACGACAAACTCGTCCGGCGTAACCAGTCCTACATAATCAATCGGTACGTCGACGCGCCGGTTGTATGGTTTATCAAAAAGCACACAAGACTTAAGACTGGCCGGACCGCGCCCAAGCAGTAACGACCGAAGGTACTGTAACGTGAGGCCGTTATCGATGATGTCCTCCACGACGAGCACGTTTTTGCCGGCAATACTCGCATTGGTATCTTTCAGCATTCGCACTTCGCCGCTCGAACGGGTCGAGTTCCCATAACTCGAGACGACCAAAAAATCGAGCTCGACTTGACTGGGACCATCCGGCACGCGCGAAATTGCGCGGACCAGATCCACTGTCACGTACAGCGCTCCCTTCAACACCCCGAGCACCAGCAACGGTTGCCCGGCGAAATCGCGCGCCACGGCTTTCGCAAGCCGCTCTACCGCCGCCGCTATCTCGCCCTCCGAAAAGAGCTTTCTCTCGATAGTCCCGTCGTAGGACTTTGTGGTCATCTCAACTCCCGATGTACCGTTAGTTGTCCGTCTTCAATCGTAAGCTCGACTCCCGGGCCCATGCTGAAACGGCCCGAGCTGCCGCGTTCCAACGCCCGGACCGCCGCTTCGATATGCTCGAAATCGACGCCGCGTAGCGCCTGGTGCTCCCGAAGCCTCTCGCGCACCTGCCTACGCAAGGCGGCCTCGGGTGCGCCCTGCAACTCGCCGGACACCAGCTCGGCTGCCCGTGAGACGGCCGAGTCGAGCCCGGGGAAAAGCGGTCGCAAAGCGGCTAGCGCTCCCCGCACCGCATTACGGCGGTACGAGGCGTCGGCATTCGTCGGGTCGATGGCGTACGGCAGGCCGGCCGCCTGCACGTACGCGCGGATCTCAGCGCGCTCGAAGCGCAGGAGCGGGCGCGCGAGGTCGACGGAATCATCGAGCGGCCGCCGTGCCGGCATACCCGCCAATCCTTGCGGACCGGTGCCGCGGAAAAGCGCCAGCAGGACCGTTTCGGTCTGATCCTCGGCGTTGTGGCCGGTGGCCACGACGTTCGCGCCAACGGCGCGCGCGGCGCCCAGCAGCGCGGCATACCGCGCATCGCGCAGTGAGGCTTCATCCGCGCTAGCGCCGGCAAGGCCAACCGTGCGCACGGGCAGGCCCAATGCCGCGCCCGCGCGCAAAGCGACGGCTTCATCTTGCCATGCGGAATTTCGCGTGCCGTGGTTGACGTGCGCGATGGAAACGTGTAACTCCATCGGCTTGGCGATTGCCGCCAAGATCGCGGCCAGACCGACGCTGTCGGATCCGCCGCTGCACGCAACGACGATGCGATCGCCTTTGCGGATCGTGCCGTCGCGCTCGATGCTCTGCTCGATGGCCCGTTCGGGCCGGGTTCCGCGCATGTGCTTTAGCTGTGTCGGGAGATTTCGCGTTCGACGTCGCGTTTTGCGACGCTCTCGCGCTTGTCCCAAAGCTTCTTGCCTTTGGCCAGGCCGATCTCGATCTTCGCTTTGCCGCGCGTGAAGTACATGCGCAGCGGAACGATCGTGAGCCCCTTCTCCGCGGCCTTTGCGCCCAAACGCTCGATCTGCTCTTTGTGCAGCAGCAGTTTACGCGGGCGGTTGGGCTCGACGTTTGAAAAACTGCCTTGCTTATACGGGGGGACGTGCATGCCGAGCAGCCAGATCTCGCCGTCGCGGACGCGCGCGTACGCTTCGTTCAAACTGATGCCGCCTTGGCGGATCGATTTGATCTCCGTTCCGGTCAGCGCGATGCCCGCTTCCATGGATTCGAGAATGTGAAACTCGTGGCGCGCGCGGCGGTTGTCGACCGCCGGCGAGTTGTCGCGCCGCGCTTGCTCTTCTTTCGCCGCTTTACGGACGGTTTTAGATTTAGGCATTCGCCGGATTGCGCCGGTCCGCAACGTCTTCCAGACGGCCCTGCGAAACGAAACGCCCCTCGCCCTCGAGCAGCACGATACCTTGCGCATCGGTCACGCGCGCTTCCAGCTCCAACACGTTGCGCCGCATCCACTTCACGCGCCCTTCGACGTTGATTTCCACGCCGAGCGGCACGGGTTTGCGGAAGCGCGCGCTCATTGTCGCGGTCACGCCGCGATGCCCCGCGGCGCCGGCCGCGTGAGCCATTGCTTCATCGAGCAGTGAGAGCGCCACGCCGCCGTGCGCGATGCCTTGCCAGCCCTGGAACTCCGGACGCAGCATCGTCTGAGCGCGCACGCCGTCGTCGCCATTGCGCTCGAAGCGCAGGCGCAAACCTATTTCATTTTCCGGGCCGCATGCAAAGCAGCGCCCATCGTCCATTAAAAGGCGCTCCGGCCTAGCCTCCGCGCCCCCCAACTGCGTCGGGGCCCCCGATACATCACGGCGCGTCAAAATACTGGCTCCATAAAGTCTCCCCGAGGGCGCCGCTGTTATCTTCCGACATCCAAACGCGCGGCGAGCGCGTGCGGCAGTTCGGCGTCGACGATCTTCTGCTGCACCTCGCCGATTGGATACTCGTACCGGGTCCATTCGATCGTGCGGCGTTCGTCGTCGAAAAAGACGAAGCACGGTTCCGGATTTAAATCGCGCGGCTGTCCGACGCTGCCGACGTCGATGATGTACCGTTTTCCCGGTTCGAGCGAAATCTCACCGCCGTGCTGCATATGCGCGTGCGAAATGTTTCCGTCCGGTTCCAGCGCGTAGTATTCGGCGATGTGCGTGTGCCCGACGAAGATCAGCGGCGCGTCCGTGCGTTCGAACGCGGCTTTCGCGTGGCGCTTGTCGAGCAAATATTCGAAATAATGCACCGGCGCGCCGTGCACGAGCAAATATCCGGGCTGCCGCACTTCGTAGCTGAGCCCGTTGAGCCAATCGACGACGTCCTTATCGATGACGTGCTGCGTCCATTCGATCGCGCGGCGCGCCGCCGAGTTGAAGTATTCCACGCCGAAGTTGTCCAGCGCGGCGACGTCGTGATTCCCCAGAACGACATGGGTCGCGCGGTCGCGGATCATGCGCACGCACTCGTTCGGATTTGGGCCGTACCCGACGATGTCGCCCAAACACAGCACTTTGTCGTCCGGGCGCAAAAGCGAAAAAGCCTTCTGCAAAGATTCCAGGTTGCCGTGAATGTCCGAGACGATGGCGTATCTCACGCGGCGAGCTCTCCCAGCACCGCGCGCAATCGCCCCGCGAACTCCAGGCGCTCCGCAGGCGAACCGACGCTGACCCGCACGAAGCCGTCGAGCGGCGGAGCCGCCGGTTTGCGCACGAAAACGCCGTGCGCGAGGAGCGCGTTCATGACCGCGGTCGCGCGCTCGTTGCTCCCGAAATCCATGCAAACGAAATTCGTATGCGACTGCAGATATCCGCTGCCGGTGGAACGCGCGAGCGAATAATAGTCCTCACGGCCCTGTGCCACTTCGGTCACGACGTGCCGGTGAAACGCTTCATCCGCCAGCGAGGCGAGCGCGCCGATCTGCGCGTTACGGTTCACGCCGTAGTGCAGCCTGATCTTCTGAAAGGTTACGACGTTGCGCGGCGCCGAGATCGCGTAGCCTATGCGCGCGCCCGCCATCCCGTAAGCTTTGGAGAACGTGCGCATACGCAGCAAACGAGAGTCGATGGGTTGCGCGCCGCGTTCCATCCCGGCCACAAAGTCGGCATACGCTTCGTCGAGCAGGAGCAGCGATTCGCGCGGCAGCGCTTCGAACAAGCGCGCGACCTCATCTTCAGGCAGCAGCGTGCCGCTCGGATTGTCGGGATTCGCGACGTACACGATCGCGGGACGCAGCTGCGCGGCACGCGCGATTAATGCGTCCGGGTCGACCGTACCGTCCGCTCGATACGGCACTGTTTCGAGCTTGCCGCCGAAACCGGTGACGTGAAATCCGAACGTCGGGTAGGTGCCGCGCGTTGTAAGCGCTACCGACCCGGGCGACATAAACGCGCGCACGGCAAGACCCATCAGATCGTCGATCCCGGATCCGACGCAGAGATTTTCGACGGCGCACGCGTGACGCACGGCAAGCGCGCAGCGAAGATCGTACGATTCCGGATCGCCGTACCAGGACAGATGCGGGAGCTCTGCGGCCATCGCTTGGATCGCTTTGGGCGACGGGCCGAACGCGCTTTCGTTCGCACCCAAACGCAGCAGCGAAGCGTGACCGCCTTCGCGCATCAGTTGCTCCGGGCCGATGAAGGGCGTGACGACGGGGATGGCTTCGATATGCGGCGCTGCCAAAAAGTCCGCGCTCATGAACCTCCTACGCGAAACCGCGTGACGTACACCGGTGCGCCCGCGGGCAGGGACTCGACCGTTTCGTCGAGCGTCACGAATCCGCTTGCGCGCGCCAGCAAACTCACGGAACTGGAGCGTATGGTGAGCGGCTGAGCGGCGGCTGTGGCGGCCTCACCCTCCAGGCGGGCCGGCACGAACCACGTCCATCCCGGCCGTTTTTCGAGCGCCTCCGTCAGCCGGGCGCTAACGACCGCAGGCCGGAAGCGCGCACCCGCGGTCGCCGCGATGATGGGCGCTGCGACCGCTTCCAAAATCATCAAGGCCGACGCAGGGTTGCCGGGCAGACCGATAACCGCCTTGCCGTCGACTGCGGCCAAAACCGTCGGCTTGCCGGGTTTGACTTTGAGGCCGTGGACGATGACGCCGGGCTTACCCAGCTTCTCGACGATGCGCGGCGTAAGATCGCGCTCGCCCACCGACGAGCCGCCGGTCAGCACGACGGCGTCGCACGTCGCGGCGGCTTCTTTTAAAAGGGCCTCAAGCCGTTGCGGATCGTCCGGCGCCGTGGGAAGGTGACGTACCGCCGCGCCCATCGCGGCGAGCGTGCCGGCGATAGCCCAGCGGTTGGAATCGCGCACCTGCGCCGGTCCGGGCGTGCAATCCACGGGCACCAGTTCGTCGCCGCTCGAGATCACGCCGACGACCGGGCGGCGGTAGACCGAAACGCTCGCAGCACCAAGCGTGGCCAGGACCCCGAGTTCCGCGCCCCCGATGACGCGGCCAGGCTCCAGCTGCACCTCGCCGGCGTGCATGTCGCTGCCGGCCGGCGTGACGCAGTCTCCCGCGGGAACAGCCGCCGCTACGACGACCTCCCCGCGTTCTACGCGGACGTCTTCGATCGGCACGACCGCATCGGCGCCTTCGGGAAGCATGCCGCCCGTTGGAATGCGGACCGCCTCGCCCGCTTCCAGCGTTGCGCCGAACGGCGCGCCCATACTGATCTCGCCGGCGATACGGAACCGCCCGGGCGTCGCGCTCGCAGCGATGGCGAAGCCGTCCATCGCCGAGCGCGGCGCGGCCGGATAGGGCGCATCGGCTGCAATGCGCTGCGCGAGCGCGCGGCCAAAAGCGTGTTCGAGCGCAACCACTTCGATCTGCGGAGCGCGCAGCTGCGCGCGCGAAAAATAGCGTTCGAGCGCCTGAGCCGGCGGAAGCAGCGCGGCGGTGTTAAAACCCGCGGTTTGTAGGACTGCGTTTGAATCCCGGTTAATGCCGGATGCCTTCATATGCTCGATATTACAACCGTTCGTCGCGACCCCGATCGCGTCCGGCACTCGGCGCGGCGCCGCGGACAAGATCCCACTTTTGTGGACGAGGTTCTGCGCCTCGACTCCGAGTACCGCTCGGCTTTGACCACCGTAGAAACCGCGAAAGCCGAAAAAAACCGGATATCTTCGCAGATCGGCAAAGCCGCCGATAAAGCGGCGGCGGCGCGCGAGCTCAAGCCGCAGCTCGACGAGCTCTCCGCGCGCATCGACGAAGCGGAAGCGCGAGCGCGCGCGCTTGCCGTCGAAAATCCGGAATCGCCGCTGCGCGAGCTGCTCGTGCAATCGCCCAATCTGCTCGACGATTCGGTTCCCGAAGGCAGCGATGAAAGCGCCAACGTTACGGTGCGCCGCGACGGCACGCCGCGTGCGTTCGATTTCGAACCGCTGCCGCATTGGGAACTGGGCGAGCGGCTCGGCATTTTGGATTTCGAACGGGCGGCGAAACTTTCGGGCAGCCGTTTCTCCATCCTCAAAGGCGAAGGCGCCCGGCTATCGCGCGCGATCGTGCAATTTTTCTTGGATCGGGCGAACGCCAAGGGCTATACGGAAGTCATTCCGCCGATTCTGGTATCGCGCGAAACGATGTGGTCCACGGGCCAGCTCACGAATTTTTCCGATGCGATGTTTCGGGATCAAGACGCGGATCTGTTCATGATCCCGACGGCGGAAGTGCCCTTGGCTGCGCTGCACGGCGACGAGATTCTTGCGCTCGATGGATTGCCGCGCAAGTACACCGCGTATACGCCGTGCTTTCGCAAAGAGGCGGGAGCCGCCGGAAAAGATACGCGCGGCCTGATCCGCCAGCATCAATTCGAGAAAGTCGAACTCGTATGGTACACGCTGCCCGAGCATTCGTTCGATGCGTTGGAAGAGCTCACGCGCGATGCCGAAGCGCTATTACAAGCGCTGGAACTGCCCTACCGCGTCGTCGCGCTCTGCGCGGGCGACATCGGCTTCAATGCGGCAAAAACGTACGATCTCGAAGTGTGGCTGCCCAGCGCAAACACCTACCGCGAGATCAGTTCGTGCTCGAACGACACCGATTTTCAGTCGCGGCGCGGGCAAGTGCGTTTCCGGCGCGACGCAAAAGCCAAACCTGAGCTCGTGCACACGCTGAACGGCTCCGGGCTTGCCGTGGGGCGAACGCTGCTCGCAATCATGGAGAACTACCAGCAAGCCGACGGTTCGATCGCCGTTCCCGCCGTGCTGCAACCCTACATGCGGACCGAGGTCATTCGGCGGGCTTAGTCCCGGGCGATAAGAATTTCGCCAATTCTCCGACGTATTGCGAGGTGCGCGCGGGTTCGGCGGAGAGAACCCGGCGGCTCTCGATCGTAACGCGCGTGCGCGCGTCGTTCACCGGTTCGAGCGTAACGGTAATGCGTTCGGAGTTCACCAAACCGAACGTCGCGTCAATGTGCCTGTGCCGCTCGTCCGTCTCACGAATGACCCCGCCGAGGACGCGTTCGATGCCTTGGGCGCAGCGGCCGTACGCGGCTTCGACCGGTTCGTCGAGCTCTACGATTCGCACGGGATGCAGGGCCACGCCGCCGGGCCGCTCGGGACGCAGCCATTTGAAGATGAAACTCATGCGCCGAAAAACGGCTGATTGGCTTCGACGCGGCGCACGCCGGAAAGAGCGCCGATTTCGCGCACGATGCCGTTGAGATCGCGTCCGCGCTGCAGTTCGATCGTGTAGAGCAGTTCCGCCACCTCTTCCGCGCCTTCGCTCGTGACGGCGACGAGATCGCTGGACTCGAACATCACGCCCGCGTGACGGAACGTCTGCGAGACCTGCGCCGTGGACGTCTCAGGCGAGGCGCACACGACGCGAACCGTCACGCGGCGCGGAATGCGGAAGATCCTCATGAGCGCCGTGTCGGAAAGCGAGAGCGCGATAAGCGTGATGGCGGTGATCAGCAAACCGACATAGAGCCCGAAACTGGTGGAATACCCGAGTGCGAGGCCGATCGCCGCCGCCATCCAGATACTTGCCGCCGTCGTCAAACCGTGCGGCGTCGTGCCATGGCGCACGATCGCGCCGCTGCCTAAAAATCCGATGCCCACGACGACGTACGAGGGAATGCGCGTGTCGTGCAAGTGGGCGCCGATGGCCGTAAAAGCCGCAGACGCCGCGGCGACGATTAAGTGGGTGCGAAATCCGGCCGGTTTTGCTGCCGCTTGACGCTGCAATCCCACTGCGCCGCCCAGCACCGCGGCTGCGGCGATCCCGATCAGCGGCGAGAACGCATACTCGTTCACTACGAGCGGTCGATCATCTCCAGCAATTGCGTCCGGTCGAGGTAGCGGATATGCCCGCGTTCGCGGCGCAAAGCTTGCACGCGTTCCAAGTCCGCGATTGCGCGGGCGGCGACTTCCTTGACTGTGCCGGCAGATGCCGCAACTTGCGCCTGCGTCATGGTGGGCAGCGGCGCGAGCGCCGGATGCAATCCGCGTTCCGGCGCCGCATACGGCAACAACGCCGCAGCAACCCGAGCGATAATCGGCTGCGATACTTGCGCGGCGAGCGCGCTCGCAAGCGTGCGGTTGCGTTGCGCGACGATGGCGCCCATTGCAAGCAGAAACGCCGGCTGCTGCTCGCCGAGTTCGCGCAACCGCTGTACCGGAACCGTCGCGTAGCGCGCGGTCTTGGAAAGCACGATCGTGCGGCCCATTGCTAGGCCTAAATCGAAGAATTCGGTGTCGCCGAACGTATCGAACGGGAACAGGTGAAACAGCGACCGTTCGCGCGCGCCCGCGCCGACGACGACGGCGAGCGCACCGTCTAGGAGCAGCCCAAGCGTGTCGGACGGTGAATTTTCAGCGCAGAGCACTTCGCCTTTTTTTGCTTCGCGCTCGACCATCGCGGCGGCGACCTGCGCACGAGTCTCTTGCGAGAGACGGCTGAAGGCGGAGCTGCGCTCGAGCGCTACGGCGACCGTCGAGATGCCGTCGAACGGCGCTACGCGGCTAACCGCGACGTGCCACTCCGCCTCCCCGACGTGACGCGCCTCGAACGCGAGTTGCCCCGGGCGCAGTTGTTCCAGGCGGCCCATCAGCGCGCGCGGATTCACCTCGGTGTAAAACGTAAAGGACTCAGCGTCCGCAAGACTATCGACGCGTTCTAAGACGAGCGCGGCGCGTTCCCAGACGCTAAGACGGCGGAGATCCAGCGGTTCTTGAGTCATCATCGTGACAATTTAATGCCTTCTGCGCCGCACCTCCGGAACCCCGGTCGCAAACGAACGCGTTCATACGTTAGGTATGGACATGAAGAAACTATTTCTAGCGGCAGCAGCCTTCGTAGGCTTGCTGACGCTGGCGGCTCCGGCTGCCGGCGTGGCCGCGTCTGCCTCAACGACCCAACACTATTCCACGTCGATGACCGCGCTGTACGGCTCTCCGGCGCCCTACACCGGCTCGCTGGAACTGACCGTAGATCCGTCGGGCATCGTGCGCGGCTACTACTTCCCTGCCGACATGAGCTCGATGTACGTTCCCGTGGTCGGCGGTGAAACCGGCGATCGGATCTGGTTCGACATCGGCAACACCGGCATCGTGCATATCGACGGACGCGTGAAAAACGGCGTCATCGTCGGTACCGCGTTCGATCGCAGCAACGGTCAATTCTCGTTCGTGGCCAATCCCGCCGGCGAACGCACGTCGCGCTAAACCCCTTAGCGTTACGCTTTCACTTGCCGCCAGGCTCTTTGGGCGGCCGGCGGCAGGTGATCCATATATTTCAAAAACAGCGTCAACTGCCAGAGCTGCGTTTCGTTCAGCGATTTCCCGTACGCCGGCATTCCGGTCCAGCGGATACCGTGTGAAATCTTCCAAAGGATCACGCCATCCGGATCGTCTTCGACGCCGTCTTTGGCGAGCTGCGGCGGCTCTTGATACAGCCCTTTTGCTACGTTCGTGGGGTGCGCGCTCGAGTCGCCGTGGCATACCGCGCAGTTTTGCGAGTAGAGTTTAATGCCGCTTAGCAGGTTGTCGTCGCTCGCGGACAGGGGATTCGTCACCTTCGGCGCGCTCTTCCGGAGCGTCGCGTGCAGAGACGTTTTGGCGGCCCACTCCTCGAAGTGCGGCGGCCGTTCGTCGGCGTTCGCGGGGAGCACCCCGGTACGGATCATTCCATAGCCGGCGGCGGACGCAGCGACCAGCGTAAAAAGAATTCCGGCGACGAAACCTCTTAGCATTGCGGTTGCTTATTCCCTAAAGCGAATCTCGCCTTTCGGTTGGAAAATCGCTGCGTTTGATTTCGTAGCGCAGAAACAAATGTGAGTCTGCCCTACGAACAGAGCGCAGTCTGGCGTCAGTCAAGCGGTCCGGTAACAGTTCGACATTTTCGACTAGCGAAAGACGCGGGGCATTGGTGCTGCGCCCGGCAAGCCGTGGAGACACGGTCAGGAACAGTTCGTCGAGCAGATTTGATTCGACGAGCGCTCCGAGCAGCGTCGGACCGCCCTCGCAGAGGATAAGCTTGTGACCGCGATCGCGCAAAACTCTCACAGCATCAGCAGCATCAAGATGGGGGCCATCGCCAATCGCAATGATCTCAACTCCTGCCGCAAGGATGCCGTGCAGATTCTTCGCGCCCTGTTGGCTGGTGAGCACGACCGTCGGTTGCGCGAGGCCCGGATGATTTGGATCGATCTTGCCGCTGCCGCTAAGAACGGCGAGCGTCGGCTGCGGCGGCACACGGCGGCGCCGGCGCAATTCGGCATAATAGTCCGCCGTCGGGGGATTCGCATCATCGGCCGTCCACCGCGTGGCCGGCGATCCGTCGAGTGTCCCGGCTCCAATCAGAACTACGTCGGCGCATGCACGAAGTAGGCCCATGATGAACCGGTCTTGCTCGCTCGCGGCGGCGATCAACCGGTTCGATTGCAGCAGCCCGGGAATCGCGGTGACGCCGTCGATGCTTTGGACGAAATTCGCATAGAGCCGCGGCGTCTCGAATCCAAGTGCTGAGCCATAGAGTGCAACGAGTTCGGCCGGCAGATTGAACTGCGGCAGACGCGGCGATTCGAACAGAACCTCGAGCGGTTCCAGGAGGTTAGCCTACGTGCACGGCGCGTTCGACGGGCTTGCCGGCGCGTATGAGTTCGCGCGCCGAGTCGACATGGCCGAAGCGATTCCAAAGGAGCACTCCGCGCGGACGGCGCTCGCCGTCGAGGTACGTGATCGTGCCTTCCGCCTCGACGCCGCTCCAGTCGAGCAGCGTTTCTAGTCTTGCATCTGTCTCGCCGACCGCTTCATAGCCGGCGTCGAATAGATCGGAGTAAAAGAACGGCAGATGATCGTAGCGTTCGAGCGCTCCCGCCATATTTTTTCCGACGCATCGCCCATGACTTTTTGCTTGATCCTCATGCTCGAAACGCGTCTCGATTCCTAGAGCGCGGACCGGAAATTGCGCCACATCGCCGGCTGCGAACACGTCCCCGCGGCCGCGCGCACGCCCATACTCGTCAACCACGATGCCGTTCGCGACGGACAAGCCGACAGCCGCGGCAAGTTCGGCGTTCGGCACGATGCCGATTCCGGCGACGACGACATCTACTTCAAGTACACGGCCGCTGCCGAGTGCGACTTGCATGCCCGCTCCCTGCCGATTAATGCCGGTCACTGTGGTCTCAGCCAACACTTCG
Organism: Vulcanimicrobiia bacterium; assembly: GCA_025934645.1. Classification (GTDB taxonomy): domain Bacteria; phylum Vulcanimicrobiota; class Vulcanimicrobiia; order Vulcanimicrobiales; family Vulcanimicrobiaceae; genus JAICWY01. The sequence continues at coordinate 11,310 of JAICWY010000037.1, forward strand.
ACGCCGCGATCTCGATAGTAGTCGTTGAGTGCCGAGGAGATTTGTTTCGGAAAGATGCGCGCGCCGATGCCGCTATGCGGAAAGACGAGCGTCACGGGACAGTGGTTGATTGCCAACGCCGCAGCGACTTCAGATCCGATGAAGCCGCCGCCGATCACGCAAAAACGAGCGCGACGCTCTGCAGCCTCGCGCAATTTGCGATAATCGTCGAGCGTCCGAAAATAGACGACTTCATCTCCGCCGAACGGTAGCCGGCGCGGCCGCCCACCCGTTGCAAACAGCAGTTTTTCGTAACGGTACTCCTCGCCATGATCGCCGTGCGCAGTGCGCAGCGCAAGATCGATCGCGACGATGCGGCGGCCGAGGCGCAGGTCCGGGTGATATTTTTCGGTTCCGCGCCAGATCTTCTTTTCGTCTTTGCCTTTCCACAGATCTTTGCTCAGCGGAGGTCGCAAATACGGCGGGTACGCTTCGTCACCCACGACCGTAATCGCGCCATCCGGATCGACGTCGCGAATGCCTTTGCACGCGCTGTCCGCCGTTAATCCACCGCCCACGATGAGATACTTGCTGTCCTTCATTTTGCGCCTCGATTCGCGTTCAGGCCCAGGGGTTGCGACTGCGCACCTCGGTGAGGAACGAGCGCCGCAACTCGGGATTCTCGGTGTAGCCGCGCCGCCAAACGGTCGTAACCGTCTTCGAGTGCTCTTCGCGGACGCCGCGCATCTGCGTGCACAAGTGCACCGCCTCAAGGTGAACGGCTACGCCATGCGGATCCATCAGGTCAGCGAGCGCATCGCCGATCTGCTGCGACAGGCGTTCTTGCACGGTGAAACGCCGAGCTAGCAGCCGCACGAGCCGAGTGAGTTTCGAGAGTCCGATAATCCGCTCGTGCGCGACGTATCCGACGTACGCGAACCCGTGAAACGGCAGCGCATGGTGTTCGCATAGAGCGTAAAACGAGATCGGTCCCTCGATGAGTTGCGCGATGAAGCAATCGGGATCGCACCGGCACTCCGTCGGAAACGCGGTGAGCAGTTTGGGATCGCCTTCGTAGCCGGCGGTCGCATCATAGAGCGCCTTCAAGTACCGCTCCGGTGTGCGCTCCGTTGCGGGCGAGTTAAGCGTCATGCCGAACGTGGAGAAAATTTCGCGCATGTAACCTTGAAAGCGGACCCAATCCGTCATCTCGATCTTGCGTGGTGCGACCTGTTCCCACGGCGTGGTTTCTTCCGGATCGACCGACGAGATGCGCCCGGGCTCCGCAATCAGTCCGCCACGGATCTCGATGGGCTTGGTGCTTCCGTCTTCCTGTCCACGCATAGCTAGGTTGACGCTCCGCGACCGTCCGCGGCGCGCGTGTACGAACCGGGAGGCGTACGGAACGGAATAGCCGGCCGGTTCCAGCCGTTGATCGCGATGATCGCAATCGTCAACCCCACAATTTCGCTTTCCGAAAACTGCCATTCATGCTTCAAGTGTACTACTTGCGAGCTAGCACGGCAGTAACCGCGGTCAACCGGCTCCGCACGGCAAGCGAGCATCTGCCGGGAGACCCTGGTCATTTACAGACGAAACGTGCCGCTGTATGACGTAGAGGTGAACGAAGATATGGCTCCGGAGGAGGCCGTGCGCCGCGTGACACGCATCTTTGCAACGCAGGACGTGAAGTGTCCGTTCAGCGGTACCATCGAATTCATCGAGCGTTTACATCAAAGCGGTTCGCAGCATCTGGTGGGGCCGTTTGCAGGTTTGCGTACGCCGGTGGTCTGCGATCTGCGCGAAGTGCGTGACGTTACCGATGAATCGCGGATACACGAAGCGCTTGTCCTGCATTGGAAGGCGCAGGCGAAAATCCCGGTTCCCGAAATGAGCGGGCTGTTGACCGTGCGCCCGAACGGACCGCTCACGCAACTGCGCGTGGAAGGTCAATATGAGCCGCCGTTCGGATTGCCCGGCCGGCTCTTCGATGTTCTCGTCGGCCGGTACATCACGCGGCGAACCCTCCGTTTGTTTCTTGCGGAGTTGCGTACGTTCATTGAGGCGGAATGGGAAAAGGAGCGCGCAGCACACGCTGCGCGTATCGAAGGGACGTAGTACTATGGTAAAAGACGTTCAAATCAAGCGCGCATACGAGCTGCACGCGCGGGCGGACGGATATCGCGTGCTCGTGGACCGCATGTGGCCGCGTGGCGTGCGTAAGGAGGATCTTCGCCTGAATGAATGGGCGAAGGATCTCGCGCCCAGCACGAAGCTGCGGCAATGGTTCGGTCACGATCCCAAGCGCTGGCATGAATTTCAGCAGCGCTATGAATGGGAACTAATGAATCCGCGCAGCCAGGCGGAAATCGAGCGCGTCATCGACGCCGCAAAGGACTTTTCCATGCTGACCCTCGTCTATAGTGCGAAAGACGAGGAGCACAATCAGGCAGTGGTGCTCTGCGGAGTCTTCGCGCGAAAATTGTGGGGCTCGCGGCGCAGATCAATAAAGGGCGAAACCGGTGGAAAGGCGACTCAGAAGGTTTGATTGCGATGGCAAGCTACGAGTTCAAAGTCGTTTCACTCGACCGCACGGAATTGCGTCAAACCGGTTCTTCGGCATCGAACGAGCTGAACGCATTAGGTACCGAGGGTTGGCACATCGTGCACGTCAAGGAAGACCCGCAGCATGGCCGCGATCTGCTGATCTTCTTGGAGCGCGAAAAGCCGGCTTGACGTCGCCTAACACGATGCGATGAAACCACGGTTCGAGCGCCTCGGCGTGGTGTTGAGCCCTACGGACGTGCAGAACGCTACGGACGGCGTGGTCAATCCGGCCTCCGCACGCCTGCGTGACGGTACCCTTCAGTTGTATCCGCGTTTGGTTGCCCGCGGCAACGTATCGCGCATTGGATCGTTCAGCATCGCGGAGGAGATGGACGGATCTGTTTCCATAGACCAAGGCCCGTGCGCGCTTGAACCGCAGGCTCCGTACGAAATACGCACTCATCTATCGCTCGCCGGAGCCGTTGTTCGTTGCGACGTTGCCGGAGGAGATTCAAGGAACGGTCGGCTACGTCGTATTTCCCACCGCGATCGATCATCGTGATGATCGCGTATTCGAGGTGTACTACGGTATGGCCGACTACCGGATCGGTAGAGGACGCTTAACGCTCGGCCCTTAGTTATCCTCGTCTTTGGAGATGACGAGGAACGCCTGAACGTCTTGCGCGGCGGAGATCGCGCATGGTTCCCCCGGGCAGACTAATTCAACCGTTCCGGGCGCAACGGCGTGCGAGCAGCCCGCGATATTCATCGTTCCTTCGCCTCGATGGAAAATCACCGCCGCGGCTGCCGGCAACGTTTCGAACGTGCGCCGTTCCCCGGCCTTTATCCGAATCTCGCCGACTTGCATAGCATGGCAGTCGGCGACGATGTCGATCTGCGGTCCTGCGATCGCTTCACTTTTCTTTGCGATGTCCACGCGCCAAAGTTTCGGTCCGCATTCTACATACGTCCAGGTGAACGCCCCCGGGTACGTATCGTCGAGTTCGTAGCGTAGAGGACGTGGATCGTGATCGTTGATGATGCGGAGCGTTTGTCCGGTATTTAGGCGTTCCAGGCGCTCGCGAATAGTGCTGTGTTTGTGCGGCGGCGGCAAGACGCGCACGTCCAGTTCGAACATGCTCCCATTCTATTGCGCTACGGGCTATGCCGAAGTAACCCGAGTTATAGACACCCCGCGTACACGGTCAGCTTCGCCCGATCGACCCGCACGATGTGTCCGCCGCTCCGTTCGATCGCGCCTGAGGCCTCTAACTCGGCGAGCGCGCGGCTCACGACCTCTTTGACCGTACCGGCGGCTGTCGCGAGTTCCACCTGCGTGAAGTCCTGAAACGACGGCAGCACGGGATGTAGACCCGGCTGTGGTCCGGCATGCGGCAGCAGCGCCGCCGCAACGCGCGCCACCGTGGGAAGCGAGGTCTGAGCGGCAAAGCGATCGACGAGCAGACGCATGCGCTGCGCGAAAACCTCGTTCATGCTGCGGGCGAAGGCGGAGTCGTCCTCCAGCGCGCCCCGTACGGCATCCTTTGGAAAGAGTACGACGCGCGCCGATCGCGACGTGGCGATGAAGCGCGCAACGGTTGCGCCACCGTCTATCGTTGAGATCTCTCCGAACGGTTCGGCGGCCAAAATATCGTACAACGCATGCTCGCGCCCAAGCGGCGAGATGATGACGGCCGAAAGCGTTCCGCGTTCGACCAATCCAAAACCATCCCATTCGGCTCCCTGTTCGCTCACCGTTTCGTTGTGTGCAAGGGTCTTCTCGTTAGCAACAGCCTCTAGTGCACCAAGCGTTTTTGCCGAAGCGTCGGCGAAGAGCGCGCAGCGTTTGAGAAAGTCACGAATGCGCTGGGTGCGCGGAGCAGCGACGCGGCGCAGCGTCACTTCCCAATGATCGGCGCTATGCATGCGCTGCAGCCACACATAGGTGCCGGTGCGCGTGCGCTCGAGTTCGCCGCGCAGCGGGCGAGGTTCGTGGTCGCTGATGATGCGCAGTTCCCCGCCGGCTTCCAGCGCATCGAAGGCGTCCATGATGCGCGGATGACGCTGCGGCATCGGAATGCTCCGCACATCGAGTTCGAGCGGATGCTGGCCCCTCATACGTACAGGGTCCACCCGGCGAGCAAGCGTGTCAAGCACCTCTGCGGCAGCGCCCCCTCATGTAGGGCGTGTGAAAACCGGACTTGCGTGACCTAGGTCGTTTGCATGGCGAACAGCTCCTGTTGTACTAAGGGTATGAGAAATTTCGTTGCCGCCATCTGCATTGCGGCGCTCTCCGCATTCATTTTCACGCCGCCGGCTTCGGCGACGCAGCCCGTAACGATAAAGGCGAAAAACTTCGCGTTTACGCCCGGCATCGTAACACTCAAAAAAGGTCAACCGACGGCCATAACGTTCGTCGCGACGCAAGGCGTTCACGGACTTACGGCGCCGGATATCGGCCTGAACAAGACGGTCACGATAACGAACTCGCCAACGACCGTCACGGTAACGCCGCACAAACTCGGCACGTTCACCTCGCATTGCGCGATCTTCTGCGGCATCGGTCACACCAAGATGCAAATCGTCTTCAAAGTGGTCAAGTAAAACCATATTTAGTAGAGCGGGGTGCGCTAGTGCCCGCTCTACTAATACTTTTCGTACTTTGTCAGGCGAGCGAAGCGCTCGAGCTTGCGCCGGTTCAGCGCAACGATCCGCCCGTTGCTTCGCTGCAAAACCCCGTTGCTTTCAAGTTGGGTAAGCGCGCGAAAGATGAGATCGCGGCCGGTTCCGGCCAGCAGTGAAAGTTCGTCTTGGCGAAACTGCGGGAGCGGCTCGATTGCCGCAGCCATTCCCTCGCGCATGTCCGCGTACGAGAGGAGCGCCCGCGCCAGTCGAGCGACGATCGGCTGTGACGTCAGGGATGCGATGCGCTCGATGAGGACGCGGTTCGATTCGCAAGCGAGCAGAGCAAAGCCGTTCATGAGCGCTGGAGTCGTGGAGAGTACCTCACGTACGGCAGCGGCGTTGAGCAATGCAACCAACGTTTCCGTCGCCCGCGCGACGTACCTCACCGGGGAAACACCTCCAGCGAGCAGACCGCTCTCGCCGTAGACATCGCCGGCGAGCCGATCGCATAGCCAGATCTCCTTTCCGTCCGGCGCCGTCACGCTGGCCTGCACGAAACCTGAGATCACGAGGCCTAGGTAGGGGAACGGCAAGCCTTGTTCGACGGTGACGTGTCCGCGCGCCATTGTAGCGCTGCGCGCCGACATCGCGAGCGCGGCAACTTGTTCGATCGACGTTCTTTCAAGGAGCCATGTCCGTTTCAGCGCGGCCTCGACGCTCGCCGGAGCCGTCGGAACTTCAACGCGCCGAATAAACGACTCCCAGTGTACGCCGTCGCGTTTAGTCTGCATCCAGGCGGTGCGCGCCGTGCGCAAACGTTCGAACTCGTGTCGCAGTGGACGAAGGTCATCCTCGGAAATGACGTGCAACACTCCGCCATCAGGCATTCCATCGAACGCCGAGAAAAGCAATTGCCGCCGCTCGCGCAAGGCGACCGAACGCAAGTCGATCGATTTGGTCAGGTTGATGCGATCGCCCAAGGGCGGGAAAACCGCGGGGGCGGCCGTCATGCCGCAACCGCGTCGCGGTCAGCGGCGTTTTCGCGAGACCTTCGGGCGGAGATCTTAACGCTTAGGTTTGCGCCGCGCATGACGCGATCGTAGTGCGAGCGTCAGCGGCGCTGAAACGACGTGAGTCAATGCGCTCCGGCAAACAACCCAAGCCGGGAGCCGGTACGCCGATTCTCCTGAGGAGAGGGAGGGATTCGAACCCTCGGAAGGCTCAGCACCTTCTGCGGTTTTCAAGACCGCTGCATTAAACCGCTCTGCCACCTCTCCGCAGGGCGTTTAATGCTGGCAGCGCCGCGTGCTGTCCTCTTCGGCGCTATGGTTGAACCGGCGGGTCGCTGGCCGGAAACGAATCCGCTACGGCTTTATCGTAGTCGTCGAGCTTCTTGTCGCCCTCGCGCGCTTCTTCGGCTTCTTTCTTGATCTCGCCGCGTTCGGACGGCGTCGGGGTATCCGCAGAGGTCTGCTTCTTCTCGTCCATGGAACCAGCGTACCCATGAAATCCGTCCGGTGCGTCCTTCCCACGCCGCTCGGCGTCGCGCTTGCCGTCACGGCTGACGAGCGGGGCATCACCGGCGCGGAGTTCGTGCGCCGCAAAGCTCCGGAAACCGTGCGTTACGAAATGCCTCTTTTGCGCGAAGCGGGAAAACAAGTGCGCGCCTATTTCAACAAACGGCTGCGCCGCTTCGACCTGCCGCTGCATTTCGAAGGGACGGAATTGCAAACCGATGTGTGGCTATTTGTCTCGCAGCTGGAAACGGGCGAAATCGTTTCCTACAGCGATCTTGCGCGAGCGATCGGGCGTCCCCGCGCGCATCGAGGCGTTGCAGCGGCTATGGGCGCGACGCCGATCGATCTCTTCATTCCGGCGCACCGCGTCGTTGGCGCCGATGGAAGCGTACGCGGCGCCGGACCCTACTCGATCCGGCGCCGCTTACTGAAGTTCGAAGGAATTACTTTGAGATGACGACCAGCGCAAGCGCCCAGCCGCCTTGCGTGCGGATGCGGGCTAAATAGCCCTCCTCCGTTCTTCCGTAGATGTGATAGCCCGCTTTGAGCGCGTCGCGAACCGACGTAAAAACGATAACTCCACTCATATGAGCACGCTCCCGTATGAATCTCTCGCGCCGCGCCCTTGGCCTTGCCGCTTGTGAGTCACCTTGTGGGGAACCTGTGAAGCGCCCGTGCAGTACCGCAACTTTTAGTGGATAAAGGCGCGGTACTCCACCACCGCCCCTCCGCCGTTGTTGCGATCGCCCGCCTCGCCCGTGAGCGCATACTTCGCCGAGAAGTTGATGCTGCGAAGGCCGAACAGCCATTCCGAGTGCGCGCGCTCGATGCCGAACGCGACCATTGCGTCCTCTTCCGCCGCGATCTCGGGCTTGATCACCGGCGGATGCGGAGTGCTGAATTCATA
>JAICWY010000065.1 GCA_025934645.1 Vulcanimicrobiia bacterium
ATCATCCCTCTGGTCTTCTTCCCCGGCATATTCGGCCGTATTGTGTTCGCACTGCCGTTTGCCGCGATCTATTCAACGCCACTGCTCATTTACGTCGGCGTGATCCACCCGTCCGAATATGTGCGCTACTTCGCAATCCAAGTGTTGTGGCTGGCATCGTTCGCCGTGCTCTCGTTGTTCGTCTGGCGCGCCGCATCACGCCGCGTAGTTATCCAGGGCGGCTAGACCTTTTTGCCAAGCGCTGAGAATACGCAGTCGGCACAGCGGAGTTACCGGCTCGTCGGACGAACGTGCGTTTATGTCGCTCGAGGCCTGGAGCACCACTGCCGCGGTCGGGACCTTCGTCGTGATTACGGCAACAGCGGTCGCCGCATTCGTACAACTGCGACACATACGGCGCGCGAATCAGCTCGCCGGCCTGCAAAGTGCGTTCGACATGCTCCTTCGCCCCGACGTGCGCGAACTCGTGAATTATGTGCGGCACGACTTGTCGGAGCGCATGAAGGACGATGCTTTTCGAGCCGGCCTCCACGAAACGCCGGTCGATCGCGGCAAGCATCCCGAATTGTATCTATGCGATATGTACAACCACATCGGCTCGTTTATCCGAAACGGGCTGATTGATGAGCACGTCTATCTGCAAACCGAGTGGTACAACGTCAGTCTCTATTGGAAATTGCTGCGCGAGGTCATTAAGGAGGCCCGCACCAGCCGGCCGCTCAACTTCGAAAACTTCGAATGGTTAGCGGCGCGCGCGCATCGCTGGTTCGAAGAACATCCGCACGGCGATTACCCGCCGGACGAGCTGCGAATGTTCGACGGGTCTTTTCAGGGAGCAGCGGACTGAACGCAGCTTTTAACAGCCACTATCGATTGTATGCGGGCGTGGAGACTTGGCTGAGATCGTTGCGCGGCTGCGCAGCATACTTCAGGCCTATCAGCGATCCCAACGAGATGCAGGCCGTTACAACAATGTAAAGCGAGAGCACCCAAGAACGGCCATGTGAATATGTGAGAAGCGCCGTTCCCAGGAACGGAGCAAGGCCGCCTACCATCGCCGCGCCATGATACGCAACCGAAGCTGCCGTATACCGCACGTTTGCCGGAAACGCTTCACAGTAAATGGCTGCCAGCGGCCCGTATAAGAGACCGTTGCTCGTGTACGCGATGCATTCTGCGAGCACGATTGCGGGGAAGTGCGCCGTGTCGATGAGCATGTAAATCGGGAACGCCGCCACCAGCGCAAGAGCGGCGCCGGCCATCGCAACGTAACGGCGTCCCAAGCGATCGCAAAGCCAACCCGCTACCGCAACCGAGAAGAGATACGCGAAGCCGCCGATCGCAACGGCCGCACTAACTTGGCTCACAGGAACGTGCAGCAGCGAGTTCGGTCCGGACGCATAGGCTGTTACCTGCGTTCCATAAAGATAGCCCACGTTCACCGCGAATAACGTACCCCCGGCCAAAAGCATCGTGCGCCAATGTGATTTCAATGCGGCACGCAGTGGCGATGCGACGATGGCCGAGTTGCTTCGCATCCGCTCGAATGCCGGCGATTCGCTAACACTGATGCGGATTACCAAACCGATGGCGACGAGAATTGCACTGGCGAGAAACGGTATGCGCCATCCGAAGCGAAAGAATTCGGAAGTCAGCTCTCCATTGACGGTATACGCATGCGCTACCCACGCGGAAATACTGCTTGCAAGAATGGAGCCGATTGGGGATCCCATCTGCGGAAATGAGCCAAAAAGCCCGCGCCGCCCGTCCGGCGCATGTTCCGTCGCCATAAGCGCCGCTCCGCCCCATTCGCCGCCGACCGCAATGCCTTGCAGAAAGCGCAGCGCAATCAACGCTGCCGGCGCCCACATACCGATCTGTGCGTAGCCGGGCAGAACGCCTAACACACAGGTTCCACTGCCCATCAGGAGCAGTGCCACAATGAGCATCGATTTGCGGCCGACACGATCGCCGAAATGCCCGAAGAGCGCGCCGCCAATCGGACGGGCTAAAAATCCGACCCAGAACACCGCAAACGAGAGCAGGATGCCGGACTGGCCGGCCGTCGGAAAAAACACTCGCGAAAAGACGATCGCTGCGCCGAATCCGAAGATGTAGAAGTCGTACCACTCGGTGGACGTTCCGACGCAGCTCGCTAAGGCCACGAGCGTCGGAGAGGATCGGCGAGTACCGGCGGCAATTGCGGCGATGGCGCGCCTCCTATAGGGCAGCGCCCTATGGGGTCCCGCGTTCGCGGATTTCCAATTGCGCCCCCTGCATCTATTGGCCCATTCACTGCGCTCGATCAAAGCCCGCATTTCGCCGCACGAGAGTCAGACAATTTGTCCGAATTCTGCGCCATGGCGGAAACGGGATCGCCGGCATGGCTTTTGGTTTCTTGCGACCGCCTCCTCAACGGCGTCGAGCGCGCCCTACATGGGAGATCTCGTTAAAGCAGCTTGTCCCCGTTTGTTAATTCAATCCATGTTGGTGCGTGATCGCTCGTTTTCTCCTTGGCACGGACGTCGCGGTCGACGCCGGCTGCTAACAACCGGGATTTAAGATTGGGACTCAACAGCAGATGGTCGATCCGCAGGCCCGCGTTTCGGCCGAACGCGTTGCGGAAGTAATCCCAAAACGTGTAGATGCGCTCGTTCGGATAAAGGGTGCGCAAAGCATCGGTCCAGCCCTGCGCTACAAGCCGGTGAAAAGCCTCGCGCACTTCCGGACGAAAGAGCGCATCGTCGCGCCAGCTCTCCGGTTTGTAGACGTCCAAATCCGTGGGCATGACGTTGAAATCGCCGGCAAGGATAACCGGCTTATCTTGCGCGAGCAGATTGCCGGCGTACCGGATAAGAGCCTCGAACCAGGCGAGTTTGTAATCGAATTTTACGCCGGGAGCGGGGTTGCCGTTGGGCAGGTAAATGCAGCCGATCAAGATGCCGTTTACCAAAGCCTCGATGTAGCGCGAGTGCCCCGAATCCGGCTCGCCCGGCAAGCCGCGCTGCGTCTCCTGCGGCGTCTGACCGCGGGTGAGGATTGCAACACCGTTCCAGCTTTTCTGTCCTAACCAGATTGCGCCGTAGCCGGCATCGCGTATCGCGTCCATTGGAAATTTTTCTTGCGGCGCTTTGAGTTCCTGAAGGCACGCCACGTCGGGTTTTGCGTGTGCGAGCCATTCGAGGAGCACCGGCAATCGGCCATTGACTCCATTCACATTGAATGTCGCTATCTTCATTAGTCTCCTATATCCAAGAAAGTCGCCGTAATTCAGCGCATCGCGCCACGTGCCGCGATCGGCCAGAGTGACTCCACGCGCCCGCGGCGCACACCGACGTACCAATCATAGCGATCCACCGTGGGATCGCAGTGCCCGGGTACCAGGCGGACCTTTTCGCCCAAGTATGGCACGCGCGCGCCCGCGCTATAAGAGAGTGTGCCGTGCTCGTCGGAAGCATCGACGTACGTCAGCTCCGGCCGGTCCCATACCAGCGGTAAGCCCGAGTCTATCGTCACCGCTTTGTGACCCGCATCAAGAACCGCGACACCCGTGCGCGCCGCGCTCATGACGGTCGACAAAACAAAGAGTGCTTGGCGGAACGTACTGACCGGCTTGCCATTCGTATCCAGGTTACGGGCGTAGTCGGCATCCATCAAGCAATAGCTGCCGGCTTGTATCTCGGTGTAGACGCCCGAAGCAATCTCGTATTCGAACGTACCCGTGCCGCCGCCGGTTACGACGGAGCACGGGAGATCGAACCGCGCAAGTGCGTCGAGCGTGCGCCGAACCGCCGTGGCCCCAATCTCGATGGCAGCAGCGCGCTCCGCCGGCAGCCGGAGATGTTGCGCGCTGCCGTGATATGCTTGTAGGCCGCCGAACGTAAGATGCGCCGATTGCGCGATGCGCCGCGCGAGCAATGCAGCGCGTTCGCCGGATTCGATACCGCAACGTGCACCACCGGCGTCGATCTCCACTAGGACGCGCAATCGCAGCGATGCATCGGCAGCTGCCGCCTCGATGGCCGAAACGTGCTCTTCGCTGTCTGCACAAATTGCAACGTCGGCCTCTTTGGATAAGGCAGCAAACCGCGCAACTTTTGTGGCGCCGACGACCTCGTTACTTACGAGCACGTTTCGTATGCCACCCCAGACCATCGCCTCGGCTTCTGCGACCTTCTGCACGCATTGCCCGACGGCGCCGCGTGCCATCTGCTGGTGCGCGACCGCCGGCGATTTATGTGCTTTGGCGTGCGGACGCAATCGCACCCCGGTTCCTGCCAAAAGCTGAGTCATCCGGTCGAGGTTATATTCGAACGCGTCGAGATCGAGGAGCAGTGCCGGCGTATCGATCTCGTCTTCTCGTTGTCCGACTATCGCGGGTGGCGCTTGCAGCATCGCTTAGGGGCTTTCATGATGACAATGTTGTTATGTTGTGGATCCGGCCCAAGAGTAGATGGAAGTACAGCATGCCGCGCATGTCGCCTAGGTGATCCAGTAAGGCCGTCGCGTCGATTAACGGATCGCCCGATAAGGCTTTGATGGTGCGGGCGACGCCGGAGTCTTTCATCGGGAAGACGTCGAGGCGGCCGAAGCCGCGCAGTAATACCACCGCAGCGCTCCATGGGCCGATGCCCCGCACTTCGCATAAGCGCTCGGCGGCCGCCGGGCTCGGAAGCGACTCGATCGTCGCCGGATCGATTGCGCCGGAGGCGACCGCTTCCGCCGCGCTGCGGAGATGCGCGATCTTGTTTGCGCTCAGGCCCGCACCGCGCAGCGTCGCATCGCTTGCGCCCAGCAGAGCGTCCGGACCGATGAACGGATAGTGCAGCACGCCGGCGTGTTCCAGCGGTTCGCCGAGCGCTTCGATAACGCGGCGCATGATCGACGCCGCAGCGTGGATGCTGATCTGCTGAAAAACGATGGAATGCGCGAGCGCCTCGAAGAGCGAGGGATATCGCGGCGGACGCACGCCTTTGATCTGCTTTGCGATGTAGTCGAGCCACGGATACGGTTTGACACGGCGGTACCATGGCTCGAGCGAGACGTTCGTGCCGAGCATCCGCTCAACAATCGGAACCCAGCGTGCGCCCTCGCGGCCTGCAATGCGGACGCGTAACGAGCGCGCGTCCGGTTGGGTCACCTCGATGAGGTTCGCGCCGCGCTCGTCCGCGAGCGCGCGGCGGTAGATGCCGTCCTCGCCCACGACGTCGACCACATTTGCCGCCAGGCGCCGCAGCGCGTCAACTGTGTAGTCTAAACGGTACGGCGGACGGACGGAAACTTGCGTCTCGAACGTGAACTTCATGCTCGATGCTCGCGACCTATTATCAGTACTGGCGCATCAACTTCTTGACGATGCTCGAGTACCGCGCGAACTTCTTCATGTGGTTCGGGTTCACGATCGTCTATCACGGCACCGCCATCGCGGCGCTGTGGGTTACGCTGCGGCAATTTCCCTCCATGAACGGCTGGGACTTCAAAGAGATGGCGTTCTTGTACGCGCTCTGGATGCTGGGGCACGAGTTCCACAACACGTTCTTCTTCACCGTCGTGAACGTTCCCGATTACGTGCGCGAAGGGCGGTTCGACCGCTTCTTGGTGCGTCCGCAGGACGCGCTCTTCCAAGCGCTCACCGTGCCCTCGCAGATCTTTCCGGACGGGCTTGCGCTTGCAATCGTGTGGTTCGTCATCGCCACGCGCTTTAGCGGCGTGCAGGTGGACTGGGTCTTCCTGGCCTTCGTGCCGTTCGTCGCGCTCGGGGGCGCGCTCATCGATCTGGGCATCTCGCTCGCGGTCGCGACGGCATCGTTCTGGTTCGTCCGCGTGGACACGCTGCGCTGGGTCGTGATGTCGCTTGAACAAGAGTTTACACGCTATCCGATTAGCATCTACACGCGCGGGGTACGCGTCTTACTGTCGTTCGTGTTTCCATTTGCTTTCATGAACTATTTCCCGGCGACGTTTTTGCTGCACAAAACCGAGACCGGCCTCGCGCTCTCGCCGCAGGTGGGTTTGCTCACTCCGGTGGTCGGTTTAGCCTGGCTGTGCGTCGCGTATGCGTTCTGGCGCTTCGGCTTGCAACACTATCAAGGGACGGGGTCCTGAATTTGAAGCGATCGTCTTTTCTGGCCGGCTCAGTTGCCGCATTCGCGCTTCCGCACGCGGCGCTCGCGCAAACCTCACTTGCGCAAGCATTGCGCCCGATCATCGACGACATTCCCGGCAACGTCGGCCTGTATGCGCGCACGATGAGTCTAGGGCCGCCGCTCTTCGCCTATAACGCGGACGTCTCGTTCCCCAGCGCCTCGACGATCAAAATGTTGATCATGCTTACCGCATTTACGGCAGCGGAGCAAGATCCGGCTGCGATGCGCAAACGCATCACGTTCCGAAGCAGCGACCTCATCGGCGGCTCGGATTTCTTAGCGCGCGCCTCCGACGGCGAGCGCTTCACAGTGCACGAGCTGATTCTGCCGATGATTCAAGTCAGCGATAACACGGCGAGCAATCTGCTCATCTCGCACTTCGGCTTCAACCTAATCAACACGGTGACGCGCCGCGCGGGGCTGCATCACACCTACCTGCGCCGGCATTTTTTGGATACGGCCGCCGTACTGCGGCACATGGACAATCGCACCACGCCTGCGGACATGGCGCATCTGCTCTATCAGTTGGAGCGCGGAACGCGCGAAGGGATCCGCACGGTCGCCTCGCCGGTTTCGTGCCGGCAGATGATCGACATCATGCTCGGACAGACCGATCGCGACACGATTCCAAAACTGCTTCCCTCCGGCATAGCGGTTGCGAATAAAACCGGGGAGCTGAGCCGCTCGCGCAGCGATGTCGCGATCGTCGAGCCGTACGGCGATTCGCCGTACGTTCTGGCGGTCTACACGAGCGGCTTGGACGGGCCGGGGGAAGCCTACGACGGCATCGCGCGCATCTCGCGCGTCATCTACGGGCGCGTCGCCGGAAGCGATCTGTAACTACGAGGCTTGCTTCGGCTCGACGGTTACCTTGCTCATCGTATCGCCGACGCGGATCGCATCGAGCGTGTCGAAGCCTTGCGTCATCTGGCCGAACACGGTGTACTGCCGGTCCAGAAAGCGCGCGTCATCCAGACAAATGTAGAACTGCGAACCGGCCGAATCGGGGCTCGCGGCGCGCGCCATTGCAACGGTGCCGCGCACGTGCGGGCGCGCGCTGAATTCGGCTTTCAGGTTGTAGCCGGGGCCGCCGGTGCCGTTACCGGACGGATCGCCGCCTTGGATCACAAACCCGGGCTCGACGCGGTGGAAGGTGAGACCATCGTAAAAGCCGTTCTCCGCCAATTTCAAAAACGCGGCGCTGTGCAGCGGCGCGTCGTCCGCATAAAAGGTGAAGACGATATCGCCTTTATTGGTGGTTATGCGCACTTGCGAATCCTTGGCGCGGTCGGCAAGCGTGCGCAGTTCTTCACCTTCGGGCTTGGTTTGTGCCATCTCGTCTCCTTGTGAAAGTTCGTAGGCCGGGGGCTTGTGCATGGGAATTCCGAAGGCCTTGCGCTCGCGAAGCGCCCTCAACTTCTCCTCGCGCGAGAGCAACTTGAACCGCGCCTCCAGGCTGCGCGCTTCGGTAGTATCGGACAGCGCAGCCCAAGCGGCCAGCTGTACGGGCAAGCGCGAGCGAGTATAGCGCGAAGCACGGCCTGCGTTATGCGCCTGCATACGCCGCGGCAAATCGCTCGTCCAGCCGGTATACAGGGAGCCATCCGCGCAGCTGAGCACGTAGAGAAACGCCGCTTGTCCGTATCTTTTCATACGAAAAGCCATAAAAATGGCCGAACCCGGGTAGAATGGCGCGGAATTGCTATGAGCGCGGATCGCCTGACCCTACAAACCGGCGGAGTTTCGTGCGGACGCACCCTGAGAGTTCGCATCCCGCCCAATGCCCGCTTCGGCCGCAACGCGCGCGCTGAAGTGTTGGCATTTGCGACGCGCTGCGACATCAAACCGGAAGATCTGGACGATTTCATCTTCGCCGTGGGCGAAGCGCTCGCCAACGCGATCGAACATTCGCGCACGAACGACGTCATCGAACTGCGCTGCCAAATCGAAGATGACAAAATTGTGGCAACGGTCATCGATTCAGGCACGGGCTTCCGCAGTGACGTCGTTCCGCCGCCGACGCTGCCCGACGCGTTCGAAGAACGGGGCCGCGGCTTGCCGATCATGCGCCGCTGCACGGATATCTTTGCCGTGCACTCCGTACCCGGCCGCGGCACGGCCGTGGTTTTGGGCCGCTATTTGCGCGCCAAGGATCAGGAAACCGACATCGCATCGTGAACAAGCGCGTATGAAGATACGCCGCTTGTTCGCGCTCTCGACGCTGTTCGCACTCGCGGGCGGCGCGGTTTGCGCGGCTCCCGCCCAAGCTCCGGCCGACGCGCGCATTACCGCGATGGTGAATCGCGTTTCCGCCGGGGATCTGCGCGCCATCGATGCAAAACTCGTCGGATTCGGCACACGCAACGCTTTCTCCGAAACGACCTCCACTTCCACTCGGGGCGTGTTCGCCGCGCGCGATTGGCTGCGCTCGCAGTTTGAAGATATAGCCAAACAGAGCGGCGGACGGATGACGGTTTCGTACGACACGTACGTGCAGCCGAAAACGGATCGCACGCCGCGCGACGTCACCATCTCGAGCGTAATCGCGGTGCTCAAGGGCGACGATCCCGACGGGCGCATGTACGTGATGTCGAGCCACTACGATTCGCGAAACAGCGAGGGCAACGACGCAACGCTCGATGCACCGGGCGCCGATGACAACGGCTCGGGAACCTCGGCGGTTCTTGAAGCGGCAAAGGCGATGGCCTCAACGCGGTTTCACGGCACGATCGTGTTCGCATGCTTCGACGGCGAAGAGCAGGGCTTGTTCGGCTCCGGGCACTACGCCCAGGTTTTAAAGGGCCAAAATGCCGACGTGCTCGGCGATCTGAACAACGACATCATCGGCACATCGGTCGGGCCCCACGGCGAGCGCGCACCGTACACGGTTCGCGTTTTTAGCCAAGCCCTGCCGGACGATGCGAAGGTCAGCTACGTCAATCTGGTGGGCTCGGAGAACGACTCGCCTTCACGCGAACTTGCCCGCTATGTAAAAGAAGCCGGCGAGGCATACGTCAAGCCGATGAACGGCGAGATGATCTACCGCGCCGATCGCTTCCTGCGCGGCGGCGATCAGGAGTCGTTCACCGCTCAAGGGTTCCCGGCGATGCGCTTCGTCGAAAAGTACGAGAACTTCAACCACCAGCACCAGACGATCCGTACGGAACATGGCATTGAGTACGGCGACCTGATGAAGTTCGTGGACTACGAATACGTCGCGCGTGTCACGCGCATGAACGTTGCGGCGCTTGCTTCGCTTGCGCTGGCGCCCGAACCGCCGGCAAATGTCGAGATGCTCACGAAAGAGCTGGGTTACGATTCGACCCTGCGGTGGGAGAAAGTTCCGCACGCGGTTTCGTATGAAATCGTTTGGCGCGAGACCACGGCGCCACTTTGGGAACGTTCGAAGAATGTCGGCGACGTAACGCAGGCTACCGTCCCGGTTTCCAAAGACGACTACATCCTCGGCGTGCGCGCCGTCGGCGCCAACGGTCTGCGCAGCCCGGTGGTCTATCCAAAACCGGTTAGGAAGTAAGCTTCAGCCAGAAATGTGGCACGCGTATAAATCTTGACGCTCGGCTATTCTTCTTAATGCGCTTCTACGCTATATTTTATTTGTAAGCGGCGTGAAGTACTGGAACCGCCGATTACAAAGATAGCGGACCGGCCTCCCCGCGCGCCAACGCATGACCGGTCCGCTATCTTCTTTTGTCTTTGAGCTTGGGAGCGAACGGCCTCGCTGCCATCCCAGGCCTCGCTTGGCTGGGGGGACAGCCCCTGCCGCTGAGCGTTGACGGCTATGCCGCGCAGAGCGTGGTCTTCATCTCAAATACGCCGTGGGGTCAACGTAAACCAGATTTGGGTTGAGCCGCACGAATTCGCGCAGCAAATATTTGTGGCCCTGCCCCATGAGCACTACCACTCGATCGCCGGGGCGAATGACGCTCAGGATGTTGGAAAAGATATAGCAATTTCGCGTGTACCATTGCGCCACGTACATGCTTCCGGCGTTGTCGGCTTGCCGTCCCATCCCATCGAAGACGCTGTACCACGAAGCGTTGGCTTTAACAGCGCCGTCGCTGTTGAGGTAACGCAATTCATCAAGGTACGTACCGTGCAGTTCCAGGTAGTCTTCGCGCGCAATCCCCGCATCCGTTTCCGGATCCTTCACGTCAGTAAAATGCGACTTGAGGTAGGCGACGACGCGCTTTCCCACGGGCGAATTTTCATCATAAAGCGATGCACCCCAAGTGTCGATTGGGTAGACCGATCGATTGCCGGAGCGCGCCGCAAGCTTGAATCCGTACTGATATGATTCGCCGGCGGGAAGCGTAAATTGGCCGGCGAGATACTCCCGGTACTGATTCTGGTACGTGGGATTGCCGAATGGCTCTTCGATGAGAACTTTTGTAGGATGGAAACGCGCAAGCCGCTCCACAACGTCAGCGATCTGTGCTTGTCGCTTTGCTGACAGAGGACTCCCCACGTAGACGCTGTTGTGTACGTCCCGCCTAGCGACGAAATGCGCGACACCGACAATCATGACTTGTGTTTTCGGCGGCTGCGCCGCTCGAGCTGATGCTCCGAACATACAGAGCGCTATCGCCGCGCACAACGAGCTCGCTATACGCATCATTCCTCCGTCACGATCGTCGACATTTTGCGCGCCATTCCAAACGTGTCATGGCCTTGCGGGCTTTCCGTCACGAAGCAGTCCGCGCAGCGCTTTCCCCTCGGTGTTGAGATAATAGTTCGAGCCGTCGAAGCGCGGCGTATCCGCGAACATGAGGTACAGGTACTTGAAGTTTTCCGAAAAGGCGTATGCCGGGAAATAATCGCCTTGGGTCATCGGACGCGTGCGGACATCGGTGAGGACGGTGTAGCCGTTCGGCGTGCGGCAGTTCGCGCGCAGCGCTTGGAAATAGCGGTATGCGGTGGTGCGATATTTTTGGTCGTGCGTCAAGAACCATAGATCGAACGACGAGTTGACGTACTCGGGGCGCATCCAATATTTCGGGCTCACGACGCCGAGATTCGAATAGTCGATGACTTCCGGAATGAGGCCGTACTTGTCGAGCAGCGCCGTCCATGAGTCGTAGAACGCCTCGCCTACGTCGCGGTAGCCGCTCTTGGCTACGAGTTCGGCGTAGAAGGCGGCGAGTTCGCTCGAGGTCGTCTCGCTCGTCGGCTCTCCGGTTTGATAATTCACCGTCCGGAACCACAGCCGGCCGTCGATGCGCGTCGATTTCGCTTTGAGCAGCGCGTCGGTGAGTTCGTAATACCAGTCGCGCGTCTGCGTATTCTCGAGCATCTGCCAGCCGCCCCACAGATACTCGTAAAAAGAGTCGACCGGTTCGTCCGGCGCGACGTCGTCCGTGCCGATGAACTCGCCCTTCTCCACGTCGAAGTCCGTGCCGAGCAGCCCGATCGAGGAGCGCTTTTTCATCGCGGCCTCGTACGCTTTCATCGAGGCTTGCACGTACTTCGGATCGCCCGTTAGGCGCGAGAGATCGCCGAACTCCAGAATATTCGTGCCGATCTCGGCAAGATTGCTTTTGG
>JAICWY010000051.1 GCA_025934645.1 Vulcanimicrobiia bacterium
CGGGCGCACGATGGTCATTGAAACCGGCGAACTCGCGAAGCAAGCAAACGGCTCCGCGTTAGTCCGCTATGGCGACCAAAATGTCGTGCTCTGCGCCGTAACCGCCTCCGAGAAACCTCGTGAAGGCATCGACTTCTTTCCGCTTACCTGCGATTTTGAAGAAAAAATGTACGCCGCCGGCAAGATTCCGGGCGGATACATCAAGCGAGAAGGGCGTCCGCCGGAGCACGCCGTGCTCAGCTCGCGCCAAATCGATCGTCCGATCCGTCCGCTGTTCCCCGACGGCTTCCGTAACGACGTGCAAGTCGTCGCGACGGTGCTCTCGATCGATCCGGAACTCGACGCCGACGTGCTCGGGGTGTGCGCCGCGGGCGCTGCGCTCGCCGTCTCGGATATTCCGTTCGATAAAACCGTTGCCTCGGTACGCGTGGGACGCGACGAGAACGGCAAGTACATCTGCAATCCGACGCTGCCGCAGTACGAAACGGGCGGCATGGACATCGTCGTCGCCGGCACCGAAGATGCCGTGATGATGGTCGAGGGCGGCATGCACGAAGTGTCCGAGGAAGACTTCCTCGGCGCCGTGGAGTTCGCTCACGGTGAAATTCGCAAGATCGTCGCCGCGATCAACCAGCTGGCGAAAAAAGCGGGCAAAGCGAAACGCGAATATCCGGTGCAGAAAGTCAATGCGGATCTCGACAAGTGGGTCCGCAAGACGTTCGCTAAGGACGTCGCCAAAGCCATGCGCGTCGTCGATAAGCAAGAACGCGAAGCCGCGTTCGGCAAGCTTTCCGTCGAAGAAGGGCTCGCGCGCGCCGGCAAAGACGCCAAGATCAAGGCGTTGCTCGAAGAGCCGCTTTTGGCCAAGGATTTCGGCAAGATCATCAAGGCCATGGAAGAGGACGAACTGCGCGTCATGGTCGTGGACGAAAAAATCCGTCCCGACGGCCGCAAACCCGACGAGATCCGTCCGATCTGGTCGAAAGTTCACTACGTGCCGCGCGTTCACGGTTCGGGCGTTTTCACGCGCGGACAAACGCAGGTCTTCACCGCAGCGACGCTCGGCTCGATCAGCGACGCGCAGCGTCTGGACGGCATCGTCGCGCTGGAAGACAAGCGCTACATGCACTTCTACAACTTCCCGCCGTTCTCGGTCGGTGAGACGCGCCCGATGCGCGGACCCGGGCGCCGCGAGATCGGACACGGACATCTTGCGGAGCGCGCACTGCTTCCGGTGCTTCCGAAAAAGGAAGAGTTCCCGTACACGCTGCGTCTGATGAGCGAAGTGCTCGAGTCGAACGGTTCCTCATCGATGGCGTCGGTGTGCGGCAGCACGCTCGCGCTCATGGATGCCGGTGTGCCGATCTCGGATCACGTCGCAGGCGTCGCGATGGGCCTTATTCTCAAAGGCAAGGACTACGCGATTCTGACGGACATTCAAGGTCTGGAAGACGCGCTCGGCGAGATGGATTTCAAAGTCGCCGGCACCAAGAAGGGCATCACCGCGATCCAAATGGACATCAAAGTCCAAGGCATCACGGTGCAGATCATGCGCGAGGCGATGACGGAAGCGAAAAAATCGCGCTTGTTTATCATCGACAAACTCGCCGAAACGATCGCCGAGCCGCGTAAGGAACTGAGCAAGTTCGCGCCGCGGATGATCGTCGTGCAGATTAACCCCGACAAGATCAAAGACGTCATCGGCCCCGGCGGCAAGATCATTAACAAGATCATCGATGAGACCGGCGTCGAGAAGATCGACATCGAGGACGACGGCAAGGTGTTCATCACCGCGCTCGACGGCGAATCCGCCGATAAAGCGCGCGCCATAGTCGAGTCGATCACCAAGGACGTCGTCGTGGGCGAGACCTACATGGGCGAAGTTACGCGCGTCATCGCAATCGGTGCGTTCGTGAAGATTCTCCCGGGCAAAGAAGGCCTCGTGCACATCAGCCAACTCGCGCCGCAACGCGTCGAGAAGGTTGAAGACGTCGTCAAAGTCGGCGACGAGATCATGGTCAAGGTCATGGAAATCGATCACCAAGGCCGCATCAATCTCTCGCGCAAAGCGCTGCTCGCCGGAGCACCGGCTTCCGGAGCACCCGCTTCCGGAAACGGCGCCGCCGAACACGCGGAGCCCACGCACTCAGGCGGCGGAGGCGGCGGCGAAGGCCGCCGGCCGCGCCGCCCGCGCCGCCGCGAGTAACAGGAACGGGAAAGGGCGTGCCGCAAGGCACGCCCTTCGTTCATGATGGATCGTGCAGTTCTCGTCACCGGTGCGTCCACCGGGATCGGCTACTCCACCGCCGCGTTGCTCGCGCAGCACGGCTTTACGGTGTTCGCCGGCGTGCGCAACGACGCCGACGCACGCAAACTCGAGCAAACGCACGAGCGCATCCGTGGCGTCCTGCTCGACGTTGAAGACGCGCGAGCGATCGCCGCAGCCGCGCAAACGATAGCGGGTTGCGGATTACCGCTCCTCGGCGTCGTAAACAATGCCGGCATCGCGGTTCCCGGTCCGCTGGAATATTTGCCCATCGCCGAACTGCGCCGGCAGTTCGAGATCAACGTCTTCGGAGCCATCGCGGTTACGCAAGCTGCGCTTCCGCTGCTGCGTCAAAGCACCGGCCGCGTCGTCTTCATAAGCTCGGTGTCCGGCACGATTGCGCCGCCGTTTTTAGGCGCGTACGCCGGATCGAAATTCGCACTTGAAGCGTTGGCGGACGCGCTTCGAATGGAACTATCAGTTTTCGGCATCCGCGTGAGCGTCATTCAACCGGGTGCGGTGCGCACGCCAATCTGGCAAAAAGGGCGCGATAGCAAAACCCGGATCGTTGCGGCCATGCCCGCAGCCGCCTCCCAGCATTATGCCGGCGCGCTTGAGTCGCTCGTAAGGGTTACGGAGCGCGAAGAACGCAGCGGCATCCAACCGGAGATCGTCGCGCAATACGTGCTGCGCGCGCTGACCGCGCCCCACCCGCGCGCACGGTACGCGATAGGGGCTCCCGCCGGCTGGCAGCGGCGCATGGCGGCGCTGCTGCCGGAACGCTTGCGGGATCGCCTGATCATGCGCACCGTGCGCGGCGAATCGGCTGAATCTACTGAATAAAGAGCGTCAGCGTGCCGTTGGACGCATCGGCCGCGACGACTTGGCCGATCGACATGCGGTTGTCCGACAAGAACTGCGCCAGCGTCAGGATATGATTATCCGTCGTCGCCGTTAGCGTCAGGCGCGAAAGCGCGTTTCGTAATGCGCTCAATTGCGATGCATTCTTGGTCATCGCGGCGCTTAGCGCGGCCGTATCGGCATCCGCCATACTCTGCACTTTGACGATGTGCACGTCGTTCGTGCGCAATCCGCGCAGACCGGCGACGGCAACCGCTTCCGAACGGCTGCGGTTCAACGCCGCGATCAATTGCCCGAAACTTGCGCCGTTATTTGCGCCGGACGGCGGGAGTGCCGTAGCGGTACGCGTCGTGTTCGAAGTTGGCGCGGCCGACGGCGAGGGCATCGGCGTTTCTTGCGCAGCCGCCGGCGGACCGGCCGCGGCGAGGGCGAAAAGGGCTCCGAGAAGCAACGGTTTGATCATGCATTAGCCTCCGATTCGTGCGCGCGCTTATTCCCTCGGCATGGGGTAAGCATCACGCAGGAGGCGCTCGTTTGTATCGCTATTGTCCCCATATGCTACGAACGCAAGCGTGATGGATCGAAACATTATTTTGGAAGACGCGCGCGTCCGGCTCGAGCCGCTGACGCAAGCCAATTTACCCGCGCTAAGCGCGATCGCCAACGACCCGGCGCTGTGGGAGTTTACGTTCCAAGGCAATCCGTTCGGCACGCCGGAGAGCGCCGAAGCGTGGCTGCGCGACGCGACGCAGGCGCCCGATATGCGCGCATTCGTCATCATCGACCGCGAA
This sequence comes from Vulcanimicrobiia bacterium, assembly GCA_025934645.1. GTDB lineage: Bacteria > Vulcanimicrobiota > Vulcanimicrobiia > Vulcanimicrobiales > Vulcanimicrobiaceae > JAICWY01. Next base: position 3,919 of record JAICWY010000051.1, read on the forward strand.
AGCGGCGAGGTGTGCGGATCGACGCGGTACTTGGACATCAGCGATGAGCACCGCAAACTCGAAATAGGGTGGACGTTCCTCGCGCGCAAATGGTGGCGCACGCACGTGAATTCGCACGCGAAAGCGCTCTTGCTCGAGTATGCGTTCGAGAAGTGGAACGCGGTGCGTGTGCAGCTCAAAGCCGAAGCCGTGAATCTGCGTTCGCACCGCGCTATTCTGCGATTGGGCGCAACGCACGAAGGGACGCTGCGCAATTTTCGCATCCGGCCGGGCACGGGCGAACGCCGCGACGTCGCGTTCTACAGCATTTTAGACACGGAGTGGCCGGAAATAAAAGCGAAGCTTACATCCGGCTAGCGACGAGTTTTGCGACGGCCATTGCGTAAGCGGTATTGCGCTTTCCGCGATCCTGCAGTCCGGCGGGGTCCGTAACGCCGATTTGAACGTATTTACCGTTCTTTAGAATATAGACGGCGGTAGCCATAGCAAGCCCATTCGTCCACGCGCGAGCGCCCAGGCCTTTCACGGCGCGATAGCCTTCCGTGTTGCGGTCTTTCGCATTGCCCGGAAAGTACGCCGCATCGTCGTGCAGCGTGACGACCACGCTTTGATTGGTCGCGTCGTTCATGTACGTGCACGCGGTGTCTTTGTCAGGCCGGCCGTCCGCGCGCAGCGGGTTCGGTTCGGCGTCCTTCAGCGAGAAATGCGTGATCGATTGGGCTTCGGCGAGCGAGAGCAGCGCGCATGGATTTCCGCCGCTCGCGGCGCGCGCGTGCGGGGGCACCGCAACGAACGCGGACGATATGAGAAGGGCGACGAGCAAAAATGTTCGCATGGATGGGTCACCTTTCTACCGGTAGAGCCGGTTACGTTTGACGCGGGCCAAAGCCGCGATATCCGCGCAGTGGTACGACTTTTTCGACTTCCGCCATCTCTCGCTGAACGAGCGGCAGCGCGGCAAGCAGTTTCTGCGCTTCGGCGAGCGATGAAGCCTCGAGCAGCAGCACCGCGCCCAACGCATCATCCCGGCTCCAGATCGCTCGAACCGAGCCCTGAATGTAAAAGGTCCGCACCGCTTCGGCTTCCGCCTCCAGATATTTGTCGAATTCGGCAGACGAGAACGCTTCGGTGCGCCGGCGTACGAGGGCAATGACCTGCATGCGCCGCCCTTCGACCGCTGCGGGCAGCCCGCCTTGAAAGGCGCACTATAACGGGAAGCCTAAGTCAAGGCGCCGATGGCTTTTGATTCCCTGCGCGCGTTCGTGGATGCGCTGGATCGCTCCGGCGAACTGCACCGCATCGACGTTCCGGTAGATCCGTTTCTGGAGATCGCCGAGATCACCGATCGCGTCGTCAAAGCCGGCGGCCCGGCGCTGCTCTTCACAAACGTGAAGGGCTCGCCATTTCCGGTGCTCACGAATCAATTCGGCACGCAGTCGCGTATGGCGAAAGCATTCGGCGCGCAGACGCTCGATGAAGTTGCGGATCGCATCCGCAAGCTGATGGATCTCTCGATTCCCGCAAGCGCCGTCGAACGCATCGGGAAGCTGCTTTCCCTCGCGCCGCTCGCGAGCGCGATCCCGAAGACGGTATCGTCCGGGAGTTGCCAAGACGTAGTCATCGATACACCCGATCTGACGCAGTTGCCGGTGCTCACCACGTGGCCGCTCGATGCCGGTCCGTTCATCACTCTGCCGCTCGTTATTACGAAAGATCCGCAGAGCGGCCGTGCCAACGTGGGCATGTACCGCATGCAGGTCTACAATGCGCGCGAGACCGGCATGCACTGGCAGCGCCATAAGCAAGGGCGCGCGCACGCAAAGGCGTGGGGCGATCGCATTCCGGTCGCCGTCGCGATCGGGGCAGATCCGGCAGTTACGTATGCCGCGACGGCGCCGCTGCCGCCGGTGATCGATGAATTTTTGTTCGCGGGATTGCTGCGCGGCAAACCCGTGAAACTCGTGCAATGTAAGACGGTCGATCTCAAAGTGCCGGCCGACGCGGAGTTCGTGCTGGAAGGCTACGTCGACAATACGGATCTACGCACGGAAGGCCCGTTCGGCGATCACACCGGCGTTTACAGCTTGGCTGATGAGTATCCGACGTTCCACGTGCAGTGCATTACGCACCGGCGCGACCCGATCTACGCCGCGACCGTCGTCGGCAAACCGCCGATGGAAGACGCGTGGCTCGGCAAAGCGACGGAACGGCTCTTCTTGCCGCTGCTGCAGATGGTCGTCCCCGAAGTCGTCGACATGAATCTGCCGGTCGAGGGCGGCTTCCACAATCTGGCCATCGTCTCGATTAAAAAAGCCTATCCGGGTCACGCGAAAAAGGTGATGAACGCGCTGTGGGGCCTGGGACACATGATGATGCTCACGCGCCTGCTCGTGATCGTCGACGAGGACGTGGACGTGCAAGACCCGCGCGCGGTTGCGTGGTTCGTACTCAACAACCTGGATGCGCAGCACGACGTCGTGATGATGCCGGGCCCGGTAGACGATTTGGATCACGGTTCGTATACGCCGGCGCTCGGCGTGAAGATCGGCGTGGACGCGACGCGCAAAACCGCGGCCGAAGGCTACACGCGCGAATGGCCGCCGGACATGGTGATGGATGAAAAAACGCGCGCACTCGTGAGCGAACGGTGGAAAGCGTACGGACTGGATCGCATCGGGCGCATGCTCAAACCCGACGCGTGGTCGGGACAAGGAAAAAGATGGTAGACTCTACCCGCGTTTTTTTGAAAGAGATCCGCGTCGAGCACACGCTCTTCGCGTTGCCGTTCGCGTACATCGGGGCGGTCTTCGCCGCGCGCGGCGTGCCGTCGTGGCACGCACTGCTCTGGATAACGCTGGCGGTGCTTGGCGCGCGTACTGCCGCCATGGCGGCGAACCGCTATTTCGATCGCGATATCGACGCGCGCAATCCGCGTACCGCGCGCCGCGCTATTCCGGCCGGGAGGATCGCCGCGCCGATTATGGTGTGGGCAACGATCGCGGGACTGGCCTTACTGATCGTTGCGGCATGGCAGCTGAACCCGCTGTGCGTGAAACTCTTGCCGATTGCGGCGCTCGGCGTGCTGCTCTATCCGCTCTGCAAACGCTTCACCTGGCTCACGCACTTCGTGCTCGGCGCGGTTGACGCGCTGGCCCCGCTCGGCGCGTATATCGGCGTCAGCGGGACGGTATCGTGGCCGGCGGTTCTGCTCTTCGGCGCAGTGACCGTGTGGGTTGCGGGCTTCGACATCATCTACGCGCTGATGGACCTGCCCACGGATCGCGAGCAGGGGATCAGCTCGCTGCCCGCGCGGTTCGGCGAGCGCAGCGGACGCGTGCTGCCGCTCGTGCTGCACGCCGTAATGGCGGTCATGTTGACTGCCGCGGGCGCCCTCGCGCACGTATCGTGGCCGTATGCGTTAGGCGTGCTGTTCGCGATCGGGCTCATCGCCTTCGAAGACCGCCTGTTCGAGCGTTCGGAGAATCTGTTCGTGCTGAACGAGCGGATCTTTACGTCGAATATGGGATTTTCCGTACTTTTCCTGGTGACGACGCTCGCCGGATTTTCGTTGAGGTAACCGTGAAACGCCGTTCATTTCTTCTTTCGGGCGCTGCCGCCGGCGCCGCAGCCGCTGCCCCGCACGCAGCACGCGCTCAGTTCACGCAGCCGTTCCAGCAAGCGATCACGATCGGCCTCAACGTGCCGCTCAGCGGCGACAAAGCCGCCGCGGGACGCGAGATCGTGAACGGCGTGCAGGCGGCCATCGACGAGAACAACCGCTACGGAGGCACGTTCGGCAGCGCCTTCACGACGCGCTTGTTCGACGATATGGACGCGCTCGCGCAAGCGATGCTCAACGTGCAATTCGCTTCGTCCGACGCGACGATCGTCGCGATGGTCGGCGGCTTCGACGGTTCGCTCATCACCGCGTCGCTGAACAGCTACGCAAACGCGCGTATGCCGCTCATCGTGCCCGGCTCCACCGCCGACAGCATAACCGCGCGCGGCTACAACAACGTGTGGCGGCTGCCTACGAAAGATTCTTTGGAAGGGCAGCTGTTCGCACGGTTCATCGGCCGCAAGGACCGGCCGAAGAAAGCGGTAGCGGTTGCGCAGGACGGCGATTACGGCATGGACGTCGCGCAAGGCTTCGTAAATCAAGCGCGGCCTTCCGGGTTTGAAGCCGAGGGCTATAACTTTCCAATCGACAAGCCGGATTACGCGCGTGCGGCGCAAGTGGTTCTGGGATTGAAGCCCGATCTCGTCTATTTATGCGGCGTAACGGGCGACATGGGGCCGCTCGTTCCGGCGCTGCAGCAAGCCGGCTATAAGGGAAAATTCGCCGCATCTCAGGGTTTCTACAACAACGCGGCGCTCAAAACGTACGGTGATGCGTTCACCGGTGCGTATATTTCTACGTCGTTTCCCCCGCTCGAGCGCGCTCCCGACGTCGCCAACCAGCTCGCTGATTTTAAGGCGCGCACCGCGCTAACGGCACTCTCCGTGTTCGCGTACTCCGCAGCGCAGGTCGTGATGTCGGCGGTGCGCCGCACCGGTGCAACGAACCGGCTGGCGACGCTCTCGGCGCTGCAATCGCCGGCCACGTACAACACCATTGCCGGTTCGTTCCAATTCTCGCCGCTCGGCGATCCGGTCGATCCGAATCTGTACTTTTACACGGTCAAAGACGGGAAGTTCAAGTACGTGGCGCCCTCGCACGCGACGCCGTTCCTTCTGTAAAGACGTGGTGCGGCGAGCGCGCGGCTTGCGGCGCCGGCATCTCGTCCGCGTCCTCGAGCATGAGCACGAACCGCAGCTTCCACGCGCCCAGCGCGACGGAGAATTTCGCTCCGAACAGTTCCATGGCTTTAAGCCTCCACGCGGCGCCACTGCAGCACCGCGAAAGCGAGATAAGCGATTGCGAGTAAGGCGACCGACGCGAGGGACACGCTCATCGAGGCGAACATGTTTTCATGCGCTCCGTGCGGCGACATGCTCGGCACGTACGCGATGGGGTCGATGTATGCAAGCGCCATGAAGATGGCGTGCACGCCGATGCCCACGGGATTGTACGTGTGCGACGTCGCCGCGTACACGCCCGGAATCACGAGCGCGAGAAACCATCCCAGACCCAGCACCATGCCGACGCCGCGGCGCAACGAGGCGCTAAAGCACGTCAGACATGCGTACCACGCAACCGGCGCGAGCAGAGAAAACAGGATGAGCTCCGCGGCGTTACGCCCGGCCGTAATCGTCGGCATCACCCACATTGCCGTGCCGAGCAGCACGACCGCGATTAATCCGAGCTGCGAGACGACGATCGCGGCGATATCCGTTCCGATCGCCGCCAAGGCATAGCGCTCGCGTGAAACCGGTTTCGTCCATGCCAGCTCGAGATGCCCGTCGTTCTCTTTAGCCAGCGGTCCGGCTAAAATACTCGCGACGATGACGCCAATCAAAATGGAGATTTGAAACAGGCCGCCCAACGTGAAATCCGCGCCCGGCTTGTACATCATCGTGACGTGAGATACGCCCTTATGTGCGTCTTCGTTCATGCTGGTGCTGCCGAATGAAACCGTGTCGTGGTATTGCCGCGCGGACGTGCTGGGCTCGGTAACGTCCATTCGCACGGTTTTGCCGGATCGCAGAATCACCGCGTGGGTATGTTTTGCCGGATCGTCGATCGTGATCCGCGTGCTGCCGTCGGCTAACGTTTGCTGCGAGACATGAGCGGTCGGTGAGGACTGCAGCGTCGTAACGTACGCTTCGGGCGAGGCGCCGTTCAGGAACGAGAGGCGGAAGATGATCCCGATCAGCAGCAAGATGCCCAGAATGATGCCCACGATCCGGATTGCGCGCATTGCGCGAAGGTACTCAACAAAATAAAACATCAGGCGTGCTCCACAACGTCGGCGCTCGCGCCGGCGTCAACCGCGTCCAAAAAGATATCTTCCAAATTCAGGTCTACGATTCGCACGCTTTGCGCGCCCATGGAGGACAGCTGCTGCGCGAGCGTGTCGCTGCCGGCGCGCACCGTCAGGCGCACGATGCGTCCGGTCTTCTCGACACGCGTGATCCGCTTGTCGGAACTCAGGCCGTTGAGCGCCACCGCGTCGGATTCGAAGATGCCTTCGACGATCTTCGAGCCGGCTTTTAAATCGTCGACCGCGCCGCCGAGCACCACTTTTCCGTGCTGCAGCACCGCAATGTGATCGGCTGCCCGCTCGACTTGCCCGATCTGGTGCGACGAGAACACGACCGTGCTGCCCCCCGCCGCGGCATCGATGATGAGTTTGAGCACCGAGCGCTGATTGACGGGATCCAAACCGCTGGTAGGCTCGTCCAAGATGAAGATGTCCGGTTCGTTCGCAAACGCTAGAACCACCGCGAGAGCAGTGCGCATGCCCTTGGACATGCTTCGAATACGTTTGCGCGGATCCAGAGCGAACATTTGCAGCAGCTCGTCCGCGCGTTTCTGATTGAATCGCGCAAAGACGCGGCGCTGCATCTCGATGTGTTCCCGCACGCTCATCCATTCATAGAGGACGCTGCGCTCGGGCACGTACGTCAAATATTCGAACGTTTTCGGCGTGAGCGGTTTGCCGCCGAACAGAATCTCGCCCGACGTCGCACGCGCAAGACCGAGCATGCATTTGAAGGTCGTCGTCTTGCCCGCGCCGTTCGGACCGAGCAGTCCGAAAACCGAGCCGCTGGGAATCTCGATGCTCACGTCGTCGACCGCGGCGAGCTTGCCGTACGTTTTCGTGAGATGCGCGATGGAAATGCTCATGCTTCCTCCGGGAACCACCGCGATACCGCGGTCTCGAAGAGTGCGCGAATTTGCGATGGCGCGAGCCCGACGGACTTTGCCTCGCGGACGGCCTGTGCGAGCGCTTCGGCGGCGACGTCGCTTGCCGCGGCCCGCGCATTCTGCGTGGTACCGTTGCTGCGCACGAAGGAGCCGCGCCCCACGGCGGTTTCGATCACTTCGTCGCGCTCCAATTCACGATAGGCACGCGCAACGGTGTTCGGGTTGATGGTGAGATCGAGCGCGAGCTGCTTGACCGTGGGCAGCTGCTCGCCGGGGGCGAGCACGCCGAGCGCCACGGAGCGCTTAATCTGCTCGATGATTTGCAGGTAGATCGGAACACCGCTGCGCGGGTCGACCGTGAGGACCGCAGGCATCGCCGGGCCCTACGTTAGATCTTCGGGCCCCAGCCGAGGAACAGGCTGCCGGACTGCCGGTCGAGCGGGAAAGACGGGCGGCGCGATTCGACGTTCGCGGACGGGATCGGACGATTCGTATGGACGGTCATAATTCGAGCCTTTCAGAGCGACTAGTACCAATCTGCTGTTGTACTAGTACAGTAGTACAATAGCACAATCCTGGACGCCGTCAACCCCCCTGGAATAAAAAATTCCGGCGGGTTGAGCGCCGGAATCGGTCTTCTTACTCTTCGGCCGCTTCCTCGGTGGGTGGCGGGGTGGGTCCGGTTCCCTGGCGATCCATAATCGTCTCCTAAAGACAGTCGCTCGGCTGCGTACCGGCTGCTTCTATTGCCCCGATGCCGCTCCCCTTGCAACGTGCGCCGCAATCTCCGCGCGAGACCGCAAAGAGAGCTTCGCGAAGATCGACGCGATGTGGTTTTCGACGGTTCGTTCGCTCAGCGAAAGATTTTCGGCGATGCTGCGGTTGGAACGGCCCTCCGCTACCAGAGCCGCCACCTCGTACTCCCGTTTCGAGAGCCCGCTGCTCGTACGCGCGGCAACCGGCGCATCGAGCCGCGCGATATCGGCGGCGAAACCACAGCGCTTATATATTTCAAGTGCATCGGAGATCCGTCCGGCGAGTTCGAGCGCTTCGGCCTCGTAAACGATCCACGAGATCTCCGAAAAGATCTCCGCCGCGCGCTGCGCGTTTGACCGCCGTTCCTCGCCGCTGCTCGCATACGCGCTCGCAAGATGCCAACCGGCGTTTGCGGAACGGCTGCGCTCGCGCATGGCCGATAGCAAGTCCAGGCCTTTTGCGATTGCCTCCTGGGCGCCGCATCGCGCGCTATCTATAAGAAGCGGAACGTTGTTTGAAGCGTCGCTCAAACGCCGCACGGCCTGCGTAAGCAAAGCGCGCGCCTCATCGTGCCGCCCTTGCGCAAAAAGCTGTTCGGCCACGGCCGCGGCCACCGGCCCGAAAACGTTGGGCGTGTTGGATGCGAAAGCGCTCTCCAACAAGCGTGGGCGCCCACAGCGCCGCAAAAGGAGCGGGTCGCCGGTGTGCAGCGCAATCCGGATGCCGGTGCACGCAATACTGAAACTCAAAAGCGGCGCCTCTTCGGCAACCGGCAGCGCCTTGGTGATAAGCGCCTTTGCTTGCTGCACCTCACCGCGAAGGTATGTTGAATGTGCGCTCATCGCCAGCGTACCGGCTACTGCCGTGAGTGGAAGACGATCGGCAATGGCCCACAGCTTTTCGCATTGGATGCGCGCAAATTCCATATCGTCTAAGCTCGACGCCATGGATATCGCGATAGCGGTGTCGAGCCGAAGCGTGTACGCCTTGAGATCGACATCTTTTGCTATCGCGAGGGCCTTCTCGAGATCGTCGCGATAGCTCAAGCCTTCGCCGGCGTGCACTTTGCGGACGGCGGACGCCTCGTAAAAGCGGACGAGGCCCATGGGGTCGCCGTGTTGCCGGAATCGCTCAGCAGCCGCCAGCGCATTCCCGGCGGCGTCCAAATCTCTCAAATGCGCGAGATACCAGCCCAACGTTGCATAGAGATTGAACGCAAGGTCGGGTCTGCGCTCCGCGTCGATGGCGGTGCAGGTCCGCCGCACGATCGCAATGGCGGCTTCGTCTTCCAGCAGCTGATAGCGCTGGCGTGCGTAGGCAAAGCCGGTATCGGCAATCGACTGCTGGTCGTCATGCGCGAGCGCAAACTCGAAGAGTTCGCTGTTGACCGTGGCAGCGTCGCGTGGCCGCTGAGCTCCGTAATATGCTTCCGCAAGATGTTCGTACAGGCCCCGAGTCGTTTCATCGAGCGGCCGCCCGTCGATCGCGCGCTCGAGCAACTGCGCCGCATCTGCGTACGCGTAGACGTTTAACGCTTCGGCTGCCGCAAGCCGGTTGTACTCGCGCGCCTTCTCGCGAACGCCCGCATGGTAATAGTGATGCGCCAGGCGCAGGTGCAGTTCCGTGCCCGGCTCTTCGCGTTCCAGCCGTTCGGCAATGCGCGCGTGGAGCTGCTGGGTTTCGAACGCGAGCAAATCGTCGGTGATCGCGTGACGGATCAGCGCATGGCGGAAGACGAACGGCGCGCCTTTGCTGCGCTGCTCGGCGACGATAGAGGCGTCTCGCGCTTTGCGCAGCGTCGCGATGACGCGCGCTTGATCCATGCCGGCGATCTCGCCGAGCATGCGCGGATCGAACTCGCCCATGATCGCCGCGACGCGGAGCACGTCGACGTCGCCCCGGTCGAAACGGGCGAGCCGTTCGGCAACCAAAGCTTTTAGACTCAGCGGCAGCGATCCGTTCAGCGCGCCGGGATTCTCGGCGGCGACTTTCGCGAATTCGATGAGCAGCAGCGGACTGCCGTCGGCCAGCTTGCAGATTGAACGCCGCACGTCCATAAGCAGCGAAGTGCCCGCGATGTCGTCGATGAGCACCATCGCGTCCGTCGGTGAAAGCGGCTTGAGCGATAGGGAAAGCGTCGCGTTGCGCGAGAGCTGCGCGAGCAGATGCTGCGCGCGTTCGTCTTCGCGCGCTTCCGCCGGGCGGAACGAGACGAGCAACAGCGCCCGCATCGCGGAAATAGCTCGGGAAAGATGGACGAGAACGTCGGCAGAGGCGCTGTCGATCCAGTGCACGTCTTCGAGCGCGATGATCACCGGCGACTGCGCGGCATAGAGCGAAACGGCTTGCACGATCGCATCGAGCAGGCGGCGCTGCTGCGCCGGATCGTTCTCGCTTGCGGCGGCGGGACGGAATTCGAGCACCGGCTGCAGTTCCGCCGCCAGCACGCGGTTGTTTTGCAGCACCTTCGGAAAGCGTTTATCGAGCGCCGCCAGCAGATCGCGAATGGGCGCGTACGGAGCGCGTGCGTAATCCAGCGCACCTGCGACGGCCGTGGCGAAGCCTTTCGGTAAAAACGGCGCGCGCACGATCTCCGAAAGGAGCCGCGTCTTACCCGTGCCCGCGTCTCCGTCTAGAAGGACGAGCGCGCCCGACCCCCGGCCGACGGCTTGCGCGCAAGCGCTGATGCGATCCAGCTCCTCCGCCCGTCCGACCAGGGCCGCACCCGAAACCGTACCCATGTCATCCCTTATTTCGGACGCGTTGGGGGTTGCCTCCGGTAAATTAGGGGTTTTCCCGGATGTGGCCGGGGGCTGCTGCCCGGTACGATGGCTCCAGAGTTCGACTTACATGGAGACACCGGCTATGACACTCGACACGTTGCTCTGGAACACCGACCGGGACTTGCAGATAACGTCGCTATCGGCTCGGCTGCGCGATCTGCTCTTCCCGGCGGGCTCCCCGGAACGTTTCCATGTAAGCGATCTCTGGCGCGAGGACGACCCGTTCGGCATGATGCTGGTCTCGCACCAGTGGGCATTGGAAGGGGAGCGCATGGCTTTCGAGACCGTGCGCGCCGGTATGCCGCTACGGATCGTGCTCGAGCCTCTTTACGATTTTTCGGGTGCGATTGCCGGGGTGGGTGGTCGTGCACTGCCGGGTGTGGGCGGCGAGGAATCGTCTTGGGAGCTTTCCGCGCTTCAGGAAACCGAACGCATCTGCGGCTTCGGTACCTGGCGCACCGACCTGCGCATGGGACGGCGCCTCTGGTCGGCCGGTCTCTACGCGATTCTGGGACTGGGCGAGAATACGCCGCCGGGGGAACTGCGGCTCTTCGACCATCCCGAAGATATGGACGCGGTGCGCGAAGCGGTTCGCGAGGGGGAGATCTCGGGCCGGGGCTATCGCGTGGACCATCGCATCGTGCGCACGGACGGCACGACACGGCACGTCCAAGAGCAGGCGCACGTCATTTACGATGAAGCGGGCGTCGCGATCGCGCACGTCGGCTCGGTGCTTGACATCACCGACCGCAAAGAGGCCGAAGTGCGCCTGGCGCAGCTCGCGCATTACGATCCGGTCAGCAAACTGCCCAACCGCACACTGCTCGAGCAGCGGCTTCACAGCTCGCTCAGCCGCGCCCAAATCGATGGAAGCGGCTGCGCGGTGCTCTTTCTCGACATCGACAATTTCAAGCGCGTGAACGACACCTATGGCCATGCCGCAGGCGATGAACTGCTCGAAGCCATCGGCACGCGCCTGAGCCATCACGTCCGCGCCGGCGACACGGTGGCGCGCATGAGCGGCGACGAGTTTGTCGTCGTGCTGGACGGCCTGATGTCGCGCGACGATGCGGTCACCTCGGCGCGCAAACTGCTGCGCAGTTTCGAAGTCCCGTTCCATCTGACGGGCGTGCACGATTGCCGGGTGGGAGTGAGCATCGGCGTGGCGATCTATCCGGAAATCCCCGTTTCGGCGCGCTCGCTCATCGACATCGCGGACCGCGAAATGTACGTGGTCAAGCGCAACGGCGGGCGCGGCATCAAAGTGGCGGCGGCGCAGGAAAGCGCGTCGCGCGCAGACGAGAAGCCCGCGTGCGCGAACTCTTCCGCGGCCCGCTCAGCCTTACGTATCGTGGCGAACGCCTAGC
>JAICWY010000066.1 GCA_025934645.1 Vulcanimicrobiia bacterium
CGCGTCGTTCACGTAGTAGTCTGCGAGCTTTGCAAGAGCCCGCGCAAAAACCGGATCGTTCTGTTCTTCCCCGGCATCGAACCGTACGTTCTCGAGCATGACGATGTCGCCGTTGTGCATGCCGCCGATCGCGTCGTGCGCGGACGGGCCGACGATATCGGATGCAAACGTCACGTCGATGCTCAGCCGGCTCGACAGCGCGTTTGCTACGGGCTTGAGCGTATATTTCGGATTCGGCTTTCCGTCGGGCCGCCCTAAGTGCGAAACGATGATGACCTTCGCGCCCTGATCCGACAGATGGCGGATCGTCGGCATCGCGGCATCGATGCGTTTGTAATCCAGAATCTCGCCCTCGTGCATCGGCACGTTGAGATCCTCGCGCAGCAGCACGCGCTTTCCGCGCAGATTGACTTCTTTGAGCGTACGGAACTTCATGATGCTCCTACTTCACGTATTTTGCGATCCAATCGATCCAATAGCGGTAGACGTCTACCGTGCGGACCGGGTCGCTTGGAAAATGCCCGTGCACGGGCCACTCGTAGAACTTCACCGGGACGCCGCGATCCCGCAGCGCGTGATAAAACGCGTACGATTGCGCGATGGGCACGCGATCGTCGTACATGTCTGAGAGAATGAGCGTCGGCGTGCTGACGTTCCGGTAATATGTGAGCGGCGAGACCGAACGGTAGACCGCCATATTGTTACCCACGAAGGGCGAGCCCGGCATCGAAGCGCGATCGGCGCTAATGTCGTCGGCGAGCGAATAGTCGTATACCAAATCGTCGACGGCCGCCCCGGAGACCGCGCATGCCCAGCGGTGGTCCTGCGTAATGAGCCACGAGGTCATCATGCCGCCGTACGACCAGCCCGAGACGCAGATACGTTTTGGATCGATCGGAGCCGACCGCTGCGCCGCTGCAACGCCCGCTAGAATATCGCGTCCCGGCCCGGCTGTCGCATCGATGTAAATCGCGTGCTGAAATGCGTTACCCAAATTGTCGCTGCCGCGGTAGTTCGGGCGCAGCACGAACCATCCGCGCGCGGCCATCAGTTGCGCGAGCTCGTCGAACGAGGTCGTCGACGTGCCCGTGGGGCCGCCGTGAATGAGCAGCACGAGCGGATACTTGCGTCCGCTCTTAAACGCGGCCGGATATGTCAGCACGCCGTCTTCGTGAAAGCCGTCGTTAGTCCAATTCAACGTCGTAACTTTGCCGAGCGGTTTTGCGGCGATCGCAGCGTTGTAATCGGTGACGCGCGATAGTTTACCGGACGCCGAGCGGTAATAGATCTCACCCGGCCGGTTCGCGGTGCTGCCTACGAACGCGATTGCGCCGTCGCGCGCGATACTGCCGTCAAAATCGCCCAGTACGTTGACGTTGCCGGTGAAGATGCGCTCGGCACGCCCGGCGATGGTGAGGCGCCAGAGCATGCTCGTCGTGCCGTGATTGGCTTGCACCAGCAGCGCACGCGAGTCGGGATACCACGCAAAGTTCGTCGTATTCGCATCGATCGAACGCAGCGTCAGATCTTTGCCCGCGCCGCGTCCGTTCGAAAGCCAAATGTCCGCTTCGTTCATCGCGTCGCCGGCGCGCGCGTACGTGTAGGCGAGGTATCTGCCGTCGGGCGAGTAGCGCGGATTGAATTCGTAGCGCGTGCGCGAGGTAAGCGGGGCAATGCGAGAACTCGTTGTATCCACCGTTTCGATCGTCGAACGCTCGGCGTCGCCGAGCAGCGCGTCCGGCAGGCGCACGAAGGCGATCCGTCTGCCGCCGTCCGCCCAGGAAATCGTCGATCCCGCACTGCCCGCCGCAACACTCCACGCGCCGTGCGTGAGTCTGCGGTCATCGATCCAAAGATGCGCGGGCGGAAACGGGCCGGCGTGCATGTAGCCGTTGTCGGTGACTTCGAAGGCGTCTTCCCACTTTGCGATGCCCGTGCGTTCCGGAACGCGATCGAAGGCAACGTACGCGATCGCGCTGCCGCCGGGCCGCCAGGAATACTGATCCACGCCGGTCTTGCTGTGCGTGTATTGCCGCGCGTCTCCGCCCGATGCGGGCATCACCCACACCTGCGCGTGATGTTCCGTATCCTCGGAAACGTATGCGATGCGCGAGCCGTCCGGCGACCAGGAAACGTCGTGCGCTTGCGCCGGCGCCTTCAGGTTGCGCTGAGCGTGCGTGGCGATGTCGAGCGCGATGAGTTCGCTGTCGCGTTTATCGGTTTGTAGATTGACGCGCGAGCGGAAGAAGAGAAGCGTTTTGCCATCGGGTGAGATGCGCGGCGCGGAAAGGCCGGCGATCCGGAACACATCTGCCGGCATGAAACGCGGCTCGGCGGCGTGAGACACGCCGCCGAGCAAAAGAGCCGCAAGAGTACGGTGCAGCAACTCTATACGCCGGCCGGAATCTTCTCCAGCACCATCGCCGTAAGATCCGCGAGACGGCACGAGTAGCCCCATTCGTTGTCGTACCACGCGCCGATTTGAATCAGATCGCCGTTGGCGCCGGTCAGGTTCGCGTCGACGATCGAGCTGTACGGCGAGCGCTTGAAGTCGCTCGAAACGAGTTCCACATCGGAGTACTGCACGTACTCCTTCAGGTCGCCGTTCGCCGCGTTCTTCAAAATCGCGTTGAGCTCGTCTTTCGTCGTCTCCTTTTTGACTTGCGCAACCAGGTAGACCATCGAAACGGTCGGCGTGGGCACGCGCAGCGCGAAGCCGTCGAAGGTGCCTTTGACTTCGGGAATCGTCAGGTACAGCGCTTTCGCCGCGCCGGTCGACGTCGGGATGATGTTCGTCGCGGCGTTGCGCGCGCGGCGCAGATCTTTGTGCGGCGCGTCCAGGATGTTCTGATCGTTCGTGTAGGAGTGAATTGTGGACATGAAGCCCTTCACCCAGCCCAGGTTGTCGACGATCGGTTTGACCGCCGTGGCCAGGCAGTTCGTCGTGCACGATGCGTTCGAGATAATGTTGTGCTTCTCGGGATCGTATTGCTGATGGTTCACCCCGAGAACGACGGTGATATCTTCACCCTTGGCCGGCGCCGAGATCAGCACTTTTTTTGCGCCGCCGCCGTCGATGTGAGCGCGCGCTTTGCTCGCGTCGGTGAACAGGCCCGTCGACTCAATCACGACGTCGGCGCCGAGATCTTTCCACGGCAATTTGCCGGGATCGCGTTCCGCGAGCACTTTAATCGTCTGCTTGCCGAGCGTGATGGTATCGGCGGTCGACGAAACGCTGCCGTCCCACGTGCCGTAGTTCGAGTCGTATTTGAACAAATGCGCGCATTCCGCGGCGCTCGTCAAATCGTTGACCGCGGCGATCTCGATGCCGGGGTGGCGTTCCATCAACGCCTTGGCGAAGTTCCGTCCGATGCGGCCGAAGCCGTTAATCCCGATACGCATGCAAAACTCCTACGCTCTGTGTCAATATCACGGGTGAGCCCTACTGTTTACGAGCCGTCCGCATACTTTCCCCGCGCAGGCGGGCGGCCAATCGCGAAAGGGCCGAAAGCCGGCTGTTGACCGTCGGTTTGGCGATGGGCGGATTGCAGCGCCTCCCCAGTTCCGTCAGACTTTCGTCGGGATACTGCAGGCGCAGTTGCGCGATCTCGCGCAGCGCCGGCGAGAGATGGTGCAAACCGTACGCGCTCGCGATGTATTCGATCGTTTCGCGCTGCGCGGCAGCCGCCGCCGCGGTGCGTTCCAAATTCGCGGCTTCCGTGTTGACGAGGCGGTGAATGCGGTTTTTCGTTTCTTTGAGCGCGCGCACGTCTTCCAACCGCAGCACCGCGCCGTGCGCGCCAATCACCGTCAGCAACTCGACGATCGCTTCAAAATCCTTGTAATACAGTACCTGCCGGCCTTTGCGCAGCATCGTTTTCGCCGGTGAAGCGGCCGAACGCAGCATCCATGCAAGACGCACCGCGAGCGCTTCGCCTTGCAGCACGAACTCCAGATGATAGCCTTGCGCGCCGGCCGAGAGCGAGCCGCACGACAGAAATGCCGCGCGTAATTCCATGATGCGATCGCAGCGGTGCGCGGGTTTGCCGGCCGCTTCGTGCAGCGCCGGCGGCACGGGAATGCGGTAGAGCGGTGCGCGCAACAGGCGCGTTCCGGCGATTTTCTCGATATGGTAGTGCTCGCCGCCGCCGGCGGCGCGAACGAGCGAGAGGAAGAGGCGCGCTACGGCATTGCGGTGGGTCACGAAGTAGGGCCCGTCGCTTGCGCCGCGCGCCGGGCGCCCGTACAGCGCCAAGCCGGTGAGCAGCGCCTCGCGGCAGTGCGGGGCCGCGGGCAAATCGCGTGCCAGCGCGTCCTTGGTGTCGGCGGAAAGGCTCACTGCCATTCCGCGGGCTCGTCCTTTCGCTGGTCCAGAACTTCGTACAGGTCCGCGGGACGCAAACCGGGCGTCATGCGCAGCGGCACTTCGCGGACGCGCACGGTGACGAACTTGGTAGCGTAGTGGATTTCCAGCACGTCGCCGGGCTTGACCTGATAGCCCGGCTTGAGCGCTTTGCCGTCCTTCGTGATCCGCCCGTGCTCCAGCGCTTCGTGCGCCTCGCTGCGGCGCTTACTCAGACGGGAGACCTTCATAAACTTATCGAGTCGCAACACCTTAGCGTTCGCGTCACGCAGGCGCGCGCCCCTGGAAAGCAAACCAAGCGCCATGGCTCAGGCACAGCCGCGGGCGCACCGTGGAGCGGTGAATATTTTCGATGAGAGCCGTCCGATGTGGCGGCTCTTCCTCGTCTTTTTGATTCCGATGATGCTCAGCAACGTGCTGCAATCGGCCTCGCAAACCGTGTCGAGCATTTTCTTGGGCCGGCTGATCGGCGTGCACGCGCTGGCCGCGGTGTCGGCGATCTTTCCCGTCATTTTTTTGCTGATCTCGTTCATGATCGGTCTTGCCAGCGGAAGCACCGTGTTGATCGGGCAAGCGCACGGAGCGCAGCAGATTCACACGATGAAGCGCATCGCCGGGACGACGCTCTCGGTGAGTTTCGCGCTGGGGATCGTTCTGGGCGGTTTGGGCCTGGCGTTCGCGCGCGAGTTGCTGCAACTCGTCGGGACGCCGCACGACATCATCAACGATGCTACGCTCTACTCGCGCATCATCTTCCTGTGGCTGCCCGGATTTTTTCCGTACATCGCCTACACGACGTTTCTGCGCGGAACCGGCGACTCGAAAACGCCGTTCTATTCGCTCATCGTCGCGACGGCGTTGGGCATCCTGTTTACACCGGCGTTCATTCTGGGATGGGCCGGATTGCCGAGGATCGGAATCGCGGGCGCTGCCGTTGCCGGCTACATCGGCAACGCGACCGCCTTTACAGCGCTGCTCGTCTATCTCGCGTACCGCAAGCATCCGCTGCAGTTCGACAACGAAATGCTGCGCGACATGCGCATCGACTGGAAGCTGCTGCGCACCATCGTGCGCATCGGCGTACCTACCGGAATCCAAACGATTCTCGTCGCGCTCGCCGAGATCGCCGTCATCACGTTCGTCAACCGCTTCGGCTCCGATGCCACTGCGGCGTACGGCGCGGTGAACCAGATCGTCGGCTACGTGCAGTTTCCGGCGATCAGCATCGGTATTACCGCGTCGATCTTCGGCGCGCAGAGCATCGGAGCGCGGCGCAACGATAAGCTGGGCAGCGTGATCCGCTCGGGCATCGCGCTGAACTACATCATCGGCGGGGTTATCGTGGCGCTGTGCTACATTTTCGCGTGGGAGATTTTGGGCTGGTTCATCACCGCTCCGCGGCCGCTCGACATAGCGCATTCGCTGCTGATGATCACGCTGTGGGGCTATCTGCTCTTCGGAAACAACAGCGTGCTGAGCGGCGTGATGCGCAGCAGCGGCACGGTGTTCTGGCCGACGGCGATCGGCATCTTCGCAATCTGGGGCGTGGAAGTTCCGGCTGCCTATCTATTGATGCATCGCTTCGGCATCGACGGCATCTGGATGGGCTATCCGATCGCGTTCGCGGTGGGCCTAACGCTCCAGTGCTTTTATTACGAGCTCGTGTGGAAGCGCAAGCAGCACGAGCGGTTGATTTAAAAGTGAAGAGGGCGCCGTTACCGGCGCCCTCGCTGTTTCGCCGCTACTTGCGGCAGTAACCGTGAACCTTTTTGCCGTTGCGCATGTAGCCTTTCACCCAGTGCTCGCCGGTGGGGCACGAGTGTTTCTTCATTTTGCTGCTGTGATGCGTTGTCATCGCGCTGGACATACTGCCGCTGCTTTTCGCGATGGCCGGTCCGGCAAATAAAAACGCCACGGCCATGGCCGAGGCGAGCGTTGCACTAAGAAGACGATGCATACTACCTCCTAAAAAAGGTACTATTTATGGTTCGCTGCGCGTGTAAACGGGCCTCGTCCTACTCGGCCGTGGTTCGACGGCTACGCGGCTCACCATGACTACCGGGGGAGCAATGTACCGCGCAAGAGCCGTGCCGCACCCGAGCGCTGCCCCACCCGTAATGCTTCAAAATTGTGTGGTGTAAAAATTTACGGCGGTTACTATTTTTGGGTCATGGTGAGCCGCGGAGCGGTCGAACCACCGCCGAGCCGTGACGAGGCGCCGCACACCGGCCCAGCCCCTACTTGCGCTTCTTGTCCTTCGGCGTGACGCACGTGCCGCTTGCGCGGCAAACGGTGATGGGCTCAGCGAGCACGTCGGCCGCGCTCTCGTTCACGTCCGTGCGAGCCGCGATCACTTTGCGCGCTTCGAAGCGCATTTTGCGCGACGTATTGCCGACTTTTTCGATCCAGCCTTCCGCCTCGATGTAATCGCCGGCAAAGACGGGCGCGAGAAACTCGACGCTATCGTACGCAACGAACAGCCCCTCATCGCCGTCCATGCGGATCAGCAACTCCGTCGCCACGTCGCCGAAAAGCGCGAGCATGCGCGCGCCGTCGACCAGATTGCCGCCGTAGTGAGCATCGTGCGCGCTCATGCGTAAGCGGATTAAGCTGCTTGCGTTTTCGCCAGTTGCCACAGTTCCTCGAGTTCGTCCAGGCTCATGTCCGAGAGCGCTTTGCCGTCTTTTGCGGCGTGCTGCTCCATGAATGAGAAGCGTTTGTAGAATTTCTCGTTCGCTTCGCGCACCGAAGCTTCCGCGTCGATTCCCATTGCGCGAGAGAGATTCACCAGCGTAAAAAAGACGTCGCCCAGTTCTTCGCGCACGTGCGCGTCGTCTTGCTTTTCGCGCTGCGCTTCGGCCAGTTCGGTCAGCTCTTCTTGCAACTTGTCCAGAATGCCGCGCACGCCCGGCCAGTCGAATCCTACGCGCGCCGCTTTCTCTTGCATGCGCTGGCCGCGCTGCAGCGCACCCAGATGCTTCGGAATTCCGTCGAGCCGGCTCTTGCGCTTTTGTCCCGTCGCTTCTTGCGACTTGAGCTGCTCCCAGTTTTTCCATTGCGCGTCGACGTCTTCGATGACCGCATCGCCGAACACGTGCGGATGGCGGCGCACCATCTTATTGGAAAGCGCGTCGATGACGTCCGCAACGGTAAACGAGCCGGTTTCCGTGCCGAGCTGCGCGTGGAAGACGATCTGCAAGAGCAGATCGCCGAGCTCTTCCGAGAGCGCGGTGTTGTCGGCGTTCTCGATCGCCTCGACCACTTCGTACGTCTCTTCGATCAAATACGGCACCAGCGTGCGGTGCGTCTGCTCGCGATCCCACGGGCACGAACTGCGCAAGCGGGCCATAATCTCGATGAGATCTTCCCAGGTGTAATGCGCCGATGCCGGCGGCAGCGGAATGAGCGGCATGGCGATGGAGGCCGCAAGCGCGGACTTGGGCATACCCGGAACGATCTCGGTCTGCGCGCCGCGGCTTTGCAACTCGCGCAGCAGCAGCGGCAAACCCGGAACATCCGAGAGCGGATTGCCGAGCACCCCGATCGCCGTGACCTCGGCGCCATCTCGTGCGATTTCGGCCGCGAAATCTGCGACGTGCACGGCGCTTCCACGCACGATGAGCGCAGGGTCGTGTTCCATGTCGCGCGCGATCTGCACGCCGCGCTCCAAAAGGCATTTCAGCAAATCGGGCGGCGCGAGTAACGTGACGGAACGCTGCGCAGTGCGAAGCGCTTCGACGCTTCCCAGCGTGACGAGCTCGGGATCACCCGGTCCGAGACCGACGATGCGCACCAGCATGATGCCGCGTCGTTCGCTGCCAAAAAGAAGAAGCCCCGGCGAGCGCCGGGGCTTCTGTGGAGGTGTCGCGCGCGGTTACTTGGTCGCGCTCGGCGCCGGCGGCGCTGCCGTCGGTGCGGTTGCCGGTGCTACGCTGGGCGCGGGCGACGGGAAGATGCCTTCGAAGCGCGGATCGTTTACCTGGATCTTCGCTTGCGATTGCAGCGTTTGCAGGAACTGCGGAATGAGCGGCGCTTCCTGTTGCTGACGCAGCTGCTGCGCGATTTGATCGTGCGCACTTGCGAGCGTCGCCGTCGAGCCGGGTTTGCGTTCCTCGACTTGGATGATGTGATAGCCGAACGGCGATTTAATCGGCTGGCTCGTCTGGCCGATGGGGCCGTTGAACGCGTAGTTCTCGAACGCCGGAACCATCTGGCCCTTACGGAACCAGCCCAGCTCGCCGCCCTTGTCGCGGCTGCCCGGATCGGTCGAGTACTGCTTGGCTTCCGCGCCAAAATCTTTGCCGCTCTTCAGATCGGCTTCGACCTTCTGTGCGGTTTTCAGATCCGGAACCAGGATATGCCGCGCGCGCGCTTCAGCCGGTTTATCGAACTGCGCGTGGTTCTTGTCGAAGTAGTCTTTGATCTGTTTTTCCGAGATCTTGACGTTGCCGCCGACCGCTTTGTCCAGAATGATCTGGCGGCGGATGAGGTCCTGCACGTCGGATTCGGTCAGGCCGCGCGCTTTGAGCAGCTCGTCCCATTGGCCGTTCGGATATTGCGACTTGTACTGGTCTTCGACTTTCGAAATCTCGTCCGAGCTCACCGTGATGTTGTGCTGCTTGGCGTACTGATCGATCAGGTCGTTGGTGACCATCTGCTGCAGCACGCCGCGCGACGCGGGGCTGCTCTCGAGTTTCTGGTCCAGGTCGCTGTGCGAGATTGCTTGACCGTTGACGGTCACGACACTGCCGCCACCGCCCCCGCCGCCGCATGCGGCCAGAGAAACGGTCAGCAGCGCGGTGGCAAGGCCCGCGACAAGCCGGTGGGCTTTCGACATTCTACGCTCCAAATCAAGGGAAATAACCGCGGCCGCATTCGCGCCGCGCGCTCGCTGTCCTTGTCTCAAAAGGCAGGAGTAACCTCTTGCGTTACATCGCGGTGAGCAGATCTCGCAGCAGCGGCATCCAGATTTCCTCGGGGCGCTGCCCTTGACGCAGGGGCGGCAGGTCCACGAGCACCTTGCCTTCAGCAAAGCGGAAGCGGTTCTTGGTGAGCGACTGGAATTTCGGAATCGCGCTGGCCTGCAGCTCGAAGCCCGAGCCCACCCCAAGCGTCAGGCGCTTCTCATCGACGACGACCCGCGTGACGTGCTTGTGCAGCGCGATCGTCCGCAGCTTCGTGAGCTCGACCAGATTATCGAGCGGTACGGGGAGCGGACCGAAGCGGTCCCGCACGCCCGCGGCGATCTCTTCAACCTCGGCCTGCGTGCGCGATTTCGCGAGCTGCTGATAGACGGCGATCTTTTGCGAGACTTGCGGGATGTAGTCGTTGGGCACGAACGCGTCGATCTTCACGTCGATCACGGCCTCGCGCTGTTCTTCCAGCGCAGCTTGCTGTCCGCGGCGCTCGGCGATCGCTTCAGCGAGAAGCTGACAGTACGTGTCGAAGCCGACCGAGCCGATGAAGCCCGACTGCGCGGAGCCGAGCAGATTGCCGGCGCCGCGGATCTCCAGGTCCCGCATGGCGATCTGCAAGCCGCTGCCAAGATGCGTGAACTCGCGAATCGCTTCCAGGCGCGCTTTGGCGTCTTCGCTGAGCGCTTTATGCGCCTGATACAACAGATACGCGTACGCCTGATGGTTCGAACGGCCGACGCGGCCGCGCAGCTGATAGAGCTGCGCGAGGCCGAATTTATCGGCGTCGTTCACGATGATCGTGTTGACGTTTGGAATGTCGATGCCGTTCTCGATGATCGTCGTCGCCACGAAAACGTCGATCTCGCGGTCGATGAACGCTTGCATGACGGGCTCGAGCTCGTGCTCGTGCATCTGGCCGTGTCCGACGGCGATTCGCGCGCGCGGCACGAGCTTTTCCAGCGCATTCTTTACCGCATAGATCGATTCGATGCGGTTGTGCAAATAATACACTTGGCCGCCGCGATCGAGCTCCGCCGTAATCGCGCGCTGCACGACCGCGTCGCTAGCGGGGACGACCACCGTCTTGATCGACATGCGGTTCTTGGGCGCGGTTTGAATCAGCGAGAGATCCCGCACGCCCATCAGCGACATGTGCAGCGTGCGCGGAATCGGCGTGGCAGAAAGCGTGAGCACATCGACGCTCGCGCGCAATTGTTTGAGCCGCTCTTTGTGCATGACGCCGAAACGCTGCTCTTCATCGACGATGATGAGGCCCAGATCCGCGAACGCAACGTCTTTCTGAAGCAGCCGGTGCGTGCCGATTACGATGTCGACCTTGCCTTCGGCCAAATCGCGAATGGTTTCTTTTTGCTCTTTTTTGCTCTTGAAACGTGAGAGCTCGTCGATGCGGATCGGGAAGCCGGCAAAGCGTGTGCTGAAGTTGCGGTAGTGCTGATCCGCGAGCAGCGTGGTCGGCACGAGGACGGCAACTTGTTTCTTGTCGGCAACCGCTTTAAACGCTGCGCGAATCGCGACTTCGGTTTTTCCGTAGCCGACGTCGCCGCACACGACGCGATCCATCGGCCGCGCGCGCTCCATGTCGGCCTTTGAATCGTTGATCGCTTTGAGCTGGTCCGGCGTTTCATCGTACGGAAACGCCTCTTCCAGCTCGGTCTGCCACGTGGTGTCGGGCGAGAACGAGTAGCCTTTGGCGAGCTCGCGCTCGGCGTACAAGTCGACCAGCCCCTCCGCGATCTTCGCAAGCGATTCGGATACGCGCGTCTTGGTGCGCGCCCAATCCGCGCCGCCCATTTTGGAGAGCCGCGGCGTGCCGCCTTCGCCGGCGCTATACTTGGTGACTTGATGCATCTGCGTCACCGGCACCAGCATGCGGTCCGTTCCGGCGTATTTCAGATCCAGATAATCTTGCGTCGCGCCCAGAATCGTTTCGGTGCGCAGGCCCAAGTACTGTCCGATGCCGTGCACCGCGTGCACGACGTAATCGCCGACTTTGAGATCTGCGAGCGTGACAGGCACGCCTTCCTTGACCGCACGGATCTTTACGCGTTTGGGCGGCTGTCCGTAGATCTCACGATCGCCGAGCACGCGCAGGCGCAGATTCGGAATGC
>JAICWY010000084.1 GCA_025934645.1 Vulcanimicrobiia bacterium
AATGTGCGTACGTCGACGCATACGGAGGATCGGTTTGCGCCGGCGACACCGCGCCTGATGCGCCGATTCCGACGATTACTGCAACTACCCAACAAATCACACGGCGAAGCGTGCGTCCGGCTAAAGACTCCGCTGATCCACGGGCCAGTTTCGTTCTCATGAACCTCATTTAGCCCTCGGGCCGGTCTGACGGTATCCCCATTAAGCCACCGAGGATAGGTGGAGAGTTTCGTTGTCTTCGGTAATTGAGAATTGGCGCGCAAATTCCTCGGGAGGTCGCCATCCCAAGGCCTTGTGCGGTCGACCGTGTTTGAAAGCAAAACGCCCTGTAAATACAGGGCGTTTTGACTATTACCACAGGCCGATGTCCGGCATTTCACCTTTTAGAACCATTTCATCCTAACGCGTGATTTTTAGCCAGTTAGGGTGAGACAGCATCAGAACGGTCAGAACGGCTAGAACGGAATCTCTTCGTCCAGTCCGTCGTCCATGCGGGAACCGCCGCCCACCGATGCGCCGGCGAATGAGTCGCCGCCGCCTTCTTGGCGATCGCGCGGCGAGCCGAGCATCTGCATGGTGTTGATGACCACTTCGGTTGCTTTGCGTTTGTTGCCGTCTTTGTCGTCGTACGAGCGGATCACCAAACGGCCCTCGACGAGCACGTTCGACCCTTTTTTCAGGTACGTGTTGCACGTCTCGGCCAGCTTGTCCCAAGCCACGATGTCGACGAAGAGCGTGTCTTCGGGTTTTGCGTCGCGCTTGTTGGGATTGACCGCGATCGAAAACTTCGTGACGCCGGCGCCCGAGCCGACGTACCGGATCTCCGGATCGCGCACCAGGTTCCCGACGAGAATGACCTTATTGTAAGATGCCGCCATCTGCGTACTCTCTCTTTTACGAAACTGCTATGCGTGCGGGTTCGGGGCCTAGCGTAACGAAGCCCCGTGCCAGGGGCCTGGCATTTTACGCTTGGGGTGGCGGCGGCGCAGCCGAGGCCGCGGCTTTCTCCGCCGCGATGGCATGCTTGTCCAGCTTGATAAGCAGAGCGCGCATGACATCTTCGTTCAAGCCCAGCTGACGCTCCAGCTCGTGAGCGGTCGGCGCGTCGCTGCGGAAGCGCATCACGGCGTAGATGCCCTCGCGGACGTCGTTGACTTCGTACGCCAGGCGCTTCTTGCCCAAGAGCTCGACGCCCAGCACTTCGGCGCCGTTGCCCTTGAGCGCGTCGCTAATGGCGGTGGTGCGCTCCGTCACCTCGTTCTCCTCGAGGTTCGGACGCAGAATATAGGTGACTTCGTAATCGACAGTCATGGGATTCAGCCTTCTATGGACTCCCGGACGGGAGGCCCACCTCACGCGGCGGGCAGCGGCAAAAACTTCATCCGGGCGGACCCGGAACCGGGCAATTCTACCATAGGGCTGCGAGCGCGGCAAACGACTCCGGTGGCCGGCGGTGTCAGCAAGGCGGCCGTTAGCTGCGCACGCGGCGGGCGCCCGGCTCAGCCCCCTTTAATCGCCTCGTGCAATGCTATCGGAGCCAATGGGAAGACTCTGCTAACTTCATGTCTATAGCTCGTTTTGCGGTGAACCGCCGCGTGACCGTTGCGATGATCGCGACTGCGATTATCGTGCTCGGCTTTTTCGCATTCCCGCGGCTTCCGGTCGCGCTGCTTCCGAGTTTCTCCCCGCCGGTGGTTTCCGTAAGCATAACGTACACCAACGTTGCGCCGCAGCAAATGGAAACGCTCATTACGCGGCCGGTCGAAAATGCGGTGAGCCGCGTTGCGGGCATCCAACAGATCAACTCGACTTCCGCCGAAGGCGTGAGCACCGTCACCGCGCAGTTTTATTACGGCGTCAACATCGACACGGCCGCCGTCGACGTGCAGCAGCAGGTCCAGCGCATCTTCAAGAGCCTGCCCAACGATCCGAATCTCTCGCAACCGACGGTCAATAAGTTCGATCCGAATTCGCTTCCCGTCGTGCGCATGTACGTCACCGACAACAACATGAGCATGCGCGACCTCGGCGATTTGTGGACGAACGTCATCTCGGACGAATTCTCCGCAGTCAGCGGCGTTGCGTCGGTATCGGTGAACAGCGACCAGCAGCGCGCGGTCATGATCCAGCCCGACGCGACGAAACTGGCTGCGGACAACTTGACGATGACACAAATCGTCAACCGCGTCCAGCAAGAGAACGTGAACCTGCCGGCCGGCATCGTGCAGATAGCGCAAAACGAGTATCAGATTCAGACGAACGCGCTCTTTACCGACGCCCAGCAGATCGCGAATGTTATCGTTGCCACGCGCAACGGCGCGCCGGTCTACCTGCGCGATGTCGCGACGGTCAGCGATTCCATCGAGGAGCAGCGCACGTTCCAACGGCTGAACGGCGTGCCTGCGCTTGGCGTCTCCATCACGGCCCAGCCGAATGCGAACGTCGTGCAAACCGCGACGGGCGTGTACGCGAAGATCGCGCAGTTGCAAAAGCGCTATCCCGACATGAAGTTCGGCGTGGTCTTCGATCAGAAGGGCTTTATCAGCGACGCGGTAAGCGCGCTAGAGCATACGGCACTCTACGGCGCCGTGCTCGCCATCCTCATCATTCTGCTCTTCCTCCATTCCTGGCGGTCCACGCTCATCGTGGCGATATCGCTGCCGATTTCGGTGCTCGGCACGCTGTTCGCTGCGTACATGTTCGGCTTCTCGCTCAACACGATGACGCTCGGAGGGCTGGCGCTGGCCGTCGGCCTGATTGTCGACGACGCCATCGTCGTGATCGAGAACATCTACCGGCACATGTCGCGCGGCCAGCACGTGAAGGAAGCCGCGGAATCGGCGGTCGCCGAAATTCTGAGCGCGGTGCTGGCCTCGTCCGTCACCGTCATAACGGTGTTCGTGCCGCTGATGCTCATTCCCGGCCTGCAAGGTTTGCTGTTCGGACCGTTTGCGCTGATGGTAATGACCGCCGTCGCGCTCTCGTTCGTTGTAGCCGTCACCACGGTGCCGATGCTCTCGACGCTGCTGCTGCGCGATGAAAAGCCGCACACGAACGGGCACCGCAAAGGCGGCTACGCACGCTTCGTCGCCAAGTTCGATCAGACGTACGAGCGGTTTTCAACGTGGTATCGCGCGCGGCTGGCGTGGTGCGTCGACCACCCGGGCCGCGTGCTTGCAGTAGCGGGCATTATCATCATTGGAACGCTGCTCGTCATTCGCTTGGGCGCCGTTAAAACCGAACTCTTCCCCGCGTCCAACTCGCGTTACGTGCGCTTTAATCTGCGCATGCCCAACGGTACCGCCTTGAACGTGATGAACGGCGTGGCGCAAGACGTCGAGAGCCGCATGCGCAAAGATCCGCGCATCGTCGACATCGGCGTGCAAGTCGGCAGCGGGGGCGGATTTAACTCTACCAACGCCAGCAACACCGCCAACGTCTCGCTCACCCTCAAACCGGGCACGACCAGCGCGCAAGCCGGCCAGTTCGTGCAGCAATGGCAAGGCGCACTCAGCGGCGGCTTTGGCGCAGGCGGCCGGCGAGGTGGCGCTTCGGGCGCGCAGCACCGCCCGAGCAATCCGCAATTCGCGAAATACCGCGCGATCTTCGGCAAGCCGATTCCGGGGCTGCTCGCATTCGGGCGCACGATCGACATCGTTCAGAGCATCATCGCGCGCGGCCAAGACGCGCTCGACATTCAGATCTACGGATCCGACGTCAACACGCTCTATCAAATCGCGCAGAGCAGAATCATTCCGCGGCTCGCGCAAATTCAAGGCGTTACGCGGCCGGACACCAGCATCACGCCCTCCCAGCCGCTGCTCAACGTCGACGTGAACCGGGCACGCGCGGCGCAGCTCGGCCTTTCGACACAGACGATTACGCAAACCGTCGATACGGCGACGAGCGGAACGATCGCTTCGTACCTGCAGATCAACGGCACGCAGTATCCGATCATCGTGCAGTTACCGCCCGATCAGCGCCGCTCGTACCAGTCGATCGCCGATCTGCAGCTGCAGGTTCCCGCCGCTGGAACGTCCGGAACGTCGCTTGCCGCATCGCCGGCCGCAACGCCCGGCCAGGCCTATTCGCTGCAAACCATTCCACTCTCCGATGTCGCAAACGTTGCGATCGGCGCAGGCCCTTCGGAGATCACGCGTCAGGACAAGCAGCGCGAGATCGACGTAACGGCGACGCTCACGAACGTTCCCCTGGGCGCCGTGGTGGAACAAGCCACGCAAGTGATGGATTCGATCGGCCTGCCGTCCGGATATTACTGGCAGTTCGGTCAATCGGTTACGCAGCAGAACGACACGTTCTCGAGCCTGGGTCTTATCGTACTGCTCGCGGTGCTGCTGATTTACATGCTGCTCGCAGCCCAATTCGAATCGCTGCTGCATCCGCTCATCATCATGATGTCGGTGCCGCTCTCGCTAGCCGGCGTCGTCTTGGCGCTCGTCATAACGCAGCGTTCGTTCGGCTTGACTGCGTTCATCGGTTTGCTGATGCTCGTCGGCATCGTGGTGAAGAATGCGATCTTGGTGGTCGAGTTTACAAACCAGTTGCGCCATCGCGGCCTGACTGCGCGTGAAGCGGTGCTGCAAGCCGCGCCGCTGCGGCTGCGTCCGATTATTATGACCACCCTGGCGACGACCGGCGGCATGCTGCCGATTGCAGCCAACATCGAGGCTGGAAGCTCCACGCAAGCGCCGCTCGGCACGGTCGTCATCGGCGGTCTGCTTTGTTCGACGATGCTCTCGCTGGTCGTCGTGCCGACGCTCTACCTGTGGACCGCCAACCACATCGAGCCGTGGGTGCAGCGCCGCCGTGCGAAACGCGCCGCGCGCGGTCCGCAGCCGGGATTACCGGAAGAAAAAGTACCCGCTCATCCCTAACCCGATGAGCAGCACCAGCGCGCGCGTGATATGCGAGGGCACCCGCCGGAACACGCGCGCGCCAAAGTAGCCGCCCACCATTGCAAACACGGCCATGAGCAGGGCGATCGGCCAATTGATGGCGCCGGCAATCAGAAACGGGACGACGGCAATGCCGTTGATGACGATCGAGAGCAGGTTCTTCACGCCGTTCATCGCGTTCATACTCGGCAACGCGGAGAACGAGAGAATTGCGAGCATCAGAATGCCCATGCCCGCACCGAAGTAGCCCCCGTACACGGACACGATGAACTGCAGCGCCAGCTGCCAGGGCGAGTGCACGTCTTTGGGCGCGTGCTTACGCGTAAGAAGCGGCGCGCACGCAAAGACCAGCGTGGCGAAGAGCAGCAGCCACGGAATCATGTGTTCGAAGATTTTGGGCGGCGTGTGCAGCAGAAGAATCGCGCCGCCGAGCGAGCCGATCAGACTCACCGTCATCGCCGGAACGATCACGCGCCGGTACGTGCTGATCTCTTCGCGATAGCCGCGAGCGCTCGCCACGACGCCCAGCCACATCGCCGTGTTGTTCGTCGCGTTCGCCGGAATCGCCGGAACGCCGGCAAAGAGCAGCGCGGGAAAGGTCAGGAAACTGCCGCCCCCAGCGACGCTATTGATAGCGCCGCCTGCAAGCGCCGCACCCGCGAGCAGCAGCGGGGAACTTATGACGACTTTGCTTCCCGCTTGGTGACGCGGTAGACGCGCCGCACTTCTTTGAGCGTCTCGAGTTTGCGCAGAATTTGGTGCAGATGCTCGAGATCGCGGATCTGCACCGTTAAACTTACCAGCGCGTGGCGATCGCGTTTCACACGCGCGGTGACGGAACTCACTTGCGTCTTCAGCTCCGCAAACACTGCCATCGCGTCTTGCAGCAGCTGCGGACGATCCAGCGCCTCGATTTCAATGTCGACCGCGTGCAGGATCTCCGTCTTGCCGGCCCACGTCGCTTCCAGCATCCGCTCCGGCGTGGCCGTCATGTACGCCACATTCGGGCAGTCCGCGCGGTGCACCGAAACGCCTTTGCCGATCGTCACGTAGCCGATAATCGGATCCCCGGGTACCGGGCTGCAACATTTGGAGAGACGCACCAGCACGTCGTCGACGCCGGCAATCCGGATGCCGCTCGTCTTGCGCGCCACGCGGCGCGAAACCGAGGGCGGACGCGTAATCGTTTGAAAATCGACGACGTTGTTGGACTTGAGTTCGTCCTTGATTCGATTTGCGATCGACTGCGCGGACTGGTCCCCAAAACCCACGGCCGCGTACAAATCCGCCGGAGTCGTATAGTTCATGCGCGCAGCGATCTTCTCAATCACCTCACCGCTAAGGGTCGAGAAACCGATGTGCTGACGCGCGAGCTCGCGTTCGATGGCCTCTTGGCCCACGAGCACGTTCTCCTCGCGGCGCTCCTTACGGAACCACTGTTTAATCTTGTGCTTGGCGCTGCTCGTCTTGACGATCGAGAGCCAGTCCAGCGAGGGATGCCCGCTGGATTTATTGACGAGAATCTCGCAGATATCGCCGTTCTGCAGCGTGTGATCGAGCGGCACGATGCGCCCGTTCACGCGCGCGCCGACACAATGGTTGCCGACGTCCGTGTGCACGTTGTACGCAAAGTCGAGCGGCGTTCCGCCGGCAGGCATGCTGAACACGTCGCCGCGCGGCGAGAAAATGAAGACCTGCGAATCGAACAGATCGAGTTTGAGATTCTCCATGAACACGCGCGAATCGCGCATGTCCTTTTGCCATTCAAGCAGCGCCCGCAGCCACGAGAGTTTGTTCTCGAATTGGTCGACCTTGCCGCCTTCTTTGTAGCGCCAGTGCGCCGCGATGCCGTACTCGCTGGTGCGGTGCATCTCCCACGTACGGATCTGAATCTCGAGTGGCTCGCCCTCCGGCCCCACGACCGTCGTATGTAGCGACTGGTACATGTTGGGTTTGGGCATCGCGATGTAATCTTTGAAGCGCCCCGGCAGCGGCGTCCACAGCGCGTGCACGGCGCCCAGCGTCGCGTAGCAATCTTTGACCGAGTCGACAATGATGCGAATCGCCGTGAGATCGTAAATGGTGGAGAAGTCGCGGCCCTTCTTCATCTTCGTGTAGATCGAATAGAAGTGCTTGGGCCGGCCTTGAATTTCGGCGTTGATGCCCAGATCTTTGAAGTCGCTCTCCAAGCGCCGGATTGCCTCGGCAACGTTTCGCTCGCGCTCTTGCCGCGTCTTGGCTACGCGCTCGACGATCTCGCGGTAACCCTCGGGATCGATGTAGCGCAGGCAGAGGTCTTCCATCTCCCATTTGATTTTCCAAATGCCGAGACGGTGCGCGATTGGCGTGTAGATGTCGAGCGTCTCGCGCGCGATCGCTTGCTGTTTTGCGTCGGCTAAACTGCCTAACGTGCGCATGTTGTGCAAGCGGTCCGCGAGCTTGATGATGATGACGCGGATGTCCTTGGCCATCGCCATGAACATCTTGCGCAAGTTTTCGACCTGCGCTTCTTCTTTGGACTGATACGGAATGCGGGTGAGCTTGGTCACGCCGTCGACGAGGCTGGCGATCTCTTCGCCGAACTCGGAGGCGACTTGCTCGGTGGTGATGCTGGTGTCTTCGACGACGTCGTGCAGCAGCGCGGCGGCGATGGTTTGGCGATCCATCTCCAGGTCGGCCAGAATGCCGGCCACCGCAAGCGGATGCTCGATGTAGGACTCACCTGAGGCGCGGCGTTGCCCCTCGTGCGCCGTATCCGCGACCTCGTACACGCGCATAAGCCACGACCCGTCGAGCGACGGGTCGTAGGTCTGCACCTTCTGTACGAGCTCCGCGATGGTCATAGATTAACGTCTATGATGCCACATTATTCGAAAAAGATCACGGCGACCTTGCCGTCCGGATCCATGGCGAAGTCCATGTCCACGCTGCCGTGTTCGCAGGTCATCTTGTAGACGTAGAACGTGACTTCTTTGGCTTTGGCGAGCCCGCGAAACGTGGTTTGCTGCAGCGCACCCAGGCGCGCCAGCGTTTTGGTCGCGTCGTCCATCATGTCGTCCGTAAGCTCGTCGTTGACGTTCTCGGAGTAGAGCGAACGGTCGACCTGCCCTTGCTGCCACGCCAAAAACTGCTGCACCGCGAATTTGTGAAGTTTCGGATCGTCGGGCGCCGGCTTGGGCGAGGGAATCGGCGGGTTCGTGGGGCCGGCCGCCGGAGCGGGTGGCGGGGTCTCTTGCGCGCGGCCGTGCCCGCCGGCGAAAATCGCCGCAGCTGCGATGAGCGCGAGTAAGGCCGCCGGCCGTTTCAGACGCATCCCTCGAAAATTCTCCGCCTTAGAATCAGTACGTTATAAACGTAGTAACGTCGACGCCGTTCAAAGCGTCTCGTCCCTTGAGCGCTTCGAGTTCGATCAGGAACGCGAAGCCCTCGATTTTGGCGCCGAGCCGTTCCAACAGCCGGCGCGTCGCCGCTGCCGTTCCGCCTGTCGCAAGCAAATCGTCCACGACCAGCACGCGATCGCCGTTGCCGAGCGCGTCGGCGTGAATCTCCAGCGAGTTCGTGCCGTACTCGAGCGCGTAGGATTCGCTCAGCTTGCTGTAGGGAAGCTTTCCGGGTTTGCGCACCGGCACGAATCCGGCGCCGATCGAGTAAGCGAGTGGTGAACCGAGCATGTACCCGCGCGCTTCGATTCCGACGACGTAATCGATTCCGCGCCCTTTGAATCTCTCGACGAAGAGATCGATCGCCGCCTGAAAGCCTTGCTTGTCTTTCAGAAGTGGGGTAATGTCACGGAAAAGGATCCCGGGAATAGGAAAATCCGGGATTGCTCGTATGTAGCTTTGAACGTC
>JAICWY010000006.1 GCA_025934645.1 Vulcanimicrobiia bacterium
ACGCCCGGCGCGAGCGGCAAGCCCGATGCGTCCAAACCTTGGAACGCGGTTTGCACGTCGACGAGCGCTGCACCGGTGCCCGAAGCCACTTGATCGATCGCCTGATTGTAGCCGGCGTTGAGCGCAATCGCTTGCGCGGCGAAGGTCTGGTCGAGATACAGCGCGCCTGCGCCGGTTCCCGGTCCGTTCGGATCGAGATTCGGAACGAATGCCGGATTGGTCGCGTTCGCTTTGATTTGCGAGACGAGAGTCAGGAAACCGCTCTCGGTGAGGAAACCGCCGTTGCCTTTGGTGTATGTCGCCGAAACGTATCCGGCAATCGCGGCCGCCGATGCAGCCGGTACGCCGAGACCTTGGAGATCCGCCGAGAGTTTCGTTTGCGGGAAAAATTGCGGGACCGGAGCTTCATTCGTTGCGGGATTGCCGAGGATGTCCGGCAGATTTGCGACGACGACTTTGGAGCCGTTTTTCTGCAGCGACGTTATGATGGTCGTCAGATCGGCGCCGAGCTGCTGCGGTGTATCGGTCGCCGGCGACGCGCCGTGCGAGAAGATGTACTTGAGCAGATCGTTCGCGCCGAGCCACACGGTGGTAAGCGTTGGTTTTAGCGAGAGCGCCGCGTTCAACTGGGTGGCTTTTCCGGCGCCGAGCGTGCGCTGGAATTGTCCGAGCACGGGATAATACATCTCGCTTTCGGCATTTATCAGCGATTGCAAGCCGCCCGAGGTCGGGTCGCCCGGAATCGTTACGTAGCCGCAGTTTGGCTGCGTGGACGGACCGGTGAGCGGTCCGGTTTGCGCGATCGCTTCGTGCATCGTCGCGCCGGGAACCGCCACGTCGGCGATCGGCGCGCCGGCATTCATCCGCGTGCTGCCCCAGCCGCTTGCATCGAATGCCGTTTGATTGAAGACATCGCAGCTCGAATGCGTCGGAGCGAACGGCGGAGCGACTGCAGAGACGACGAGTTGCGATCCCAGCCCGGGGGCGTGAATCAGCGGAAGCGGCGAGGTTGCGGGATCGCCGAGCTTCGTAGTGACGTTATAGTGCGCCGGATCGAGCGCGATGCCGTTCATTTGCGCGTACATGAGCGCCCAGAAACCGTTTTCTTGCGTGACCGGAACGATACCGCCGGGAAGGCCCGAAGCGGGACTTGTGGCGGACGGATCGCCGAGCATGCCGTCCGACTGTTCGCCGAACGTCAAACTGTCGCCGATACCTGCGAACGATTGTTGCGTTACGCCGCCGCCGGGCGGCAGGACCGGAATCACCGGCCCGGGGCCGCCGTTGGGCGGACTGGAACAGGCCGAGAGCGCGACGACGGCAAGAGCCGCGAGCGTGCGATGTGCGGATTTAAACATCTGTGCGAACCCCGTTTAAAACTGGATCACGCTCGGCGAACCGATGCCGAACTGCAGTTGAACCTGCGTTGCTTTTAGACCGCCGACCGTCGGCAGCGTGTTCTGCGAGCAAGGCAGTTGAAGGCAATTGAGTTGTTTGACGCCGTAGGGCGAGTAGTTCGAGGGGCTGCCGCTGTTGAGCACAACCTGCACGAAGCCCACCTTCCCGACTTGCTGCGAGACGCCCAAGAAGTACGCGTTCAAGTGCTGCGCGTACGTGTCCGCCGGCAGATAATCGCGCGAGCTCTCGGGCTCGACGAAAATTTTCATGGTGTTCGTCGGCGTGTACTCCAGATACAGGATTTGATACAGCTGCGCGTGGTTCTGCTGATTCAATCCCGCGGTGTGCACCAGCCACGACGGCGCAACGGTGAATGTGCCGAACATCTTCGGGGTCTTCAGAAACGGCAGCGTGACGGCAAGCGAGTACACCTGCGCCGTACGCGTGTTGATGTTTGTGTGCGGAATGCCGTTCAGATCCACGAACGGCACCACGTCGCCGCTACCGTTGGATGCGGCAACCTGCGACCAGCGCGAGACGTACGTCGGCGTAATGACGATCGGCACCGTGTGCGATCCGATCTTGCCCACGTTGAAAAGCTTCTCGAACATGAACAGCGCGAATTTGTCTTTCGTGGTCACGTCGATTTGCGGATTGATGCCCGTGCACGTCGCCGAGCTTTTGCCGCTTAGATCGACGCAGCTCGGATTCACGCCTGGCGTCTGCGGAAAGCCCGGCGGAAGAAACAGGCCTACCTGCCCGCTGTTGAAGCCGACCGGATAGTGCTGCAGTTCATAGTAGTTTGCGACCAAACGCGTCGTCGGGTTGAAGCCGTAGCCAACGACGGCGTCCATGCCGCCCTGCAGCCATTTTTTGCCCTTCGTGCCGACGTTGCCGAACGGATACGCAGTCGAAAAATCCAGCGTATACGTGAAGCCCGCCGGCAGGCCGACCGGAGCTGCGCCCCCGACCGGCTGTTGCGTCACCGGCGGCACTTGTGCGACCGGGGTGCTCTTTTCCGCGTTCTTGATTGCCGTGTTCGCGCCCGAGACGGCAGCGCCGAAGATCCCCATCGGATCGGCGAAGGCCGGGGCGGTACCCAGCGCGGCAATCAACGTCAAGGCCGCGGAGGTACGAAATAACGTGCGAACCATATCGTTCTCCAACAGTGGGACGTATTAAATTTAATAGCCCAGGTTGGACGGGTTCGATAAAAGTCCTAGGACCTTCGATTAGACGGGCACAGGCGGCTCCTGCGCCGGTTCCAGGCGATATGTGCGGCCGTCGCCGCCGCCGCGGCGCCGCAGCGACCACGATTTCACGATAACGTAGAGCACCGGCGTGATGGCCAAATTTAGAATCGTCGAGACGATCATCCCGCCGAAAACCGCCGTTCCTAAGGAGTGGCGCGCATTGCTGCCCGCGCCCGTCGCGAAGACCAGCGGCACCACCGCAATGATGAAGGCGATGGACGTCATCAGGATCGGCCGCAGACGGGTTTGCGCCGCGCGCAGCGCCGCCGTGATGACGTCGGCGCCCGCCTTCAATTGCTGGTTCGCGAACTCGACGATCAAGATCGCGCTCTTGCTCGCGAGGCCAATCAGCATGACGTACCCGACTTGCGCGTAGGCGTCTTGCGTCAAGTTCGCGTCGCCGCCCAGCAGCATTAGCGGGAAGGGCAAGTGTCCCATGAAGATGCGGAAGTTCATGAAGAGCAGCGCGCCGAGCAGCGCCGCAGGCACCGCCAAAATGACGATGAGCGGATCGACGAACGATTCGTACTGCGCCGCGAGTACCAAAAACACGAACACGATGCCGAGCCCAAAAATGATAGCAGCGAGCGGACCGGCTTGAATCTCGTCGAGCGTCAGGCCCGACCACTCGTGGCTTACGCCTTTCGGATCGACCTTTTTGGAGATGTCGTCCATCGCGGAGATCGCCTGACCGCTGCCGTATCCGGGCGCAGCCTGACCGCTGATTTCGATTGATCGGAACAGATTGTAATGCGAGATGACGGGCGGTGAAAGGACCTGTTGAGTTTGCAACAGGGCCGAAACGGGCGTCATGCCGCCTTGTGCGGAGCGCACGTACAGTCCGCCCAGCGCCGCAATGCGATCGCGGTACTTCGTGTCGGCTTGCACGTACACGCGATAGGAGCGGTTCAAATAGCTGAAGTTATTGACGTAGAGCGATCCCAGATCGACCTGCATCGTATTGAAGAGATCCGCGAGCGAAATGCCGATGGCCTTCGCTTTACTGCGATCGACGCCGACTTGCAATTGCGGCGAATTGATGCGAAATTGCGTGAAGACCTGCGTGAGCGGTTGATTCGGCGCGTTTCCGAGCATCATGTAGCCGTACGCAGTCTGCATCAGCTTTTGGAAGCCCAGGTTGCTGCGATCTTCTAATTCGTATTGAAAGCCGCTGAAGCTGCCGACGCCGTTGATCGCCGGCGGGTTGAACGCGAATACCTGCGCGTCGGGAATTTCGTGTTGGAAACGCGGTGTGATAGCATTCGGCCCGGCGTAAAGAATGCCGGTCATCGATTCGGCGAAACCGGCGCGTTGCGACCACGGATTGAGAAGAACGAACATGATGCCGACGTTGGGTGAGGCGCCGCTGAAGCTGAAACCGCCGACGTCGAACACGTCGCTCACGCCGGGAGTAGAGCGGATGATATTTTCGGCTTTGATCGCGACGCGGCGTTCGTTGGCCTGCGACGTGCCTTCGGGCGCCTGCACTAAGACGATGAAATACCCCTGGTCTTCATTCGGAATAAAGCCGGTGGGAGTGACGCGATAGAAATGCCACGTTCCGAAAAGAGCGAGTATGAATAAGACGAGGACGGCGTAACGCGCGCGGAATAATCGCGGCAGCATGCGGCGGTACCATTCGCGGAAACCGTGCAGCCCTTTGTTGAACCAGCCGAAGAATCCGTGTTCCGATTCTTCACGCGGGCGCAGCAAGCGCGAAGAGAGCATCGGTGCAAGCGTAAGGGCAGCAAAGAGCGAGATGGTAATAGACGCGGCGATCGTCAAGGCGAACTGTTTGTACAATTGTCCGGTGGTGCCCGGGAAGAACGCAACGGGAACGAACACGGCGAGCAGCACCAGCGAGGATGCGACGACCGCGCTCTGCACCTCGTGCATCGCCGCAGCCGCGCCTGCCGCGCCTTTCATCCCTTTCTCTTGGATGAAGCGCGCGATGTTCTCGATGACCACGATGGCATCGTCGACTACCAAGCCGGTCGCAAGCGTCAAGCCGAATAGCGTTACGGTATTAATCGTAAACCCGAAGAGCTTCATCACTGCGAAAGCGCCGATGAGCGATACCGGAATCGTCGCCGCCGGGATCAGTGTCGAACGCGGATCTTGCAAGAACAGGTAGATGACGAGCACGACCAGCACGATCGACAGGATCAGCGTGAGCAGCACTTCCTTGATCGACGCGTCGACGAATGTGCTGGTGTTGAACGCGACTTTCCAATGCACGCCGGCCGGAAACGTCTTTGCGAGCTCGTTCATACGCGCCGTGACGGCTTTCGCGACTGAGAGCGTGTTGGCAGTCGTGAGCTGCTCGACGCCCAGGCCGACGGTATTATCGTTTCCGTCGTAGCGTAAAAAGTTACCGTAATCTTCGGAGCCGAGATCGATGCGCGCAACATCGCCAAGCCGGGTGAACTGACCGCCCGCGTTCGTGCGCAAGATGATCTGCTTGAACTCATCCGGACTGCTCAGGCGCCCCAGCGCGTTCACCGTGATCGTGTACGGCTGGTTGCGCGGTTCGGGCGCGCCGCCGATGGTGCCGGCCGCGACCTGGACGTTCTGCTCTTGAAGGGCACCCACCACGTCCGATGTCGTGAGCCCCGCGCCGGCTAGGCGGTGCGGATCGAGCCAAATGCGCATCGCGTAGCGGCGTTGTCCGAAGATCACAACGTTGCTCACGCCGTTCACGCGCTTGAGGTCGTTGACGATGTTGAGCTCTGCGTAGTTACTGAGAAAAAGCTGGTCGTATTTCGAATTGTCGGACGTGAGCGCGACGCCCATGATGAAATTGCCCGAGTTCTTCGTGACGTTGATGCCGGTCTGAATGACTTCCGCCGGGAGTTGCCCCAGCGCCGACTGTACCGCGTTCTGCACATCCGTCGCGGCGATGTCCAGATTCGTGCCCAAGTTGAAGGTACACGTGATCGTCGCAACGCCTTGCGCGCTGGTCGAACTCATGTAGCGCAGACCCTCGACGCCGTTGATGGCTTCTTCCAGCGGCGTGGTGACGGAAGACTCCACCGCCTGGGGACTCGCGCCGATGTAAATGGCGCTGACCGTGACGACCGGAGGCGCGATCTGCGGATACTGGGCGATCGGCAGCGTCGGAATGGCAATCGCGCCGGCAATAATAATTACCAGCGAGCAAACCGCCGCGAAAATCGGACGGCCGAGGAAGAACTTCGTCACGGAGCCTCCGGAGAAAGATAACCCTGGTATGTCGGGTTACAAAACCCGGCCGGGCCGCCCCTGGTTGCTTCGGCGGCCGGTTAGACCGTGAAGGCCTGCTCGGCGTGGTACGAGCTGCGGGAGAGCGGGCTCGAAACCACTTGGTGGAAGCCTTTCGATTTCGCCAAGCGTCCCAGTTCGGCGAACTTCTCCGGGGTCACGAACGTCTCGACCGGCAGATGCTTTTTGGTGGGCTGCAAATACTGGCCCATGGTGAAGATGTCTACGCCTACCGCACGCGCATCATCCATCGCCGCTTCCAGCTCTTCGTCGGTCTCGCCCAATCCGAGCATCAGGGACGTCTTGGTGAACCGCTGCGGCGCGCGCTGTTTCGCGTATTCCAAAATGCGGAGCGACTGATCGTACTTTGCGCGCTTGTCGCGCACGCGCGGCGTAAGCCGGCGCACCGTCTCCAAATTATGCGCGAACACGTCCGGGGCTGCATCCATGACGATGTCCATCGCCGTTAAATCGCCCCGGTAGTCGCCGCTGAGAATCTCAACCTTCGAGCCCGGCACTTTTTCGTGAATCGCGCGAACCGTATTCGCAAAAATAAGCGCGCCGCCGTCGGGCAGATCGTCGCGATCGACCGCAGTGAGCACCAAATACTTCCAACCCATGTCGCGCACGGCTTCCGCCACGCGGATCGGTTCCATCCAATCCACGACGCCTTTGGGATTACCCGTCTTCACGTTGCAGAAGCGGCAGCCGCGCGTGCACGTATCGCCCAAAATCATGATGGTCGCGGTACCCGCGCCCCAGCACTCCGCAAGATTCGGGCACATCGCTTCTTTGCAGACCGTATTTAGCTGCAGCGTGTTGACTTTGGCCTTCACGCGCTCGTAATCGTCGCCGCGCGGCAGTTTGACTTTTAGCCACTCCGGCTTGGGCACGCGCCTCGGAGCAGTATCGTCGAGCAGATTGATTTCGATGGCCACTTAGGATGCTTTCGTGATCGGACGCGCCGGGGCGTCCTCGAAGGTGATACCAAAGGCTTCAGACAGCGCCGCTCGCAGCACGGGTTTCGCATCCGCAACGCTAACGGCACGCCCGGTCTCGCGCGAGAGACTGGTGATGCCGCGATCAGTCAGTCCGCACGGGTTGATGAGCGTATCGTACGAGAGCTCGGTACTCACGTTTAACGCTATTCCGTGCAGCGACGTCATTTTCTGCACTGCCAGCCCAATCGCGCAAATCTGATTAGAACCAACCCAAACGCCCGCATGCTCGCTCCACCGCTCCGCAGTCACGCCAAACTTCCCAACTGCGTCGATGACCGCACCCTCGAGCGTCCGCACGAGCGGCACGACTTCCCGAAAGCGCTCCAACCTGCGAATCGGATACACGACGAGCTGGCCCGGACCATGATACGTCACATCCCCGCCACGCTCGATGCTAACGAGATCGACGCCGCGCGCACGCAACATCTCTTCCGAAAGCAGCACATTGTTTTGCTTCGCATTGCGTCCAAGCGTTACGACCGGATCGTGTTCGACAAAGATCCACGTCTCATCGCACCCACCATTACGCACCGCTTCATGCAACGAATGCTGAAGATCCCACACTTCGCGGTAGGGCCGCCGCCCAAGGTCGAGCAGCATTGCGGTTCTCATGCCGTCGGCCTCGACAAGCGCGGCCCATGGTTCGGCAAACTCACCACGACCACTTGAGTGACACGTGTCTTTCCTGCGAGCGTACGAGCGATGTTTGTGATTGGGTGGGACGGGGCGGTACGCATGGGTGGACGGGCGTCTGAGAAATTTCGCGTAGCCACGGAGGGCGTTAGCGAAATTTTCAGCGAGTAGCGCTTTTCGCAGGATGCGAAAAGGCGGGCGTCCCGGCCACCCATGCGTACCGTCCCGGCCCGCCCAATCGCAATCATCGCGACGCTAGCGAGCCGCCACCGGTTGAGGCGCGGCCTTCTTGGCGTTGACGATGTGAATCGCTTTTCCGTGCGCAGCTTCGGCCGCGTCCATGATGCCTTCGGTCAAAGTCGGATGCGGATGAATCGACAATCCAATGTCTTCCAGCGTCGCGCCCATTTCGAGTGCGATGACGCCTTCGCCGATCAGCGACTCCGCTTGCGGCGCGACGATGTGCATGCCGAGCAGCATGTCGGTCTTCGCGTCGCCGACGAGCTTGATGAGGCCGTCGGTCTCGTTCATCGTACGGGCGCGTCCACTGGCTGCAAGCGGGAACTTGCCGATGCGCACTTCATAGCCTTTGGCCTTGGCTTCTTCCTCGGAAAGCCCGACCGTCGCAACTTCCGGATCGGTGTAGACGCAGTTCGGAATCGCAACCGGATCGAATGCCGCGGAGCGGTCGCCGCCGATGACTTCGGCCGCAATCACGCCTTCTTTCATGCCCTTGTGCGCAAGCATCGGCGCGCCGGTGATGTCGCCGATTGCAAACACGTTGGCGACCTTCGTGCGGCGCTGCGCGTCGACGTCGATGAAGCCGCGATCGTTGGTGGAGAGGCCGGCTTTGTCGAGATTCAGGCCGTCGGTCACCGGACGGCGTCCGACTGCCACGAGTACACATTCGAATTCGCGCGTTTCGTCTTTGCCGCTCGTGCCTTCGCCGTTGAACGTGGCTTTGACGATCTTGCCGTTCTTCTTGATGTCGCCCACTTTGGTGTTGAGCATGATCTCGACGCCCTGCTTTTTGAGGATGCGTCCGA
The DNA here is from genome assembly GCA_025934645.1 of Vulcanimicrobiia bacterium. Classification (GTDB taxonomy): domain Bacteria; phylum Vulcanimicrobiota; class Vulcanimicrobiia; order Vulcanimicrobiales; family Vulcanimicrobiaceae; genus JAICWY01. The sequence goes on from JAICWY010000006.1 coordinate 8,572, forward strand.
GCGTCTTCGATATCTCGAGATCTGTGCCGGTGAGAATCTGCGGCATCGCTTCGATGACCAGCACTTTGGCGCCGAGACGCGTGTACACCGTCGCGAACTCCAAGCCGATCACGCCGCCGCCGATGACGAGCATCGTCTTCGGAATCTTTTTCATCTGCACGGCGTCATCGGAGTTGATGATGTACTCGCCGTCGCGCGGCCACGCTTTAACGTCGATCGGTGCGGAGCCCGTCGCAATGACGACGTGCTGCGCCTTGATCGTGTCCTCGCCGCCCTCTTTCTTCTTGACGACGATCTCGTTCGCGCTCTTGAAGCCGGCCTCACCGTAGATGAACTGCACGTTGTTGGCTTTGAAGAGTGTCTTCACGCCGCCCACGTTCGAGTTCACGACGTCGGTTTTGAACTTCGCGACGCCCTCGCGATCGACGTCCGCTTTCGGTACTTTGAGGCCGATCGCACCGGCGTGATCGATGTGGCGGACGACTTCCCCGACATGGAGCAGCGCTTTGGTCGGAATGCATCCCCAATTCAAGCAAACGCCGCCGACCTCGTCGCGATCGACGCAGATAACTTTTTTGCCGAGCTGGCCGAGGCGAATGGCCGCGTGATAACCGCCGGGGCCCGCGCCGATAACGACCGCGTCCACTTGATGTTCAGCCACAGATGAGAGCTCCTAAGTAAAAGTGCGAAGGCGTCATTTCGCCGCAAAGAGCATGACAACCGGGCAGGCACCTGCGCAACCGCCAAAGTAGGGGGTGTGCCATCCAATCGGCGAAATGGACGGGAAATGTCTAAAATTGGATGGCTTGGCGCGCTTCCGGACCTGGACCGGGACAGCATCGTGCCCCTGTACCGTCAGATTTACGAGGCGCTGCGCGAGTCGATCCTTGCGGGCACGCTGCCTGAATCCACGCGCCTGCCCCCCGAGCGCACGCTGGCCGGGCATTTAGATGTAAACCGGAGCACCGTGGTCCACGCCTACCGCGAGTTGGTGGCCGACGGTCTGATCGAGCAGAAGGTCGGATCCGGGTCGCGCGTGGTACCGCAACTGCGGCCCGGTCAACCTGAACGTTCCGCGAGTGTGCCGTGGTGGGTCACCCTGCCGCCGTGGCGCGTCGGCGAGTTTCCGACCATCTTGGGCGAGCTGGCCGCAAAGCAAGAGCCGGGGCGGATTAGTTTCGTGCAGGGCGTCGCACCGGACCAGCCTTCGCCGCTGGGCGAGCTCGCGAAATCGTTCTCGCGCGTGGCCTCCGATCCGCGCTTCATTCTCTCGTACGGCGATTCAGAAGGCTACGAGCCGCTGCGCAACGCGATATCGCAGCGCATGGCGCTGCGCGGCGCGCGCACGCAGCCGAAGGACGTCATCGTTCTAACCGGATCGACGCAGGGCATCATGGTCGTCGCGCAATCGCTGGCCGAGCCGGGTGACGAAATCATCGTGGAAACGCCGAGCTATCCCGGCGCTCTGCAGATATTCCAGATCTGCGGCCTGCGCGCGATACCCGTGCCGGTCGACGAGGACGGAATGCGCGTCGATCACGTCGAGGCGATTTTGCGCACGCGCCGCCCGCGTTTCATTTACACGATGCCGTCGCTGCACAATCCGACGAACGTGACGATGAACGCGGATCGCCGCGAGCGGCTGGTTACGCTCGCGCGCCGCGCCGGCATTCCAATCATCGAGGACGATCCGTACGGCGAGCTCTCTCAGGGAGGGCACCCGCCGCTGGTTGGGCTCGCGCCGGATTCCGTCGTCTATTTGAGCACGTTCAGCAAAACGATCGCGCCCTCGCTGCGCGTCGGCTGGCTGGCGGCGCCGCGAACGATTTTGGAACGATTACTCCTGCGCAAGCAAGCGCTGGATATGGCCACGAGTTTGTACGTGCAAGCGGCGATAAGCGATTACTTGGAGACCGGCTACGACGCGCATGTCGCGCAGCTTCGCGTAGAGTTGCGGCTGCGGCGCGAGATGGCCGACGCCGCGATTGCCGAACATTGGCCTTCCACCATGCGTACCAGCAAAGCCGGGGGCGGCTTTTACCTTTGGGTCACGACGCCCCGCGAGATTCGCGCGAGACCGCTGCTCGATCAGTCCGAGCGTTTGGGCGCGTCGTTTTTGTTCGGCGAACCGTTCTTTGCAAGCTCGGGCGGCGATCACAACTTCCGGTTGGCGCTCACGCCGGTGACGCGAGAGCAGATCCCCGAGGGCATCCGGCGCATCGGGAAAGCGATCGCGTCGATCCGCCAATGAGCCGTTCCCGCCCGCAAAGCGTCGCCGACGCGGACCGCGATCTGCGTCAGTATCTGATCCGCATCGCCGCTACGCTGGGCGATAAAGCCGGCGACGCGCTTACCGGCTTGTACGTACACGGATCGCTCGCGACGGGAAGCTATCATCGCGAGCGCAGCAGTATCGATCTCATCGCCGTCGTCAGCCGCAAACTCACGCCGCACGAGCGCGAAGGCATCGCGCGTGTTTTCGTCCGGCTCTCCGACGAGCGTCCCGTACCGGGAGACATTTGGATCACGGTCGTGCAAGAGCGGTATGCGCGTGCGTTCGAACATCCGATGCCGTACGAAGTTCATTACGGTCCGGCATGGCACGAGCGTATCCGCCGCGGCGCCGTCGAGTTTGCTCGCGATGAAACTTCGGCCGATCTTGCGGCGAAGGTTCTCGAGGTGCGCCAACGCGGCGTCACTCTGGTTGGGCCGCCACCGGAGTCGCTGTTCGGACCGGTCCCGTGGCATGCGTACGTCAACGCGCTGGAAGTGGAGTTCGGCAGCGCGCGGCGATCGGTCGCGAAGCAGCCCGTTTACGCGATTTTGGGTGCGTGCCGCGTGCTGCACGGCACGACGACGCCGTCGATGAAGAGTTTGAACAAAGATGAAGCCGGCGTTTGGGCGCTGCAAACCGTCCCGCGTATGTACCATTCGGCAATCAACGACGCGCTGCAACTCTACCGTGGAACCAAATCACTCGACGATGTGGTTTTGACCGAGCGCGACATCATCGCGTTGCGCGAGTACGTGCGCGAGCGATCGCAGAACGCGTTCGATCGCGCCTCCGATACCGGCGAAGACGACGAGTGAAGCGCGTACGCCGCTTGCTGCTCGACTGGTACGCTCGAAACGGTCGCGCCCATTTGCCTTGGCGGCAAACGCGCGATCCGTACCGCATTCTGGTCAGCGAATTCATGCTGCAGCAGACGCAAGTCGATCGCGTTCTGCCCAAATACGTAGCGTTCATCGAGCGCTTTCCCGACTTTGCTGCGCTCGCTTCGGCGCCTACAGCCGACGTGCTGCGCGAGTGGCGCGGCCTGGGTTATAACTCGCGCGCGGTGCGCTTGAAGCAGATCGCGGTGGAGGTCACCGAGCGTTTCGGCGGCGCGATGCCGAGCGGCGAACGCGCGCTTCGCGAACTTCCCGGCATCGGGCCTTACACCGTTGCCGCAGTGCGCGCGTTCGCATTCGATCTCGACGATGCAGCCGTAGACACGAACGTGCGGCGTGTCGTGCACCGCGTTCTGCATGGTTGCGAGCATCCGCCGGCGGTCGACGCCGCGACGCTGGATCGTGAGGCGCACGAATTCGTGCCCGAAGGCCGCGGACACGATTGGAACTCCGCCGTCATGGATTTGGGCGCGACGATCTGCACGGCTCGAGCGCCGAAGTGTTTGCTATGCCCCTTGCAGGCCGCCTGCGAAGCGGCACCCATAGACGCCGCGACACTGCAAGCCGCACGCGCTACGCATGCGCGCAAACGCGCCCCCCAAGACGCGATTCCGTTCGAGAAAACGACGCGTTACGCGCGCGGCCGCATCGTCGACCGGCTGCGCGAGCTGCCGCCGGGACAGCGCATCTCGCTACTCGATCTGCATCGCGACGTAAGCGCGAAGGTGCAGCGCAGCCGCGAGGAGATAGATGCCATCGTCAAGGCACTCATGCGCGACGGACTTTTGGAAATGCAAGGCGAGCAGGTCGCGCTGCGCGACTAAGGTAAGTCGCGCGCATGCGACTTCTGCTTGTTGCAGCCGCCGCGGCTGCCGTGCTCCTTGCGGCGCCCGCCGTCGCGCGCACGATCGATTTTGCCGCCATGCGGCACGCGGTCTCGCTGAGCGAACCGCAAATTTCGCCCGACGGCTCGCGCATCGCCTTCATCAAGGCTCGCGCGGATTTTAAAAAGGACCGCAGCGTCTCGCAGCTTATGCTGCTCGACGTGCGTACGAAGCGCATGCGCGCGCTCACATTCGAACGCACGGGAATCTCATCGCCTCGATGGTCGGCCGACGGTTCGCGGGTCGCTTTCATAGCGAATGCCAAGAGCGACGAGAAGAGCGAGCCGAAGCCGCAGATCTTCGTCCTTTCAATGGACGGAGGCGACGCGCGCAAAGTCAGCGACGCGCCGAACGGCGTTGATGGCTTCGCATGGAGTCCCGACGGCACGAAGTTTGCATACGTTACGCCCGACGACAATCCGCGTAAAAAGCAGATCGACGAGCATCTCGATGCGTTCGAAGTCGGCTCGAACGATTATCTGCACACGAGTCAAGCGATGCCCGCGCATCTGTGGGTCATGAACGCAGCGGGTGGCGGCGCGCGCCGGCTCACGTCCGGCGGATGGAGCCTTGAAACGGTCGATCCCTACGCGACTTCCGATATCAGCTGGTCATCCGACGGCAAGAAACTCGCCTTTATTCGTTTCCCGACGCCGCTTATCGGCGATTCGCTCGGCGCAGTCATCGACGTCGTTGACGTAAAGAGTGGAAGGCGTACAGCGCTCACCGGCAACCGCGGGCTCGAGGGTTCGCCGGAATTCGCGCCGGCCGGAAATCTTATTTCGTACACACGTAACACCAACGGAGATCCGACGAACGGGGCCGCTGTCTATGTGACGCATATAGGCGGCGGCGCAGGCTCGGACATTCGCGCGAAAATAGACCGGAATATCGACGGCAAGGTGTGGGCGCCGGGCGGGAAAGCGCTCTGGCTCTTCGGCCCCGACGGTTCGCATACGAGCGCATGGTACGTGAGCGCCGGCGGCGCCGCTCGTAAAGTGAATCTCGGAGACGTCGCCATCTCGCAGACGGGCAGCGTCGCGCGCAACGGCGCGCTGGCATTCGTGGGCACTACGACGGAGCATCCGGCGGAATTGTATTACCTCGCTTCGCCGGCTGGAGCTGCGCAACGGTTGACCGATCTGAACGCGGCAATCGCGCGGCTCGATCCGGGGCGCGTCGAACCGGTCACGTGGCGCAACAACGGCTTTTTCGAAGACGGCGTCGTGACGCTGCCGCCGCACTACGATAAACACAAAGCGTATCCGCTCGTGCTCGTGATTCACGGCGGCCCGCAGAGCGCGTCGACCATGGCCTGGAGCAGTCAAAATCAACTCTTCGCGGCTCACGGCTATATCGTATTCAATCCGAATTACCGCGGAAGCACTAATCTCGGCGACGCGTATCAACGCGCGATCACGCGCGATGCGGGCGACGGTCCCGGGCGCGACGTTATGGCCGGCATCGCCGCCGTTGAAAAAAACTACCAGATCGACAAGAGCCGCATTGCGGTTTCCGGCTGGTCGTACGGCGGCTACATGACCTCGTGGATGATCGGCCACTACAACATTTGGAAGACCGCGGTTTCCGGCGCCGCGCTCAACGATTGGTTCGACGATTACAACGACGCGTTTTACGTGTACACCGACGTGCCGTTCTTCGGCGGCTCGCCGTGGAATCCGAAGTACACCGCGATGTGGCGGGCGCAGTCCCCGATTACATACGCAGAGCGCGTCCGAACGCCCACGCTGATATTGGGCGACCTCGGCGACAACAACGTAACTATCACCAACTCGTTCAAGATGTACCACGCGCTCAAAGACAACGGCGTGCCGGTGGAGTTCGTGGCGTATCCCGTGCACGGGCACCACCCCTCCGACCCGGTGCGTTCGGAAGACGTGACGCGCCGCTGGCTCACCTGGATCGACCGCTATCTGCGATAAGGAAGTAGTACGAAGATGAAACGCACGCTCGCCGCACTCACGATCGCTGTCTTCGGCATCACGGCAAGCCCCGGCGTAACCGGCGCCGCGACGCGGCCCATCCGCGTGGACGACCTTAAAACAGTTATCGGCGTATCGGACGCGACGATCTCGCCCGACGGAACGCGCATCGCGTACGTTATCTCGAAACCGGATTACAAAAAAGATCGCTACGAGCGCACCTTGTCGCTGATCGACGTCGCGACGAAGGCGCAGCGCGCGCTGACGTTCGGCCGCAAAGGCGTCGCATCGCCCGCGTGGTCGCCCGACGGTTCGCGTTTGGCGTTTTTAGCGGAGCGCGGCGAGGGCGAGGATGCGCAAGAGCAGATCTTCGTTATGAACATGTCCGGCGGCGATCCGCAGCCTATTACGAACGCGGCGCAAGGCGTGCAGCAGTTCGCATGGCGGCCGGACGCAAAAGCGATTGCCTACGTGACGGCGGACGAACCTAAGAACAAACACGACATCGAGCGGCATCTCGATGCGATTGTCGTGGGCGATCAGTCGTACATGGAGAAAGAAGCGCCCACGCCGAGTCATATCTGGCTCGTCAATACCGACGGTTCGGCAAATACGCGCCTCACCTCCGGCACATGGAGTCTGCCGCCTGCGGCGCCGCCGGGCTCGCCATCCTCACCGCTTTCATGGTCGCCGGACGGCCGCTACATCGTGTTTTCAAAGATGGCAACGCCGTATTATGCCGACGGCGATCAAACCGCCGTATCGGTGCTGGACACGCAGACGAAGGCGATTCGCGCGCTGACCACGCACGGGAAGTTGGAAGGCTACGGCTCATTTTCGCCGGACGGAACGAAGATCGCGTACTGGTTTCCGTACGGCGGCGATCCGGCTGCGGAAAACGACGTCTTCGTTACGGCCGCGAGCGGCGGCAACGGCGAAGACGTAACCGCGAGCGAAATCGATTCGAACGTGCAGCGCGCGATGTGGATGCCGGATTCTAAATCGCTGATCGTCTCGGGACATAAAGGCACCGACGCTGCGCTGTGGCTCAAGCCGCTTGCGGGCGCCGCTAAGCGCATCGAACTCGGGGACGTGCAGCCGGTGCAGCCGTTTTGGCTCGACGCGAGCGTTGCCAAAACAGGCGCGATCGCGTTTACCGGAAGCGAACCGCAGCATCCCACCGAGCTTTATTATCTCGCTTCGCCGGAGTCCGCACCGCAGCGCCTGACCTCGTACAACGACGGCATCGCGGCGCTCGCGCTTGGGCGCGTGCAGCCCGTGCAGTGGCAGTTCGAAGGTTTCGACGAAGACGGCGTGCTGACGTATCCCCCGGACTATAGTGCCGGCAAAACGTATCCGCTGGTGCTCGTCGTGCACGGCGGTCCGAATTCCGCTTCGCTCACATCGTTCAGTTCGCTCAATCAGTTGCTCGCCGCGCGCGGTTTTGTGGTATTCAATCCGAACTATCGCGGCAGCGATAATTTGGGCGAGAAGTACTGGCACGCGATTTACAACGATGCCGGCGCAGGCCCGGGCCGTGACGTTATGGCCGGCATCGAAGCCGTGCGCAAGATCGTGCGCGTCGATCCCAAACGCATCGCCGTCTCGGGATGGTCGTACGGCGGTTACATGACGTCCTGGCTCGAAGGGCATTACCACATTTGGAAGACCGCCGTGGCCGGCGCGGCGGTAAACAACTGGATCGACGAGTACAATCTTTCCGACAATAACGTTTCCGTGCGCTACGGGTTCGGCGGATCCCCGTATACCGGCGGACGGATGAAAGCGTACATGGCGCAATCGCCTATAAGTTATGCGTGGGATATCACGACGCCCACGCTGATCATGAGCGATACGGGCGATGCACGCGTGCCCATCACGCAATCGTACCAGATGTTCCGCGCCCTCAAAGATCGCGGCGTTCCGGTGCGGTTTTGGGCCTATCCCGTGGGGGGACACTATCCCGCGGATCCCGTCCGGTCGCTGGACGTGACGCAGCGGTGGGTCCAATGGATGGCAGATTCGCTGAAGTAGCTCGCCAGGTGTCCTAGGCGGAAGGCCCCTACCCGGCGGGCCGCGCGCTCGATGACCCAAGGAAGCAACCGTTTTATACTGCTTCCACGTACCTCGAGTGAGCGTCCGAAGGGGAGGTCGCTATGATTTCGCGGAGTGCTGCCGTTCTACCGAAAACGGTCACGCTGCGGCCGACGCTGGTTGCCACGGTTGTGGAAGACGGCGCGGTGCTGTTGGATCTGGATTCAAAATATTTCTACGCGCTGAACGAAAGCGCGTGGGCCGTCGTGCAGCTGTTCGAAACGACAGCCGCTTCGGTGGATGCAGTGCTGGCGCAGTGCGCGCGGTGGGGCTCGAAAGACGATGCCGCGGTGCGCGCGTTCTTGGAGCAACTCACCGAACAGCAGATCGTGGAAGAATGCGGCGCGGGCGACCCGCTGCCGCAAGTGCCGTTTAATGGCGAGTGGTGCTCGCCGGTCATGCGCCGGCAGGCCGAACCGCTGCAGAACATCGTTACGAGCGCGTTCGATCCCAGCATCCCTCTCGCGGAGTAACATGGCTGCGTTGCTTTCCGCGTCGCGCGCTCTGCACGCGAGCTGCGGGCCATTGGAGATCGTTCTTACAGCCGAAGACGAACGCATTGCGGCCGTCGCGCTGAATCATCTCTCGCTATTCGCACCTGCGTGGCCCGCGCGCACGCGGACGATCAACGTCCAGATGCTCCGCAACTCGTGCGCGCTCGAAGTAAGCGGGACGTATCTGCGCTGCGGCCAGATGCTCGCCGATCGCGACGGCGCACGTTACGCCGTCCGCACCTCGCGCGGTTTGGCTGCGCAAGGACATTGCGGCGCCCGCACGGACGTTTGGGTCGTTTACGTGCCCGAGGATGTCGAGTTCGGCGAGCCCGAAGTGGGAGCGCTCGAAGATATCTTTTCGCTGATCTGCACGGTCGGCTGGCGACAAGAAGGCTGGATACCCGTGCATGCTGCGGCCGTGGCGAAGAACGGCACGTGCGCCGTTTTGTGCGCGCCCTCCGGCGGCGGAAAAAGCACGCTGACCGCGGCGCTCGCGCGTCACGGCTGGCAAACCCTTGGTGACGACAAGTTACTGTTGCGGCGCACCGGCGTGGACGTGCGTCTTCGCGCGCTGCTGCAAACATTCAACCTGGATCCGCAGACCCGGCGCTGGTTCGATGTCGGCGATATCGACGGGTTGCCGCGGTATTCCGCGTTCACGAACAAACGCCGCGTCGCGGTTGGAACGATCTGCGCGAGAAGCCCCATGATCGAATCGGCCGCGCCGACGCACGTTGTTCGCATCGTGCGCGATGCGCACGCAAGCGGCATAAGCGCCTCGCCACTGAGACCCGGCGACGTGCTGCCGGCATTGCTGCGGCAAATCGTCATTCCCGCGGACCCTGCGGCGGCGCGCTGGATCGTTCGTGAAACCGGCGCGTGCGCATCGAAACTGCGCGGCATCGAATTGCGGATTGGTGACGACGCGTACGCGTCTGCGGCGTGGCTGGGCGCTATCGAGGAAGCAATTTTATGCGAATAAGCGTGGTTATTCCGGCGCTGAATGCGGCCGCGACGATCGGCGAGACCCTAAAAGGCCTGCAGTCGCAGGTGGGCGCGGGTGATTTCGAAATCATCGTCGCCGACAACGGGTCGAGCGACGACACCGCGAAAATTGCGCGCGAGTGCGGCGCGTGGGTGGTGCACGAGCCGGTGCGCGGTCCGGCAGCCGCACGCAATCGCGGACTCCATCACGCCCGCGGCGAGATTATCGCGCATTTGGACGCCGACACCGTGCCCAGCCGCCGCTGGCTCTCGGAGATCTGCGAGCCTATTCTGGCCGGTGCGGTCATCTCGGCCGGCCACAGCATCTGCTATCCGCCGAAGACGCCCGCGGAGCGCTACGCCCAGGCCGTCGGTTTGAACGACGCAGAGCTCGCTGTTTACCGTACGCCGTTTCCGTTCGCCCCGTCCCTGAATCTGGCGGTGCGCCGCGATGCGGCAATCGCGGTGGGCGGGTGGAACGCGGATCTGATCACCGGCGAGGACGTCGACTTCTCGCACCGGATTCTGCAAAAATACGGCGGATCGATCGCGTATTGCAAGCGCGCGATTATCTATCACCACGCGCGATCCGACGCCGCGGCCCTGCGTCGCCAAGCGCGCAGTTATGGCGCGGGCGTTGCCGACCTGTATCGTCTTTATCCGGGCGAAGTAGAATGGAACGCGCGCAAAGCGCTGCACTTGAGCGGCGTTCTGCTGGGGCGTGCGGCAGCGCCGCTTGCGGCGTCTATCGGCAGCGCGATCGGCGTGGTCGATGCCGCGCGCGCAGAATTCGCGGCATATCACTGGCTATGGACCAGCAATTTCTGGCTGGGCTTCGCCGGCCGCGCGATCTCGCGGAGGAAAGCGTGATCGAGGTTTCCGTCGTCATTCCGGTTTACAACGGCGCTGCGACGCTGCAAGCTGCGCTGCGCTCGCTGATGACACAGACGCTTGGCCGAGAGCGGTATGAAGTTATTGTCGTGGACGACGGTTCGCGAGACGATTCCGCCGCTATCGCGCGCTCCTGCGGAGCGCGTACCATCGTGCAGTCCAATGCCGGCGCGCCGGCCGCGCGCAATACGGGCATTCGCGAAGCGCGCGGCGAGTGGATCGCGTTTACCGATGCCGATTGCGTCGCCTCGCGCGGATGGCTTGCCGCATTGCTCGCAGCCGCGAAACGGGAATCCGGCTGCATCGGCGCGGCGGGAAAGACGATCGGTTTTCGCTCGCAGGCACCCGCGGCGCGCTTTGTGGACTTGATGGGCGGATTGGATGCCGGCCGCTATCTGCAGCATCCACGCTTCCCTTTCGCGCCGACGGCTAACGCGCTTTACCGGCGCGAGTACTTGTTGGAAGCCGGGGGCTTCGACGAACGCTATGCTACGTATGACGCGTGCGATCTGCACGCCCGTATCGCGCGCAGGTTCGCCGGCGCGTTTCCATACGAGCCTCGCGCGTTGATCATGCACAAACATCGCGAGAGCTGGCGCGCGTATTGGCGCCAGCAATTTTTCTACGGCGTGGGCTACGCGCAATTTGTCCTGGCGCACCGGGACGAGATCCGCTGGAACGTGCGGTTGCAACTCCGCGCGCTTGCCGACGTCGTCGCGAAGGGCTTTCGTGCCGGTATCCCCGCCGTGGGCGACGCTGCGATTCTGCGTCGAGGCGAACTGGTGCGTGCGGCGGCCCAGCAAGCCGGATTCATTCGCGCCTATTACAGCGCCAAGGAGAGACGCCGATGGTAGAAGCACCGGCACCGAAATGGACGCCGCGCGGCTTGATGCAGCGCTTCCGCGAAGTGGTCCGAGAGCCGGGCGATCTGCGGCTCTGCGTGCATATCGCGGCTTTCATCCATCGCGCCCCGTCGCTGCTCGCGGCGAGCGATTTGCGTTCGTTCGTGGAGCGCTTGCGCTTGCAGCCCGTGCCGCGCGCGGAATACGAACGCATCAAACGCATTCGCACCTTTTTGCTCGGGCGCCGGATATTCGCGCGGGCCAACACGTGTTACGTGCGCGCGCTCACGCTGTACCGCTACCTGGACGCGCCGGACGCGAGCCTCGGATTCCATATCGGCATCGAGCGGCGCGACCGCGCGAGCGACCGGCTTCACGGCCATGCCTGGGTGACCATCCAAGGACGGATGCTCGAAGGGCCGCCGGCCGCTCTCCAGGGCCGCGTGCGCGAGATCGATTTTTTGAAGGCTGCGCCGTGAGCCCGGCTCGCACGTTCGACGCGCTCGTCGATGCGGTAAGCGCGTGCGTTTCGGGCGATGCCGCGGCCCTCGTCAAAGCCTTCTCCGCTGTGCCGGCGCCGGAATTCTACGCCGCCGCGGTGCGCCATCGGTGCGCGGGCTTATTGCTCTCCGCGATTGTGGAAATGCGCCTGCACGGCGGAGCGGCAGCCGAATTGCGCAAACTGCTTCAGCGCTATGCAGCAGCGTGCGCGCTCGATTCAGCGAATCTGCCCGGCCAAATAACGGCGTTGGTCCGCACGCTAAAATCCGCCGGCGTCCCGCACGCGTTGCTGAAGACGGCCGCGAAACTGTATGCGGGCGATCGGCGCGCGCAATGGTCGCAAACGCACGACATCGACGTCTTCGTTCCGGCGATGCGCGCAGCCGACGCGTTGGACGCGCTGCAACAAGCGGGTTATCTGCAAAGCGCCGCAGATGGCACCGTGCGCGCCTACAGGCTGCATCACCATCATTTGGCGCCGCTTGCAGCCCCGCGAGGCGGCAAACCCGTGGAAGTGCACGTAGCGCTCGCGCCGCGCCGTGCATTCAGCACGCGGACGGATTGGGATGCGCTCTTTGCGACCCTGCAAGAAGTGGCCGGAGAGGCCGGCAGCGCGCTTAGGCTCGACGCCTACGGGCGGTGTTTGCACATGCTCTTGCACGGCGCGGGATTGTACCGTTTGAGCGACGCGGCGCAAATTGCCATGGAGCTTGCCGCCGACCCGCCCCTGCTCGCGGTTCTATCTAAAACCGCAGCATCGGAAACGGTGCAGCCGGTTGCGGTCAAGGCGGTGCTCGCTATGGCCGCGCGAATCGCATGTATGCCTTTCGAGCGCGAGGCAGCCGTGGACGCGTACCTGGATTGGGTTCGCGTGCGTGAAGATCTGCCTGCGCGCTTCCGCGGCCGCATGCATTTCGTGGACGCCTGGTACGCGAATGGCGGGCGGCTTCGCGGGCCTGCGACGATGCTCGCCGTTCCGCGAAACGTTCGCGCCGTTCGGCGCACGCCGTGTTACCGGGAACTCGCCGGGCGCGCGTTCGCGGCGCTCGCGGCATATGCACTGGTCTTGCGCAAGGGCGGCGGCGCGCGTGCCTGATCCCGCCCCACAGACGACCGGCGCGAAGGCGCTGCAAACGTTTGTTGCCCGCATCGCAGTCAGTGCGTTCGGAATTCTTGCCGGAATCGTCGTCGCGCGCACGCTGGGGCCCGACGGCAAGGGTGTGTACTCCGGGCTGCAGCTGTTGCTCGCATTACCCGTCGCATTAACCGGCGGCGCGGGCGCCGCAATCACGTATCTGCTGACGAAAGAACGTCGCGCCATCGCGGAGATTTTTCCGGCACTAGCGGTGCTCTTCGCGGCATGCACGCTGCTGTGCGGCGCCGCGGCGTGCACCTACGCGGCGCTGCACGGATGGAATGCCGAAACGATCGCTTTTGCGGCATCGGTTCCCGCCGCTATCGTTTTGGCGTGGCAGCCCAGCTACTATGCGGCAACCGGACGGCTACGCACGCTAAACGCGCAAACTATCGCGCAGTCCGCGGCAACGCTTGCCGGCGTAATGCTCACGTGTGCCGCCTTCCGGTGGGGCGCTCCGGGCGCGCTTGCGGCGTGGGTCGTTTGCGCGTACGGATGCGCGGCGGCCGTGGTCGCCGGCATGGTCGCCGACGGTGCGCGGCTGCACGTCCGCGATCTGCGCGCGCAGGTGCGATCGCTGGCACAATTCGGATCGCAATCCGCGCTCAACACCGGTCTGGGCTTGCTGAACTACCGCATCGATTCGCTGGTGCTCGCCGCGTTTTTAGGCGTGGCGTCGTTCGGCGTGTATTCGATCGCCGTGAACGTAGGAGAGATGCTTTTCATGCTGGTTCGTCCGCTGAACATGGCGGTCGCGCGCGAGATCGGGGGCGCGGATTTGGAACGATCCGGCGAACTCACCGCCTACACCATCCGGTTCGGGGTCACGCTCGCCCTGCTTTGCGCCATCGTGGCATTCGCAATCGCGCCGCCGGCGATCCACCTGATCTACGGCGACCGCTTCGATGCTGCGGCACTACCGCTGCGCCTGCTGCTGCCCGGCATCGTCGCGTTCGCAGGGGCGGGAACATTCGCGTCGTTTTTCATGTTTCAGCTCGCGCGGCCGCTGCTGGTCGCGTACATCAACCTGGTCATGATTGCGGTTCAACTCGCGGGCTGCTTCGTGCTCGTGCCGCACTACGCCATGGCCGGCGCCGCAGTGGCTTCCAGCATCGCATATATCGCGGGTGCAATTGCAAACACCATGCTTTTCTGCCGCGCAACCGGCATTCGCGCCTCACAGATATGGCTGCCTCGGCCTCGCGACTTGCGGCGCATCGCGCAGGCCGCGTCGGAACTTTTGCAAAGCATGCGGCGACCCGCTCCCCCGCTGCTGTCCGGCGGCGTGCTCGTCACCGGTGCGCGCGGCGGCGTGGCTTCGTTGATTCGCCGCGATCTCGCGCGGCGTTACTCGCTGCTGTTGAGCGATCGCGCGAAGCCGAAGGACCTGAGTCGGAAGGAGCGCTTCGCGCGCGCCGATATCCGTAGCGTTCGCGCGATGCGCCGCCTTGCGCGCGGTATGCGCGCCATCGTGCATCTGGCCGCGGTTTCGAAAGAGGCGGAATTCGAAACGATCGTCCAAAGCAACGTGCGGGGACTGCACGCGGTTTTGGAGGCGGCCCGCTTGGAAGGCGTCAAACGCGTCGTCTTTGCGAGCACGGGGCATCTCATGGGTTTCTACTCGCGCGAAACGTATCTGGACGAGCGCGCCGCGCCGCGCCCCGACACGGCATATGCCGTTTCCAAAGGTTTCGGCGAATTGCTTTGCCGCTACTACGCCGACAAATTCGGCTTGGAGATCGTTTGCATCCGCATCGGCCACGTCTCCGCGCAACCGGAATACGACATCGACAAACACATCTGGATCAGCCCGCGCGATCTCACGCGCTTAATCGGCGCAGCGATCGAGCACGAGCCGGTACATTTCGAGATCGTCTACGGCGTGTCCGCGAATCCCCAGCGTTTTTGGAGTCTGCAGCGCGCGCGTAAACTGGGCTACGAGCCGATCGACGGTGCGGAGCAGGCGCCGCCTGCGAAGGCCGGCGCCGCGAACGCGCACGTCAAAGAATTGCTCCAAGGTGATTCGTTCGCCGCAAACGGCTTTACGGGTTCCGTTGCGAAGGTCTTACGCGGCGTTATTGAATAATGGCGTGTGCCGAAAATCCCGTTCCCGAAGAAGAAAGCCGCCAAAGAGGTTGCGGCGGAAGAGCTCGCAATTCTGGAGCGCACCTATCCCCGCGCCGTCACCGCGCTCGACTACCGCAATCCGTTCGAACTGCTGATCGCGGTCATTCTCTCCGCGCAGTGCACCGACGCGCGCGTCAATATGACGACGCCGTCGTTGTTCGCGAAGTATCCC
The DNA here is from genome assembly GCA_025934645.1 of Vulcanimicrobiia bacterium. Taxonomy (GTDB): domain Bacteria; phylum Vulcanimicrobiota; class Vulcanimicrobiia; order Vulcanimicrobiales; family Vulcanimicrobiaceae; genus JAICWY01. Next base: position 23,810 of record JAICWY010000006.1, read on the forward strand.
GATGCGAAGAAGCTGGCGAAAGCGCAACAAGAAGACGTCGAAAAGATCGTTAAGTCGTGCGGATTCTTCCGTGCGAAAGCGCGCAACATCATCAACTGCGCGAAGGCGCTGGTGGAGCATCACGGCGGTGAAGTCCCGCGCGAGCGCGAGCAACTCGAGGCGCTGGCCGGCGTCGGACGCAAAACCGCGAACGTCGTCATGTCCGTAGCGTTCGAAGAAGCGGCGATCGCGGTGGATACGCACGTCTTCCGCGTGGCGCACCGTTTGGGCTTGACGCTCGGCAAAACGCCGCGCGACGTGGAGAACGATCTGCAAGCGGCGGTACCTCGCGAGAAATGGCGGCACGCGCATCACTGGCTGATTCTGCACGGGCGCGCCGTCTGCAAAGCGCCGGTGCCGCTCTGCGGCGTGTGCCCGTTGAATGGGATCTGCCCGACGCCGAAGATTATCGCTAAAAGCTTAGGGGCCCGGAGCCGTCCAGGTGCGGCGGCCGCGGCAGCTCCGCGTCCTGCGCGACGAGCTTCAACAAAGAAGAAGGCGTAAGCGCTTCGCCGTAGCCGGCTTCGGTCGAGATCTTCGAGAGATTCGTTAGCGACGGGACGGGCTTTTCCGGCTCGAATTGCCATTCGCCGTCCAAATCCAAGCCGGTGATGCGCACCAGCTGATGCACTTCATCCAGATCCATACTCACGCGCTTTTCGCCGAAACGAAGCCGCAAACGCGGCGGCCGCTCGAGCCGGACGTATTTTACGCCGTTACGCTCGCCCAAGATTGAGTTCAGGCGTTTTGCGCCGGCTTGCAACATGGTTCCGAAGGCGGCGAAGCCGCTCTCCGCATCCTCGTACGCAATCGCGCCTGCGTCGCCGCGGTCGACGGCGCTCTCGATCTCGCGCCGCGCGCGGATGCGCTCCGCAGCGGCCACGATCGGGTTCTGCGCGGTAAATTTTTCGTTGAACGGGTCGGGCATATCGCAGCAAGTATTCGCGCAACGCTTCGGTGAACTCCGCCTGCATGCTCCGCCGTATCCTTGCCGTTCCATTGACCGTCGGCTTGCTGCTTTCGGGCGCGGGAAGCGTCCGTGCCGCCGGCCCGACGTTCGATGAGATTTTTTCGGCTACGCCCGCATGGGGTTCGCAGCCGTCCCGCTTCGTTTGGGCGCCCGACGGGCGTTCGTTTCTGTACGTTCTCTCGACGCAGGACCCGTCGGCGGCACCCCCGGTTCGCCAGTACGACGTCCAGAGCGCAAACTCGCGCGTGCTCATCGAGCCGGCGCATTACGGCGACCGTCCCGCGCCGGCGCACAACATCGCCTGGTCTCCCGACGGATCGCGGCTCGCGTTCACCGAGCACGGCACATTGTACGTGCGCGACACCGCGACCAATCTGGAGCGCGCGCTCGCGCAAAAGGTCTCGGACGCGTTATGGTCTCCGCGCGGCGACGCGATCGCATTTACGAGCGGCGCGAATCTTTTCGTCGCATATCTCACGCCGAAGCTTCGAACAGTCCGCCTGACCTCCGACGGTGTGCCCGACACAATTTTGAACGGCGATCTGGATTGGGTGTATCCGGAGGAACTGGGCACGGAACACGGCTTCGCCTGGTCTTCAGACGGCCGCGCGATCGCGTACATGCGTATGGACGAGCGGTCCGTGACCAACTTTCCGATCGTGGATTTCCTACCGGCGGACAACGCCGTGTCGTATCAGCGCTATCCGCTGGCGGGCGAGCGCAATCCACGCGTAACGCTGCACGAAATCGATCTTACGACGCTGGCGGAAAAGCCGGTGTACGATGCCGGCGCGCACGATGAGTATCTGCCGTTTTTCGCGTACAAACCCGGAACGCGCGCACTTGTCGCGGAGCTGCTGGACCGCTCGCAAAAGCGCTTGCGCGTGCTCGCATGGAACGGCGGCGCACCGGCGCAATTGTATTCGCAAACCGCCGCACAGTGGGTCGACGACATACCGCTGCCGGTTTGGCTCGGCGACGGCTCCTCGCTCTGGCTCCTGGCGCGCGAGAATTCGCGCGGGCTGTATCTTCGTTCGCGCGCCGGGGCGCTAAAGCGCTTGACCGGAAGTTACGCCACCCTCGAGCTGCTCTCCGTGGACGAGAAGAACGGCATTGCGTACGTCTCCGCCGCGTATCCGACGCGCCGCGATACCGCGCTGCTCGCCGTGCCGCTTCGCGGAGGCGCGCCGCGCGACTTGACGCCGGCGGCCGGTGCAAACAGCATCTCGCTCGCGCCCGGATTCGGACACTTCATCGACACGCATTCCACGCTGAGCGATCCGCCGCAGGTCGATCTATTCGATGTTGCCGGGCCGAAGCTGCGCGCGACACTGGCACCGCGCAGCGAATCGCTGGCTGCGCAATTGCTGCCGGTACGCATGCTGGAGGTCCCTTCGCAATACGGTGACTTGGACGCGTACATGCTCGAACCGCCGGGGTTCGATCCGCACAAGAAGTATCCGGTCATCATCTACGTCTACGGCGGCCCGCAGGCGCCGACGACCGCGAACGCGTTCAACAATACCCGTGGACTGTATCATCAGATGCTCGCCCGCAGCGGTTTCATCGTGTTCTCCGTGGATGGACCGGCCTCGCGTTTGGATGATGATGCGCGCGTCCGGCTGCTCTATCACAATTTCGGCCCCGGCTCGCTGCTGGGGCAAGAGATCGGCGTGCGGTATCTGCAATCATTACCGTATATCGACGCATCGCGCATCGGTATTTGGGGCTGGAGCTTCGGCGGGTACGAGACGGTTTACGCGCTCACGCACAGTACGCTTTTCAAAGCGGGCGCCGCGGGAGCGCCGGTGACCGATTGGCACCTCTACGACACGATCTACACCGAGCGCTACATGGGACTGCCGAAAGACGACCCGAAGGCCTACGACGAAAGCTCGAATCTGAACGCGATGACAAATCTGCACGGCGATCTGCTGGTAAGCCAAGGAACGTCCGACGATAACGTGCACGTCGCAAATTCCATTTCCCTCATGCAGAGCGCAATCGCCGCGGACCAGACGCACGTAGATTACATGGTGTATCCGCGGCAGCGGCACGGCTTTACGGCACTGGCAGATTTGCGGCAGCTCTACGAGCACATGCTGCAGTGGTGGAGCGCGCATCTATGAGCGAACGCATTCCGGATCACAAAGTCGTGGTCGATACGCCGGGCTGGCACAGAATCAAACCGCGCATTCCCGATACGCCGCAGCGGCGGCGCCTGGAACGCCAGCGCGACGTGCGCGAGATCGTCTTCGGCGCAAAGGACGGCATCCTGACGACCATGGGCGTCGTAACGGGCGTCGGCGTCGCATCAGGCGGACGGCTTTCCGTACTCGTCAGCGGTATTGTGGCGCTCATAGCCGGCGCGCTTTCGATGGCCGTCGGCGAATATCAGGGTGCGAAATCGGAACGGGAAGTAGTGCAGGCGTCGATCGACATGGAGCGGCGCGAGATGGAAGACCATCCGCAGGACGAGTTCGCGGAGCAAGTCGCCTATTACAAACTCAAGGGCTTTAGCGCCGACGAAGCGCACATGATCGTCTCGCGGCTCGCGAAAAATCCGGAAATCTATCTGTACGAGATGATGCGCGATGAGTTCGGCATCGATCCGCGCGTCGCAGAATCTTCCAACATCCGGCCGTCGCTTGCAATGGGACTCTCGTACTCCGCCGGTTCCATTATTCCGATCCTTCCGTATTTTTTCAGCGCATTATCGCATACCGCCGCGATCTACACGAGCCTTGGTCTTGCGCTCGCCGGATTGCTCTGCATCGGCGTCTATGCCGGATCGATGACGGAGAAGAGCAAATGGATGCGCGGCTTGGAGATCGCGCTCTACGGTTCCATCGTCTTCGGGCTCTCGTTCTTAGCCGGACATTACATTCCGCCGCTCTTCGGCGCCAAACCCGGAGGATTCTAGATGTCGAAACGGACCTTTCGCGCACGGGCGGCGCTGCTGCTCGCGTGCGGGTTCGCCGCGGGTTGCTCGCAGCAACAGGGCGGCGCGGCTTCCGGTTCATCCGGGCAAGGCGCGACGCTTCGCATTGCGGTGCAGCAAGACGCGAAAACGCTGAATCCGATCTTGGCTTCCAACACGGTCGATGGATTCATCGACCGGTTCATGTTCGAGCCGCTCGTCTCGGCGGACGCACAGGGCCGCCCCGTGCCGATGCTCGCCTCTCCGGTGCCGTCGAGCGAGAACGGCGGCATCAGCGCAGACGGCCTTACGGTGACGTACCATTTGCGGCCCGGCGCCAACTGGAGCGACGGCAAGCCGGTCAGTTCGCAAGACGTAAAATTCTCGTGGCAAGCGATCATGAATCCGTCGAACAACGCGGTTTCGCGCCACGGTTACGACGACATCGCGCGGATCGACACGCCCAACGAAAAAACCGCCGTCGTGCATTTGAAAAAGCCGTTCGCGCCGTTCGTGAACACATTTTTTGCCGAGAGCGATCAGCCGTACACCATCGTGCCGGCTCACGCGCTTGCGAAGTACCCCAACATCAACCAAGTGCCGTTTAATTCATCGCCAGACGTCACCGACGGACCGTTCAAACTCGAGCGCTGGGTTCACGGCGACCGGCTCGTCTTCGCGGCGAACGACGCCTTTTTCATGGGCAAGCCCCGTCTGCGCCGCATCGAAGTCCGGGTGGTGCCGGACGAGAGCACATCGGTCAATCTGCTGCGCACGCACGCGATTGACTACATGTATCAAGCATCGGTAGCGACATATCCGGAACTCAAGCAGGTACCGGGCACGCGCATCGTGTGGAACAACGTCAACGGCTACGAAGGCATGGCGCTCAACATGCGGCGTAAACCGCTGGACAATCTGCGCGTGCGCCGCGCGATCGCGTACGCGATTGATAAACCGCAACTGGTGCGCACGCTCACCTACGGCCAGGAGAAGATCGCGACCGGGGATCTCCCGGACTGGCTCTGGGCCTTCAATCCGGCTGTAAAGTCCTATCCGTACGATCCCGGCAAAGCGCGCTCGCTGCTGCGCCAAGCGGGCGTCAAAACCCCGCTGAATCTGGTCATCGTTACGGAAAGCGCAAACGTCACCCACAAACGCACGGCGGTGCAATTGCAGGCCATGTTGCACGCGATCGGCATCAACGCCGAGGTAAAAACCTATCCGGGTGATCTGCTCTACGCGCCGGCGGGCGCCGGCGGCATCGTGAACGGCGGCAATTTCGATATCACGATCTGGCCGTGGTATTCGGGCATCGACCCGGACAACTCGTCCCAGTTCACGTGCGCGAACATTCCGCCCAACGGTTACAACGAAGCCCGCTATTGCAATCCCGAAATTGAAGCGCTGCAGACTCGCGCGCTCTCAACCAGCAATCGCGCGGCCCGCACGCAGGCATATCACGGCATAGAAGCGTTGCTCGCGCGCGACGTGCCGATCGTCGTTTTTTGGTGGCAGCGCCAGCAAGAGGCGGTCTCGACGCGCTTCACCGGTTTCGCGCCGAACCCCACGGTGGAATCGTGGAACGCCTGGCAGTGGGACGTTAAATAAAAAAAGCGGCGCGGTGCAAAATGCGCCGCGCCGATATGTATATAAAGACGGGTCAGGGATTACTTCTTGATCTTTTTCGCGGCTTTCGTCGTCTTGGCGGCCGGCTTGGCAGCTTTCGTCGACTTCGTCGCTTTCTTCACTTTGTCGGCCATCTTTTTGATCTTCTTGGCCGATTTCGTCGCCTTCGTCGCTTTGGCGGCCGGCTTCACGGCAGCTTTCGTCGACTTCACAGCGGCTTTCTTCACCTTGTCGGCCGTCTTCTTGATGGCTTTCTTGGTGGACTTCGTCTTGGCAGCCTTGGCAACCGGCTTCACAGCCTTCGTGCTCTTGGCGGCAGCCTTCGTCGTCGTCTTCGCGGCCGGAGCGGTCTTCGTCGCGGTAGCGGCCATGGCCGTACCGGTCAGCAGAAACGCCGACGCGATCATCGATGCGAGAATCTTTTTCACGTGTAAATCCTCCTTTCCCCAGTAGTAAACGGCTCCCCGGAAAGGGAACGCCGCGCTGCGATAACGCGGCGCGACGCCCCTAAAGTTCCGCGTCCGTTCCCCGGACCCTACTCGAGTCAGAACCTTTACTTAGGCTTCCACTTCCCGACGACGGCGCGCGAGATGACCAACCGTTGAATCTGCTGCGTGCCTTCGTAGATTTGCGTGATCTTTGCGTCGCGCATCATACGCTCCACCGGGTATTCTACCGAGTAGCCGTAGCCGCCGAGCACTTGTACTGCGTCGGTCGTAACGCTCATCGCCGTATCTCCGCATTTGAGCTTCGCCATCGCCGCCCACAGCGTGACGTCATCGGCGCCTTCGTCGCATTTGCGCGCCGCTTCGTACAGCAGCAGGCGCGCGGCTTCGACTTCCGTTTTCATGTCGGCCAGCATGAAGCCGATGCCCTGTTGCTGCCCGATCGGTTTGCCGAACGCCATGCGTTCTTGGGCGTAATTGGCCGCGTAATCCAACGCGCCGGCGGCGATGCCCAGCGCTTGCGCGGCGATGCCCGGACGCGATTTATCCAGCACCTTCATCGCGATCTTGAAGCCTTCGCCTTCGTTGCTCAGCAGATTTTCCGCCGGAACCTCGCAGTTGTCGAAGACCAGCTCGACGGTCGGTGAGCCGCGAATGCCCATTTTTTTCTCGAGCTTGCCCACGTGAAAGCCCGGAAAGCCCTTCTCCACGATGAACGCGCTGATGCCGTTCGCGCCTTTCTCCGGGTCCGTCACGGCAAAGACGCAGACGACGTCCGCGACGCTGCCGTTGGTTATCCAAATCTTCTGCCCGTTGAGAATATATTTGTCGCCGCGCTTCTCGGCGCGCGTGCGCATGGAACCGGCTGCGTCGGAACCGCTTCCCGCTTCGGTCAACGCATACGCCGCGATCCATTCACCGGACGCGAGTTTGGGCAGATAGCGCTTTTTCTGCTCGTCGCTTCCACCGATGAGGATCGGCAGCATGCCGAGCTCTTGCACGGCGACGATGAGCGAACTGGAAGCGCAAACTTTGGCGATCTCTTCGACGACCTTGACGTACGTCAGAAACGTTCCGCCGAGCCCGCCGTATTCGGATGGAATCGGAATGCCGAGCAGATCGTTCTCGGCAAAGAGCTTGCGGATATCTTGCGGATACTCACCGAGCTCGTCGATCTCGGCGGCGCGCGGTGCGACTTTTTCCGCAACCAGCTCGCGCACGGCTTGGAGGATCATTGCCTCCTCTTCGGACGATGCGTGATGCGGCGTGGCGAGAGCCATGGTCTGGGGTCTCCTGTGCGGGATTGGGATGTCCGAAACTTCGCGGGGCGGCGCCTCACGTCCCCGTCGGAGGCATCCGCGCGCACAGCCTCGCATATCGCCCGTATGGACAAAGTGGTCTCTTCGTGCGCTCAGGCGGTCAAAGATATTCCGAGCGGCGCGTCGATCGCCGTGGGCGGATTCGGCCTGAACGGCATTCCGCACAACCTGATTCAAGCGCTGCTGGAGCAGGGCGCGACCGATCTCGTAACGGTTTCGAACAACTGCGGCGTGGACGGATGGGGCCTGGGCGTGCTGCTCGATGCGAAACGCATCCGGCGCACTACCGGTTCGTACGTCGGCGAGAATAAGGAATTCGAGCGGCAATATCTGCAAGGCGAATTAGAAGTCGAACTCGTGCCGCAAGGCACGCTGGCGGAGCGGTTGCGCGCCGGCGGGTGCGGCATTCCCGCATTCTACACGCCGGCCGGCGTCGGTACGCAGGTTGCCGAAGGCGGACTTCCCTGGCGCCACACCGCGGATGGCGGCGTCGCTGTCCCCTCGCCTAAGAAAGAGACACGCAGCTTCAATGGCCGCGATTACGTTTTGGAAGAAGGCATTGTGTGCGATTTCGCGCTCGTACGCGCGAGCGTCGGCGATCGCCACGGAAATTTGATCTTTCATAAAGCTACGCGCAACTTCAATCCGCTTTGCGGCATGGCCGGTAAAATCACGATCGCGGAAGTCGAGGAGCTGGTCGAGCCCGGGGAGATCGATCCGGAGCAAGTGCACCTGCCGGGCATCTTCGTGCAGCGCGTGGTGCAAGTCGGACCTGGAGGCAAACGCATCGAACGCGTGACGACCAGAAAGCGGGAGACGAAGTAATGGCTTTGACGCGGACGCAACTTGCGGCGCGCGTTGCGCAAGAACTGCGCGACGGCGAATACATCAACCTTGGCATCGGTTTGCCGACGCTCATTCCGAATTACGTTCCCGAAGGCGTCACGGTGGTGCTGCAAAGCGAGAACGGTATTTTGGGTATGGGCCCGTATCCGTACGAAGGCGAAGAGGATCCGGACCTAATCAACGCCGGTAAAGAAACCGTGACCCTGCTTCCCGGAGCGGCGTTCTTCGACTCATCGCTTTCTTTCGGCATGATCCGCGGCGGCCACATCGACTTGGCGGTCCTCGGCGCGATGCAAGTTTCGGAAAAGGGCGATCTCTCGAACTGGATGATCCCCGGCAAGATGGTCAAGGGCATGGGCGGCGCGATGGATCTCGTGCACGGCGCGAAGTATTTGATCGTCATGATGGAGCACGTCGCCAAAGGCGGCGCGCACAAGATCGTCAAGGAATGCGATCTGCCTTATACGGGCCGCGGCGTCGTCAACCGCATCATCACCGACATGGCGACGATCGACGTCACCGAAAATGGCCTGGTTCTGCGCGAGGTCGCGCCGGGCGTAACGGTCGACGAAGTGCGCGCCGCAACCGGCGCGGAGCTGCACGTTCCGGAAGAACCGAAGGTCATGAAAATTCCGGCGGGCGTCGCTTAGGCGCCCTCCGCTTGCGCGAAGGCGACGCCGCGCCCGGCGATGCGCCATGATGCGAACGCGATGAGGATGAGCGTCTCGGCAAAGCTCGTTAGGATGCCGGCAGCGATGCCGGCGCCGGCGCTGTGCAGTATAAATCCCGCAACGATTGCAGCGACAGCCGGCGGAAGCGCTAAAAAATACGTGAGAAATGCGCGGAGAATTGCGAGCGGTCCGCGCTGATCGATCGATGCGGGGAATAGCGAGTAGAGCGCAAGCCCGACTGCGCCCAGGTACATGGCAATCGCGATGCCTGCGGGGACGCCTGCGATCGCGAATACCGGCGCGCGCATCGCAACGGCCCACGCAATCACGCATACCGCAAGGCACGATGCGAACCGCCAAGACGTTCCGGCGATCCAGGCGAGCAATCGCAGCCAGAGCGGGTCGCGGCCCATCCACCAAAGGGGTTTTCGCAGATCGTTTCCCAAGCCGATTGCCGAGCTCATCGCGATAAGAATCACGAGGACGCTGCCCGCGCCGGCTGCGAACGAGAGCGTTTGCGCCACCGCATCTGTGGAGTGCACCGACACGCTCCCAAAAACCGCGCCGCAGGCTGCGGACGCGAGTAAGCCGAGCGCGAAAAGGCGTTGCATGGAAGGCGCGCGCACGAATGCGATCCATTCTTTCCAAGCGATCGTCCAGGCGCCGCGCAATCGTGCGAAAATGAAGCGGCCTGCCGGATCTTGGCGGCGTTCGAACGTGTGCTGCATGGAAAAGCCGGCCCCGCCTCCGCGGCGCTGGCGCTCGTGAAAGGCAATCATGCGCATTGAGGACGCATAAAGGTCCGGATACAGGCCGTTCGCGCACGCATACGCGAGCACGACCATCGCTGCAGCGAAAAGGTACAGCGCAAGCAGCGCCCGCGGCTCGCCGCCGAACAGCGAGTTGAGCGCGTTGCCCGCGATCGAATGCGGAATGACCTTCGACACGCACAGAATCAACGGCACGATGCCGGCGGTCGCGACAACGCCGGCAATGCTTTGCGCGAACCGCTGTCCCGTCAGCGATTGCAGCTTCAAAAATGGCACCGCAGCGGCCGTAACGGCGAACGTGCCGCCGATCAGCGAGAGCGTGATGCCTTTGGACGAGCCTGCAGACGTAAAGACGAACGCGTAGAGAAAAATGCTGAAGAGCATGCGCAGCATTGAAGCGCCGCAGCGCCGCAGCTGCAGCCACGTCACGACGATGCGCGGCGGAATCAGAGAACCGGTGAGAAAACGGGCGTCGGCGGCGGATGAGAACGCACCCAGAATGCCCGACGCCGCGCCGTAACAAACGATGCCGAGCAGCGCCAGAAATGCGAACATCAACGCGCTGGCGTACGGCTCCGGAATCGTGTGCGGAATCGCGCTGCCGGCGTGGTTTTTGCTGCGAACGATGCCGGCAAAGATGAAATAGGCGGCCGCGAAGAGATAGACCAGGACGCGCCCCGGCTGATGAACTGTGCTGCGCACGCGGTTGACCAGCTGCCGCCATTCCAGATAGCACAGCGCGGAGATGCCTTGCACGGCTATCGCGTCAATTCCAGGAACAGATCTTCGGCGCTGGCGTGCGTGCCGGCGAGCTCTTGGAGTTCCTCGAAGGTGCCGGAAGCGATATTGCGCCCGTTCTTCAAAATGACGACGCGATCGCACAGCGCTTGCGCCTGTTCGAGCATGTGCGTGCTGATGAATACCGCTGTGCCGTGGGTCCGCAAAGACCGTATGATCTCGCGCAGTTCTCGCTGCCCGAGCGGATCCAAGCCGATCATCGGTTCGTCGAACAGAATCACCGGTGCATCGGAAAGCACGGTTGCGGCAACCAGCGTTTTCTGGCGCATACCTTTGGAGAGCGCGGATCCAAGCGTGTCGCGTTGATCGTCGAGCGAAAAGCGCCGCAGAAACTCGTGCGCGCGATCTTGCCAGCCTTCACCCAGGCGGCAGCTCTTCGCAACGAAGACCATATGCTCCCAAATCGTTAGCATGGGATACACGTCGGGCGTTTCGGGAATCAGTGCGACGGTTTGGCTGCGGTTAGCGCCGAGCGGACGTCCGTCCCACGTGAACGTTCCGGCATCGGGCCGCAGCAGTCCGGCGGTGCACAAGAAGGTCGTGCTTTTGCCTGCGCCGTTTGGCCCGAGCAGCCCGACGATCTCGCCGGCACCTACTTCGAACGAAATGCCGTCGACGGCAATCTTTTTTCCGAAACGCTTCGTCAGGCCGTCAACGTGCAGTGCGCGCATTAGCGGGTATCCCCGCGCGGCCTTGCGGTTCCCTGCGCATCCGCAAGAAGACCCATGGGACGGCGATGAGCGGCGCCAGCGCGCACGCCGAGATCGCGATCGCGTACGAGTAGCCGAAGCGCACGAGCAGCGCCGCGAGCAGCGCGCCGCCGGAGGTGCCGATCGCAAAGGAAAGATTGTAGACGCCCATCGCGATGCCGCGCGTGCGCGGGCTGCTGTGCTCGAAGAAGAGACCGACGCCGACCGGAACGACGGCAGACCAAGCGGCCCCGAGAAAAGCGCCGGCGACCAAGACGTGCACCGGATCGTACGCGGTCGCCGCGAGAAAGCATCCGATGACTTGTGAGACGACCACCGGGATGGTCATGAGGCGCGGCCCGTATTTCTCGACGAAGCGTCCGGCAGGATACCGCAGCGCGAACGTTACGAGCGCCATCGACGTGAAGATGAGGGCGCCGTTGGCGATGCCGCGCTGGGTGAACGTAATGACGGCGAGCGCGGTATTCACGCCGCTCTGCATTGCCGCAGCCGTAAGGAAGGCCATTGCCGGCAGCCACGCCGAGCGCATGAGGATAAGCCGGGAGCGTTTGCGCGTGCGCAGGTCGTGGCGCTGCGGCAAGAACCATAGCGCGGAACCGCCGGCGAGGATGAGCACGCCGCCCCACCAAAACTGTTCGCGCGCGATGTTGTGTCGCCAGAGCCACACGGCGATCGCGGGCGCGAACGCAAAGACGAAGTTTGCAATCATGCCCAGCGTCGATACGGCCGAGACCGAGCGCTCCGCAGGAACGATCTCCGCGACGTACGCGAACTCCGCCGTCACGTAGCTCATCATTGAAAAGCCGCGCAGCGCCATCAGCAAGCCGCCCCAAACCGGGCCGTGCATAAAACCCATGCCGAAGTTCGAGAGCGCCATCAAAATGACGGACGCGCGGATCGTTTTCAAGCGGCCGATGCGATCGACGAGCGCGCCGACGGGCACGCTGCCGAGCAGCTGCGCGAACATGCCGCCGCCCATCGCGAATGCAACTTCGCTGTGCGTTGCGCCATCGCGCAAAAGCGCGAGCGGAAGCGCACCGGTCGGAAGATTACACGCGAACTCGGTGACGAGCGTGGAGAACAGTAGGAGATAGAGCGGTTTTCGGTCGTTCAAGGGGATGAAGCGATGCTTCGCGCTTCATCTCGAAATTGCTTGCGGTACAAGCGCGCATATTCGCCGTTGCGTGCCAGCAACACGGCATGCGTGCCGCTTTCGACGACGCGTCCGTCTTCGATCACGAATATGACGTCGGCGGAAAGGATGGTCGAGAGACGATGCGCGATCACTAGGCTCGTTCGTCCGCGCATCAAGGGAACGAGCGCCGCTTGAATGGCTGCTTCGTTGTGCGAATCGAGCGCGCTTGTCGCTTCATCCAAAATAAGGATTTTCGGATTTTTCAGGAGCACGCGCGCGATCGCGAGACGCTGGCGCTCGCCGCCGGAGAGTTTATGGCCGCGCTCGCCGACGACGGTGTCGTACCCTTCAGGCAGCGAGGCGATAAAGTCGTGGATATTCGCGGCTCGCGCCGCGGCCTGCACTTGTTCCACGCTCGCATCTGGTTTTGCGTAGCGCAGATTGTTCCCGATCGTGTCGTGGAAGAGATACGTCTCTTGCGTCACGATGCCGATGTCGCGGCGCAGCGACTCGAGCGTCAACGAGCGCACGTCGTGTCCGTCGATGAGCACGCGGCCCTGCTGCGGATCGTAGAACCGCGGAACGAGCTGCGTGATGGTGGTTTTGCCCGCTCCCGATGGGCCGACGAACGCGGCAAGTTGACCCGGCGCAACGTGAAGCGAGATGCCGCGCAGCGCCGTGCGCGTTTCATTGTATCCGAACGTGACGTCGTCGAAGGCGATGTCGCCCCGCACGTTTTCGAGTGCGAGGGCTTGCGGCGGCGCGTATTCTTCCGGCGTCATGTCGAGATAGTCGAAGATGCGCTCGAAGACGGCGAGCGCGCTGACGATTTGCACTTGAATGCCCGCCAGCGATGCCGCCGGTCCATAGAGCCGTCCTTGAATGTACTGCACGAACGCGACGACCACGCCGATCGCGAGCGTGTGCTGCAGCGCGAGCCATCCGCCGCCGAGCCAAACGACCGCGGGGCCGATGATGACCATCGCAGTGATCGCCGCGATGAACCAGCGGCCGACCATCGCAAGGTTGACCTCGAGATTCATCAGGTCTGTGCCGACGCGGTAGAAGCGCGAGTGCTCGTATGCCTCGCGCGCGAATGATTTAATCAGCGTGATGCCCGAGATCGAAAGCGTCTCTTGCGTAATGGATTCAATCTCGTCGCGCTTCTCGCGCGTCTTGCGGCGGATTTCGTACATGCGGCGGCCGACCGGCGCGAGGGGCAGCACCATCAGCGGGACGATGGCGATCGAGAGCAGCGCGAGCCGCCAATTCCACACGAACATCCAGACGACGGTCGTCGCAATGGTGATGAAGTTCGTGAGGAGTGTCGTCAGCGTACCCGTCACGACGTTGTCGATGTTGTCGACGTCGTTCGAGACGCGGTTCATGATCTCGCCGGTCTTCGTGCCGGTAAAGAAGTTGAGCGGCATCTTGTGCAGATGCGAAACCAGGCTCGTGCGCATATCGCGCATGATGCCTTCGCCGACGATCGAGTTTAAGAAACCCTGCACTACGCTGAACAGCATCGTCAGCACCGCGGCGGCCAGCATGAGCCCTACATCGAGGGCCAGCTCGCGAAAATTGCCGCCGGGAATGGCCGTGTCGATGATGCGGGAGATCAAATATGCCGGCGCAAGGCCGACGATCGCCGACACCACGATACACGCAAGCACCAGCGTTTCCTGGCGCCAGTACGGCGCGAACAGCAAGCCGATGCGCCGCCAATTCACGCGCTTTTTCACCTGCGGCTTGTCGGGCCGGTACATGTTCGACCACATCAAGCCATGCGCGCCGCCTAGCACAGGTGAAAACCTGAGCGGCGCCTACGCGGAAACTTCATATAAGCAGTACCTTTATGCGCCATAAATTTCGGGGGCCCCATCGTAAGATGGGGGGCGCGGAGCTAGGCCGGAGCGCCTTTTGACTGATGCAGCGTGATTTTGTTGCCTTCCGGGTCGTTAAATGATGAAAGGCGGCAGACGGGCGTGTCGTACACGCCTTCGATCTGCACCCCTTTGCTTTTGAGATTTTCGATCGTTTTCTCGATGTCGTCCACTTCGAACGCAAGGCCGCCCGACGGGGAGATTTCGGCCCATTCCACGGTCATGACGGCGAACCAGCCGCTTCCGACTTGCGCTTCGTCGTATTTTAGAACGCCTTCTTCTTCGAAGGCCCCGCTGAACTTCAGTCCCAGATTCTCTGCGTAGAAATTGCGCAGCGCTGCAACGTCTTTCGCGGGATAGGCGGTAAAGGCGATGTCTTTAACCATAACGATCCCTTCCGACAAGCGAAGAACGGCCGGGGTTTCGCTTTATTTCTTCCCGTTCCGGATCGTTGCGAGTTCTTTGAAGAGTTTCTTTTCTTTGTCGCTCAGGTCGGTCGGGAGCTGGCCGATAAGCCGTACGTAGAGATCGCCGGTGCCGCCGTTGCGGACTTTCGGTAAGCCTTTGCCGCCCAAGCGCAGCAAGCGGTTGTTCTGCGTCCCCGCGGGCACCGTCATCGCGACTTGCCCGCCCATCGTGGGCACTTTCACCTCGCCGCCGAGCACCAAATCGTACACGCTAACCGGAAGATCGACGTAAAGGTCGTCGCCCTTGCGCTTGTACGTCGGGTCGTCGAGAATTTTGACGATGAGAAACAGATCGCCGCTCGGACCGCCGGCAACGCCGGCGCCGCCTTGCGCCGCCAAACGGATGCGCTGGCCTTCCGCGATGCCCTTGGGAATCGTCACCTCGAACTTCTTGTTCGAGATCAGCCGGCCGGTGCCGTGGCAGTGCGAACACAAGCCGCCGCGATCCGTTCCGGTTCCCCGGCAACGCGGACACACGTCTTCGAGCTGCAGTGAAACGGATTTCTTGCCGCCGTCGTACACGTCGCGCAGCGTCAGTTCGATCGTCGTTTCCAAATCCTGACCTCGCTGAGCGAACCCGGCGCTTTGCGAGGTGTTGCGGCGCCCGATCCCCGAGAAGAACATGTCGAAGAAATCGGAGAAGCCGCTCGGCCCCGCGCCGGCGCCCGTAGCGCCGCCGAAATCGCCGAAGTTGAAGTTGAACGTTTCGTTTTGCTGATGCCGGTAGCGGCGCTGCTGCTCCGCCTGCCGCGCGGCTTGCTGCCAGTCGCTGCCGAGCATGTCGTACTTGCGGCGTTTCTGCGGATCGCCGAGAACCTCATAAGCCTCTTGGATCTCTTTGAATTTTTCCTCGGCTTCTTTTTGGTTATTGGGATTCGCATCCGGATGCCACTTGCGCGCAAGCTTACGGTACGCCGATTTTATATCTTTTTCCGGCGCATTTTTCGGAATGCCTAGTAGCTGATAATAGTCCTTATAGTTCATTTAAAAGGCGCTGCGCCCGGCTCCGCGCCCCCCACTTACGTGGGGCCCCCACGCCTCGGGCGCCGGAGAGAGCCGTTGCATTATGAGCTCTCCCCGTGGCCGCCTGACGCCTTAGATACGATGACTTTAGCGGGACGCAGAAGTTCATCGCCGATCATGTAGCCCTTTTGCGCTTCTTCCAGAACCACGTCGTCTTCAACGCCTTCGGCCGGCTGCGTGCCGATCGCTTCGGCGATTTTCGGGTCGAATTTCTGGCCCTTCACGGCGATTGGCTTGACGCCTTGCATCGTGAGAACGTTTTCGAATCCGCGCAGCGTTTGCTGCACGCCGTTGCGCAGGGCATCGGCGCTTGCGTCTTCGAACGAGAGCGCGCGCTCCAGGTTGTCGATCACCGGAAGAAAATGTTTGAGCACGTCGCGTCGTCCGGCGTCGGCCAGATCTTTGTACTGCCGCTCCATGCGCTTCTTGTAGTTTTCGAAATCCGCCATGGCGAGCAAGAACTTGTTGTAGTTCTCATCCGCGCGCGCGTTAGCTGCGTCGAGCTGCGACTGCAACTGCGACGCGCCGGCGGAAGAAGCGGCTGCCCCGTTTTCGGCGGCGCCCGGGACGTCTGCTTGCGTTACGTATTCGTCTTGCATATCGGTGTGCGCCAAACCGCCACCCCGCGGCTTCTGTTCGAAGCCGGAGGCGGCGGTTCGCTAACGTCCTTTACTTGGCTTCCTTGAATTCCGCGTCGATGACGTCTTCGCTCGGTTCGCTGGACGTCGCGCCGGTTTCGGTGTGCGCTCCTGCGCCGTTGCCTGCGCCTGCAGCTTGGCCTTCGGCCGCGCCGTCTGCGCCGGGCTGCGTTTTCTGATACAGCAGCTCCGCCATTTTGTAGCTGGCCTGCTGCAGACGCTCCACCGCCGGTTTGATCTCGCCGAGAGTGCCGTTTTCGCTGACGCGTTTCAGATCCGTAAGCGCGGCCTCGACTTCGCCCCGCGCGCCGGCGTCGAGTTTTTCGCCGACTTCCTTGAGCGATTTCTCGGTCGAGTAGATGAGGCTCGAAGCTTGGTTCCGCACTTCGGCTTCTTCGCGTTTGTCTTTATCCGCAGCCGCTTGCGCTTCGGCGTCGCGCACCATGCGATCGACTTCGTCTTTCGAGAGATTGGTCGAAGCGGTGATCGTAATCTGCTGCTCTTTGCCGGTGCCGAGATCTTTCGCGCTCACGTTTACGATGCCGTTGGCGTCGATATTGAACGTAACTTCGATCTGCGGCACGCCGCGCGGTGCGGCGGGAATGCCTTCCAAGCGGAAACGCCCCAGCGTCTTGTTGTCCACGGCCATGGGGCGTTCGCCTTGGAGCACGTGAATGTCGACAGACGTTTGACCGTCTTCGGCCGTCGTAAACACCTGAGATTTTTTGGTCGGAATCGTCGTGTTGCGTTCGATGAGCGCCGTCATCACGCCGCCGAGCGTTTCGAGGCCCAGCGAGAGCGGCGTCACGTCGAGCAGAACGACGTCGCGAACTTCACCCGCGAGCACGCCGGCTTGGATCGCCGCGCCGACCGCAACGACTTCGTCCGGGTTCACCGAAAGGTTCGGCTCTTTGCCCGTGAGTTTTTTGACCAGTTCCAGAATGACCGGCATGCGCGTCGATCCGCCGACCATGACGACTTCGTCGATCTGCGAGATGTCGATCTTCGCATCGGCCAGCGCGTTCTTGAACGGCTGGATGCAGCGGTCGGTGAGATCGCTCGTGAGTTCTTCGAACTTGGCGCGCGTGAACGTAATGTCGAGGTGCTTGGGACCGTTCTGGTCCGCCGTGATGAACGGCAGATTGATGCTGGTCTGCACCACCGACGAGAGTTCGATCTTCGCTTTTTCGGCGGCTTCGGTCAGGCGCTGCATGGCCTGCTTGTCGCCGCTCAGATCGATGCCTTGCTCTTTGCGGAATTCCGCAACGAGCCACTCGACGATGCGGTGGTCGTAGTCGTCGCCGCCCAGGCGCGTGTCGCCGTTCGTCGCTTTCACTTCGAAAACGCCGTCGCCGACTTCCAGAATCGAGACGTCGAACGTTCCGCCGCCCAGGTCCCATACCAGGATCGTCTCGTTGCCTTTTTTATCCAGACCGTACGCAAGCGCCGCGGCCGTAGGCTCGTTGATAATGCGCAGCACGTCGAGACCCGCGATCTTGCCGGCGTCTTTGGTTGCCTGGCGCTGCGAGTCGTTGAAATATGCGGGAACGGTGATGACGGCTTTGGTAACGCGCTCGCCCAAATAATTGCTGGCGTCGTTCGCGAGTTTTTGAAGAATCATCGCCGAGATCTCTTGCGGCGAGAGTTCCTTGCCGTCGATCTTGACGTGATAATCCGTGCCCATGTGCCGCTTGATCGAAGAAATCGTGCGATCCGGGTTCGTGATTGCCTGACGCTTCGCGAGTTGTCCGACGAGCCGTTCGCCGGTTTTGGTGAATGCCACCACCGACGGGGTCGTGCGCGACCCTTCGGCGTTGGCGATGACGGTGGGCGAAGAGCCCTCCATCACGGCGACGACGGAGTTCGTCGTGCCAAGGTCGATGCCGACCACTTTAGCCATGTATTCCTACCTCTTTCCGAGCCATGGACCAGCTTTTCCCGGACAGTCGCGCCTATTGAAAAGCGCGCGCCCGGTACTAAGCCTTGCCGCTTACTGGCATCAAGGATTATTGCGTACGAATCATAGTACGTGATTCATACCGTTGTGTTCCACCACATTAGACCGGATCTGTAGGTCCAAGGTTGCAAAAAAGCCCCGCCAATAGGCGAGGCTTTGTTGGGACCGGCGGGAGAGGACCGCTACGGGGTTTGGTCCGGGGCTTGCTCGTCGGGATTTTGCTGGTCGGGCGGCTGCTGCTCGTAGCCCGTACCGGCCGGGCGCGAGCCCAGCGTCAGGGTCACCAGCCGTTTGTTGCCTTGCGACCAGATTTCCACGGTGGCTTTTTCGCCGGCGTGCATCTTGCCGATGGCATCGGCGAGCGATTTGTTGTCGCTGTAGGCCTTGCCGTTGAACTTCAGGATGACGTCGCCCGGGTTGATGCCGGCCTGATCGGCCGGGGAACCGCTTCCGACTTGATAGACCGCCACGCCGCCCTGGCCGCGGTAGCCGGCTTGATTACGGAAGCCCTGCGTGACCGGACCCAGCACGACGCCCAGGAACGCCTGCGCGGGCGGTTGGGTGATGCCCGGATGCGCGATCATCTCGTCGACGACTTTTTTCACCGTGTTCGACGGAATGGCGAAGCCGATGCCTTCGGCGCCGCCGCGCAGCGTGGACTGGTTCACGCCCAGCACATCGCCGTTCATGTCGATGAGCGGGCCGCCGGAGTTGCCGGGGTTGATCGGCGCCGACGTTTGCATCAGGCCTTTGAACGTGAGCGTCTGACCGGTTTCGGTTTGAATCGGTTCGTTGCGGTTGAACGCCGAGACGACGCCGACCGAAACGCTTTGCTGCAGTTCGTACGGCTCGCCGATCGCGATGGCCCATTGACCCTGCTGCGCTTTATCGGAGTCCGCGAGCGTCAGCGCCGGCGGCACGTCTTTCGGATCGATGCGGACCACCGCAAGGTCGGCACCGATGTTTGCGGCTAGGACCTTGCCCGTCTTCTTGACGCCGTTCGGGAAGAGCACCTGGATGTTGCTCACCGTCGCGTTCGCCACCGGAGGACGCACCACGTGCGCGTTGGTAACGATGTCGCCTTTGTCATCATAGATGAAGCCTGACCCGGAGGCTTTTCCGCGGAACGGCTGTACGATGCCGGGGCCGGACTGCCCGAAGAACTGCTGCAGGAACGGATCGACGGGAATGTACTGCTTGCCGTTGACCGTTACGCTGATTGCGACGACCGACGGTTTCGTGCGTTTCACGGCGCTGATGATGCGCTCTTGGTCGCTCCCGCCGCTGAGCGGCGCTGCGCTAACGGCCGGCGGCGTATTATTGGGGCCGGCAACGTTCGCGAAGTGCGTGCTCGCGTACAGCATCATCACGAACGAACCGACGATTGCGCCCACCAAAGCAACGATAGCCGTGGGCAAAACGCGATTTTTCAAGTTTCCTCAACTCTGCAATTGGATGCGGTATAGCGGTTTCTACCCCTCACATACCAAAAAGTAGCGGTACGCTTGCTTAGGATTTGGTGAGAACCGCGCCGGCCGGCTTCGCCGGTGGCGCGTCCGACACGACCAGTCCGTCGAGCATGCGCAGCACGCGCTTGGCGTGCGAGGCGACTTCTTCGTCGTGCGTCACCATGATAATCGTCCGGCCCGCGCCGTTCAAGCGCGCAAATAGCGACAGAATCTCCGCGCTCGTTTTCGAATCCAGGTTGCCGGTGGGCTCGTCCGCGAGCAAAACCGCCGGATCGTTGACCAAAGCTCGTGCGATGGCGACGCGCTGCTGCTGGCCGCCCGAGAGCTCGTTCGGCTTGTGCCTCGCGCGATCGCTCAAACCGACTTCGGCGAGCTGCGCGAGCGCTGCGGCGTTGCGCTCCTTGAGCGGAACGCCGGCGTAAAACAGGGGAAGCGCGACGTTCTTGACTGCGTCGGTGCGAGCGAGCAGATTGAAGCCTTGAAAAATAAACCCAAGTTTCTTTAAGCGGATCTGCGCGAGTGCATTGTCGTCCAATCCCGATACGTCCGCGCCGTCGAGGAAATACGTGCCGCTCGTAGCGCGGTCCAGGCATCCCAGCACGTTCATCAACGTCGATTTGCCCGAACCCGACGGGCCCATGATCGCGACGTACTCGCCGTGGGCGATCGTGAACGAAACGCCGCGTAAGGCTTGCACTTCCAGCGAGCCGGACGTGTAGGTCTTGGTCACGTCGCGGACGTCGATGGCGAACGCGGAATCATTCATAGCGTAAAGCCTCAATGGGATCGAGCGCGGCGGCGCGGTATGCGGGATAGGTGCCGAATGCGAGCGTAATAACGGCGGCAAAGACCATGGCCAGCGTGACCGCCTGAGCCCACGGCAGGGGCACGATCACGCCGGAGATCTTGATGATGTAGTGCGAGTTCACGTACCAGCCGGCGAGCAGTCCCAGCGCTGCGCCCAGCGAGCATCCGAAAATGGCCAGCAGCGCCGCTTCGAAAAAGAACTGTACGAGAATCTGGCTCTTGCGCGCACCGATCGCTTTGCGGACGCCGATTTCGCGCGTGCGTTCGACGATCGAAACCAGCAGGATATTCATGATGCCGATGCCGGCGACCACCAGCGAGATCGCACCGATTGCGCCGACCACAAGGCTGATGATGCCGAACGCTTTGTCCAGAAAGCCCGCGATGATGCGGCTGTCTATCGCGCGGTACGAGAATTTGTTGCCCGTAGCCGATTTCAAATAGTCCGTCACCTTTTTCTCGGTAGCGGTCATCTGCGAGGTGTCCTCGACGAGGACTTCCGTCTCGAAAAGTTTCGCGCCGTGCATCTGCTCGCGTTGGAAGACGCTGTACGGAATGAGAATGTCGGGCGAGAAATCGTAGTTCAGCGCGCCCGTCGGCGGCTGGTGCAGGACACCGACGATCGTGCAATGGTTCGAACTCACCCGGAGCGTTCGCCCGATGAGCGCTTCTCCGTCGGCCTGCAGCTTCGAGACAGCGTTCGCCGAGAGCACGCACACCGGCGCGCGCGCGTCGACGTCGGCTTGCGAGACGGACCGGCCGAAATCGAGCGGTTGCGCGAGAAAGCGCGGATCGCCGCCCATCGGCGCAAGATTGAGCTTCGCCGTTTGACTGCCGGCACGCGCGATGACCGGAATTTGAGAATAGGGAATCGCTTGCGTCACGTTCGGCATGCGTCCGATGGCAGCGACGTTTTTTAGCGTGAAGAGCGCTTTTGCGTCGAAGCCTTTTTGCGTATCGGGAAAGATCACGAACGTATCCTGGCTGATGAAGCGCAAGGATCCGCTGAGCGCGCCCGCCGTGGCTTGCCCGAGCACTTGAATCGCGATGACCGCAGCTACGCCGACAACCAGTCCGAGCAGGGCGAGCAGCGTGCGCAGCCGGTTGACGAAGAGCACGCTCAGCGCTTCGCGCAGATAGTTCATCACGAGCGGAGCGCCTCCACCGGATCCATGCGGCTGGCCCGGATGGCCGGATACACGCCGAACGTGACGCCGACGACAATGGAGAATCCGAACCCGTAGATGAAGAGCTTCGCGTACGGTATCGCGAGCGCGCCGATCTTCGCGGCAAGCGCGCCGGACGCAATGTTGAGCGCCAGCAGACTGAGCGCGAATCCGCACGCGCCGCCGATCAGCGACATCAGCGCCGCTTCAGTGAGAAACTGCAGCACGATGTCTCGCCGCGTCGCGCCGATGGATTTACGGATGCCGATCTCACGCGTGCGCTCGGTCACCGAGACCAGCATGATGTTCATGATGCCGACGCCCGCAACGAACAACGAGATTGCGCCGATGGCGGTCAAGCCGGCCGCGACGATATCGACGGCCTTCTTGTAATTCTCCAGCATCTCGCGGTTACTGCGAACGGTGAAGACGGCGCGTTTGCCGTGCGCGCGGTGCAGCGCGTCGAGCGCAATCTGCTTTGCGGCGTCTTCATCCGATGGGCTGTCGAGCCACAGATAGATGCCGTCCACCGATTGCGGCGCGAAGTTATGGAACGTGGTGAAAGGCAGCACGAAGAAGTAGGTTCCACCGAAGTAGTTCGACGCGGTGCCTTCGTCCGTATTCGCGACGCCCACGATCGTGAAGCGCGTCCCGTGCACGTCGAGGTCTTGACCGACGGCTTGCTGATAGCCGCCGAAGAATTCGTACGCCAGATCGTGGTTCACAATAGCGACGTTCGCTGCGGCCCGTTCGTCTTGCGGCGAGAGCGTGCGGCCTGCCAGGACTTTGAGTTTCTCGTCTCCGCCGTACCACGAGAAGCCGAGCGCCACGACGTGTTTGGAATGATTGCGTACCGCGTAGCTGCGCGACGAGCCGAACGTCGGGAAGTAAAACGGCGTCACGCGCGGGGCGAGCGCGCCTTCCGCTTCCTTGACGATGGTGAAATCGCGGTAGCGCAGCTGCGCGATGGCGGGATTGGCCTGCTGCGGATCCGGTGCGATGGTCAGCGAGGGATTATCGCTGGAGTTTGCGTTCGCATTGATTGCTGCGGCTGCACCCGAGCTCAAACCGTACACGGAGAGTACCGCGGCCACGCCGATCAGCATGCCGAGCATTGTCAGAATCGTGCGCGCCTTGTTGCGCATAAGCGCTTCAAAGGCTTGCGCGACGTACTCGAGCAGGCGCGCCATGGCGTTAGCCGGCGGGTGAAGCGGACGGCGCCGGTGAGGCGGGCGACACAGCCGCGCCGTCTTTGAGCAGCGGATCCTTGCCGGTTACGATGCGATCGCCGGGCAGCAGACCGGAGAGTACGATCGTTTGCGTGTCGTTCGAATCACCCGTGCGGATAGCGGTTTTGCGCGCTTTTCCCTTCTCGAGCACGTAAACGAACGGCTTACCGCCCTCGCGCAGAATCGCCGCGCTGGGAACGGCAAGCACGTTGCGCAGGTTCGCCGTGAGAATATCGACGTCCACGCTCATGCCGTCGCGCAAAAAAGCGGGTGATGAATTCAGGACGATCGTGGTGAGCACTTGGCGAGCGGTGCTGCTCGCATCGGTCGAACGGATGGCGATAGGCGAAACGGAAGTCACCCGGCCGGTCAGCGTTTTTCCGGGGAAATCTTCGCTGGTGACCTGCGCCTCTTGTCCGGGATGCACGTTAATGACGTCCTGCTCGTCGACTTGCGCTTTTACGGTGAAGTTGCCGCGCTCGGCAATGGAAAAGAGTGCCTGACCTTGCGTCACCGCATCTCCGGCGCGAAGCGGCGTGAGCGGATCCCCGGGTTGCGTCGCGACGCTTTGAATTACGCCCGTAAACGGTGCGACGATCCGGCTGAAATCGAGCTGCTGCTGGTTGGAAGCATTGAGAATGGCCATCTTGCGCGCGTTGGCTTCGGCGGCTTGCACGCTGTTCTGACCGTATCCGGTGACGGCGCCGAGGCGCAACTGCCGCACGGCCTGCGCGTACTGCACTTTCGCTTGGTCGAGCTTGGCCTTATCGGTGTCCAGCTGATTGCGCGGGATGGCCTTTTGCGCGTACAACGCGACGTCGGCCGCATAAACGCGCTGCGCCTCGTCCATATTCGACTTGGCGGTGTCCGCCGTCGCTTCATAGCCGACCCGCGCGTTCTGCGAGTCGATCTTTGCCGTTTCGATCTCCGCGACGGCTTGGCTGTAATCCGCCGCGGAGCTTGCCGCGCTGGATTCGAGCTGCACGTTGCGCACCGTCGCGAGCACTTGGCCGGCGGTCACGCTATCGCCAGGACGCGCGTACATCGCTTCCAGATTACCGGCCACCAGCGTGGGAACCGTTGCCGTGCGCGGATGCTGGACGACGCCGTTTTCCGGAAGCTTGGTTTGGAACGAGGTGCGTTTCACGACGTCCGTCGCAACGGAGATCCCGGCATCGCCGTGTTTGCCGCTCAGGGCGGCGACGGCGACCACTATCGCCAAAACAGCGGCGATAATCAAAAGATTGCGCGTGCGTTTCATCGATGATTTCCCTGCAGATCCGCGACGGCTTGTTCGGGCGCGTAGGTGCCGAGCGCCGTGCGGAGTTTGACGATAGCGGTCGCGTACGCGACGCGCGCGTTGAATAAATCGGTTTGCGCCGAGAGTGCCTGCTGCTGATTGGCGAGCACGTCGGTAAGACTCTTTAGGCCGTTTTGATATTGCAGCCGCGCGATGCGCGCGGCCTCGGTGCTGAAGCGCGTTTCCTCTTGCGCGGCTGCCACCTGACTGTGCGCGGTTTGCGCCGCGCGATAAGCTTGCCGCACGTCCAGCTCGACCTGCGTGCGCGCCGCTTGAAGCGCGGTTTGCGCGGAGGCGATCTGTTCGTCCAAGTTCCGGTGATTCGCGCGCCGCGTGCCCCAGTCGACGAACGGCAACGCTATACTCGAGGTAACGCCGATGTTCCAAAAGCCGGCATTGCCGCGCGGCACGGGTCCGAAGCGGGCCTGTTCGGCCGCGAGCGTCGGCGAAAATTGATTGCCCAGCTGTGCGTACGTTTGAATCTGCGGAAGCAGATCGGTGTCGGCCGATCGCCGGTTGGTTTCGGCTACGTCGACCGCGGCTTGCGCCGACGCGACGTCCGGACGGTTTTGCTCCGCCACGGCGATGAGCGCGTCCAAGGAAGACGCCGGGATCTGCGGCTGCGCGATCTGCGCCGGCACTTCGAACGCGGTGTCGAGAGGCGCGCCAATCGTTTGCGCCAGCGTTTCGCGGGCACTTGCTGCGTCGGCTTTCGCTGAAACCAGCGCGTAGCGGCTCTTCTCTTGCGCCGCTTGCGCGCTCAGCACGTCGACGCCGGCCGCCACGCCGGCACGTTCTTTGGCCTTTGCGACGTTCACCAAGACGTTTTGGTAGGACAGATCGCTTTCGTCCAGGCGGGTCGCTTCATCTTTGGATGCAATCGTGAAATACGCGGACGTAACGTCGTTCGTAACTTGCTGGCGGAGGCGCCGCAGATCGTCCTGCGTTTGTTCGTACTGCTGCTTCGCGCCGAGCGAAAGATAGTGCGAGAGGCCGCCGTTAAACAGATACGAGGTGCCGAGCGATGCCGTGTTCTGCGAGAAGACGGATGCCTGCGAGGCGCCGATGACGGAGTACGTGCCGGCGTAATTCGCCGATTTCGACATCTGATTTTGCAGTTGTCCGAGCACGCCCGGCAGCGTTTGGGAATGCGAGCGCACATATTGCGAACGAGCCTGCGAGACGGCCGCGCTCTGCTTTGCGATAGCCGGACTGTGCGCGAGCGCGTACGTGACCGCATCCGAGAGCGTCATAGGAGCTGCGCCGGCGCATGCCGGCGCAGCGATGAAGCAGAGCAATGCCGTCGCAGCCGCGACCCGCCAGCTGCGTTTGTGCATTACGCCATCCCGAATTTTGCGCCCATCAATGCTGCCGCGGCGCCGACCGCGCCTCCGAGCAGCAGCACGATTGCCGCGAAGGTCCAGGCGATAGCGGGCGAGACTTTCCCCATGCGTTGCAGCATCGTGGAGTTCAAAAATGCGCCCCAGAGCGTGAAGAGCGTGATGCCGGCAAGGAAACCACCGGCAACGGGCGCCGTGTGAGGCACCAGCATCGCAAGACCCGGAACCGCGCGCGCCAGGTCGCCCTGCGAACCGAACGAATCCGCGCCCCGCAGCATCGTGATGATGCCCGTCACGAGCAGCGAAAGCCCGATCGTCGGGACGGCGATATTCATCGAGCCGGCCCAGATCGTTTTAAAGGTGGCTCGCCCTTTGCCGACGGCGTTGCCGATCTGCATGAACAGCGTGTTCAACAAGACCGCGATGAACAGCACCACGATCGGCATGACGTAGCTGAACAGTGAAGGCTTGCCTGCGCGGTCGATCAGCTTTTGCTTCTGCTCGGCGCTTTGCGTGGCGAAATACGGATTGTTTTGCACCATGCGCTGCGTCGTCGCGACGGCCGTGTGCCGGGCGGCGGGAGCTTCGATGTAGGTGCCCACGAGCATGAGGACGATGGCGATGAGCAGCGCCCAGCCCCACGTCGGCGCGACCGCGAGCGTGTCGAACGCTTCGTTCGGCGCGGCGATGGTATTGACGGCAGTCGAAATACCGTTTGCTTTATCGAAAGCAACGGGAGCGGAAACACCCATAAGGCCCCTTTCTTTAGAACAAAGAAAAACGGGAACGTGCCGGCGGGTAATACTCCGCCGTTGCGACATTTGTTTCACGCATCGCGGGTTGCGCGCCTTTACGGCGTGCGCAGCATTTCGTCGATGGGGATGCGCCGGAGCACTGCTTTGCGCGCGCGTTCCAGGCGTTCTTCGCGCAGCTCCAGCAGTTTGAGTTGCAGGATCGTCCTGGCGCGCCGCAGCGCCCGGCGCGAGTAGAGGTCGAGCTTTGCGGCCGGCGGTGTCGCCGCGGGGCGATCCGGTGCCGGCCGCTTCGCGGCAGCGCCGGCGGTGCAAACGATCAGGGCCAAGGTCAGGGCCATGGCTGCGGGGTAACGGAGAGTCATGCCCCTCCATCACGACCGGACCCCTGGCTGCCAAGATGCTTAGATCGAATTCACTCGTCGTTCCCGCCCCGCCGCAAGAGCCGTACCTCCGCGTAATTCCGCTGGGCGGCTGCGGTGAGATCGGCCGCAACATGACGCTGATCGAGACGAACGACGACATGGTCGCGGTGGACTGCGGCTTGATGTTCCCCGACGAAGAGATGTACGGCGTCGACATCGTCATCAACGATTTTACGTACGTGCGCGAGCGCCGCGAGAAGTTTCGCGCGATCTTCGTGACGCACGGGCACGAAGACCACATCGGCGGTATTCCGTACCTGCTGCGCGAGTTCAACGTTCCCGTGGTCGGCACGCCGCTGACGAACGCGCTCATCAAAGCGAAGTCGCGGGATCATAAGATGATGGGCGAGGCCCAGTTCGTGACGGTGCAACCGGGCGACCGCGCGCGGTACGGCGCGATCGAAGCCGAATTCGTGCACATCAATCATTCGGTCGCGGGCGCGTGCGCGCTGGCGATCCGCACCCCCGTGGGCACGATCTTTCACACGGGCGATTTTAAGTTCGATCAAACCCCGATCGACAACAAGCCCGCCGATTTTGCGGCGATCGCGAAGATCGGTGACGAGGGCGTGCTTTGCATGCTTTCCGACAGCACGAACGCCGAGCGGCCGGGCCACACGCTCTCGGAGCGCATCGTGGGCGAAGCGTTCACGAACGTTTTTTCCAAAGCGAAGGGCCGCATCGTCGTCGCTTCGTTCGCCTCGAACGTCCCGCGCATTCAGCAGGTCATCGACCACGCCGTCACGTTCGATCGCAAGATCGCGTTCCTCGGGCGGTCGTTGCTCAACGTCGTGCACTTCGCCAAAGAGCTGGGATATCTGAACGTTC
This sequence comes from Vulcanimicrobiia bacterium, assembly GCA_025934645.1. Taxonomy (GTDB): domain Bacteria; phylum Vulcanimicrobiota; class Vulcanimicrobiia; order Vulcanimicrobiales; family Vulcanimicrobiaceae; genus JAICWY01. Next base: position 51,347 of record JAICWY010000006.1, read on the forward strand.
CGGGCGACCGCACGATCCGCATTGAAGAAGTCGACGATCATCCGCCCGAGAAAGTCGTCGTCATGACGACCGGCTCGCAAGGCGAGCCCATGAGCGCGCTCACGCGCATGTCGGTTCGCGATCATGCGAAGTTCAAGATCGTTCCTGGCGACACGGTGGTCATCAGCGCAACGCCGATTCCGGGCAACGAGAAAGGCGTGTACAAAACGATCAACAACCTGTACCGCCTGGGCGCGACGGTGGTGCATGGAACGGACGGCCGTTCGCACGTTTCCGGTCACGCCTCGCAAGAAGAACTGCTGCTGATGCTCAATCTCGTGCGTCCGGAGTTCTTCGTGCCCGTGCACGGCGAGTACCGCATGCTGGTCCAGCACGGCAAGCTCGCTACGCGTACCGGCGTAGATCCGCAAAACGTCTTCGTCGTCGAAAACGGCGACGTGATCGAGTTCACGCACGAATACGGGGACAAGATCGGCAAGACGTACGGTGGACACGTGCTCGTGGACGGCTCGAGCGTCGGCGACGTCGGTGAAGCCGTGCTGCGCGACCGCCGTCTGCTTGCCGCCGACGGGTTCATGATGGTCGTCGTTACGATCGACAGCGAAGAGGCGCGCGTTATCGCCGGCCCGGATCTCATTTCGCGCGGCGTGTTTTACGTTCCCGACGGCGACGGCGTCATGGACGAACTGCGCGCGCATTTAGTCACGCTTATTGAAGAAGTCTCCGTCGAGGGTATAAAAGACACCAACACAGTCAAAGAGCACATACGCAACGGCCTCGCAAAAGCGATTCATGCGCGCTATAAACGCCGTCCTGTCATCGTTCCCGTCGTTATGGAGGTATAGGAGACCGCGTGAGTACCCGTAAGGCATTTCTGACTGCTGCCGCGTCGGGCGCATTGCTCGCCGCGGCACCCGCGCCGCCCCCACCGCCCGCGGCGACCGCAACGCCCTCGCCTCCGGCCGCAGCCAAAACCTCGCCTTTATCGCGCGCATTCGCAGAACGGATGCGTGCTTTCGATCCGGCGCTTACGGACGCGCAGATCGAAACGATCGCCGAAGGCATCGAAGACAATCTCAAAACCGGTTCGCGCGTTAATCCCAAAGGCAAAGCGCTCTCGAACTCCGATGAGCCGGCCACGATCTTCGAGGTCGAAGGATGACCGAAGAAGAGATAGCCTTCTCCGATGCGACGGCGCTGGGCGCGCTGATCGCATCGCGCAAGATCTCCTCGCTCGAACTGACAAAACTGTATCTCGGCCGCCTCGAAAAATACGGGCACGTCTACGGCGCCGTCGTGACGATCATGCACGAGCGCGCCTTGCGCGAGGCGCGAGCCGCGGATAAGGAACTTGCCGCCGGCAAGAGCCGCGGGCCGCTGCACGGCGTGCCCTATGGCGCAAAGGATCTGCTCGCCGCGATCGGCGCGCCTACGACCTGGGGCGCTGCGCCGTACCGCAACCAGCACTTCGATTACGATGCCACCGTGGTGCGCAAACTCAACGCCGCCGGCGCGGTGCTGTGCGCAAAGCTCGCGATGGTAGAGCTCGCCGGCGGATTCGGCTATAACGATGCGGATGCGTCGTTTACCGGACCGGGACGCACGCCGTGGAACCGCAACTTTTGGAGCGGCGGGTCGTCGAGCGGTCCGGGCGCGGCCGTTGCGGCCGGACTCGTCGGCTTTGCAATCGGATCGGAAACGAATGGGTCGATTCTGGTGCCCTCGGCATTTTGCGGCGTCACGGGACTACGGCCGACGTATGGCCGGGTGAGCCGCCACGGCGCGATGGCGCTGATGTGGACGTCCGACAAACTCGGTCCGATGTGCCGCTCGGCGCGCGACACGGAAGCGGTGCTGCGCGCGATTGCGGGGCACGATGCGTCGGACAAAACTTCGCGAGATGAACCGTTCACCGCGATTCGCGGACGCAGGCCGCGCATCGGCGTGTTGAAAAACTCGACCGGTAAATCGCAGCCCGCGGTGGTGAAGAATTTTGAAGCATCGCTTGCAGTGCTGCGCCGGTTCTGCGACGTCGTGCCGGATGTGGATCTTCCCAAAGGCCCGTACGGCGCGGTGTTCGGCGCGATCTTCAACGGCGAATGCGCCTCGGCGTTCCGCGATCTGATCGAGAGCGGGCGTTCGCGCGAATTGCAATCGGTGGACGATCGCATCGGCGGCTATCAGGTGTATGGATCGCTCGCGGTGGACTATGTAGACGGCATGCGCCGGCGCGCGATTTTGAACGAGCAACTCGTGCGCGCGTTCGAACCGTACGATGCGATCGTGCATCCCACGCTGCCCACGGTTGCGTATCCGGTCGGGCTGCCGTTCGACAAAGCGTATCCGAAGTATCCGGGTCAAACGGGGCTCGGCAGTCCGGGCAACCTTGCCGGTCTGCCGTCGATCAGCGTGCCGAACGGTTTAGGCGAAAATCATTTGCCGACCGGGCTGGCAATGATGGGCCGCGCGTGGGGGGAAGCCCAGCTCACGCAGATCGCCAAGGCATATCAAGCGCGAACGGCGTTTCACAAGGAGCATCCGCCGCTCACGACAAGCCGGTAAAAGAGAAAAAGAGCCGGGGCGAATTGCCAGGCTCTTTTTCTATTGCTGAGGTATTGGTGTAATGTAATTAATAATACATTCGAATGGGAAGAAAGACTCATTCGGTTATTGTTGTAGGTACCTTTAGCCATGCCACGGACCTTGATGCAGGCTCAGAGCAGCGCGCCGATCATGTTGGCGCGCAAAGAGCGTTTGCTTTCACTGCTGGATCAGCATCCCGCCCGCATCGTCGAGATCATCGCTCCGGCGGGATTCGGAAAGACGGCGCTGGCTCTTACGTTCGCGCAGAGCTGCGGCGATTTTGAGGTCCTACCGCCAAATCCGGACAGGCTTGCTCAGGTGTTAGAGCAAGAACGGCACCGCAGTTTCGTCGTTGTCTTGGATGAAGTCGATCGCATTCCCGATACGGTGGTGCCGGCATTCGCCTCGATGATTGAATTAGCGCCGGCCGATGTGCGGATCGTTCTGTGCAGCCGCCGTAGAACCGCGCTTCACGAGGGATTGACGACGCCGCCGCACGAGCGTCTCGTGCTAACGGCCGCGGATTTGGCATTCAAGACGCACGAGACGCTTTCGCTTCTTGAAGAACTCGAAGTGGAAGGTTGTCTGCGGCAAGCCATTCTCGATTACAGCGAAGGTTGGCCCGTCGCCGTGCTATCCATGGCGCATCGCATGTCGGCCGATCCGAAGTTCGATCCGCTCAATGACTATCTCGATCGCGAGATCGCGGCGCCTTTGCAGCACCGGCATCTTCAAGCGCTGGCTCTGTGCAGCGCGATGCCCGGACTGCAGCGTCCGGAGCTCGTGCGTTCTCTTGAATCGCCGTCCGCCGCGTTCGAACTGGTCGATTTGCAACTCGCACGCTACGACATTCAAGGAGGCATAGTCGTACGTCCCCTTTTGGCGCGCCTTGCGCACCAGCGCTATCGCTCCCAGATGCGGGAGATGCTTGCGTGCGCCGCGCAAGAATTTTCCGACTGCGGAAGCGCGCTCTATGCTTCGGCGGCATTTCTGGCGATGGACGAGCCGGAATGGGCTGCGGCGGAACTTCGGCCGCTCGCGAACCGCCCGATAGAACTGCTCTCGTTTCCCTTTCATACCATCGCGACCGAGACGCGCAAGATGCTGGCCACGTACGCAACGAGCCGCTATCCGGAGCTCTGGGTAGCGTTGCTGTTGGAACAGCAGTTCAGTCAGCCGCCGAGCGTGCTCGTTCAAGACGCTCGCGACATCGCCGCGATTTTGCAGCCGTCACCGCTTCGCAATGCAGCGCTGGCCCTAGCTGCGATGGCGGCCGTTCAGACCACCGGTAGGGCTGCCGCCGAAGAGATGCTCGGCATGGCGACGCCGTCTACCGGCGGCGATGACGACGCATTGATGCTGCAGTGTTCGCGCGCGCTTCTATTGGCGCACATCGGGCATCCCGCGGAAGCGGCAAAGATGTGGGTTGAAGTGCGAGCGCAGTTCTGGGGACGTCATGCGTTTTGCACGCAGATGATGGCCGTCGAACTTAAGGCCGCGCGTACAAGCAATGATGTGCTGGCCGGTCTCGCACTCAGCGACCGCATGTGCAGCATCGCGGAGCGAAGCGGTTCGCCCGTTCTACTGGCATACGGATTTATTTCGGGCATTTTTACGTCGTGGCTCTTCGGCGACGATAAACGCTTCAGCCGCGACATGACGAATCTACGCCTGGCGCTCCGCCGGGCCGAAGCCCCACGCCTGGAAGTTCTCGCCGACGCGTTCGAAGCAAAAGAGCACGAACTGATTGCCGAATATCCCATCTACCGTGGTTGGTCGAAGCTGGTGCAAGCTTCGAAGGAACCGGCGCCCGCGCCGGCTGCCGGCCTCGCACGTGAAGCTGCGGCTATTGGCGACACTGCGGATGACGGCGCGCTCTCGGTTACTGCGCGCTTAATTTTGGGAGAGTTGGATCCGCCCTCGCGGGCCGAAGCCGATGCAGCATCCGTACGCATCTTAGGCAGCGAACCGTTTTTGGCGTTGCTGCGAAAGCGTTTCGCATCGCTGCTGGAGCGCTATACAGTGCGTGCGCGTGTGGTTGAAGAATTGCCGCTTGCAATCGAGATCGCCACCGGCCGGATTCGCCGCGACGGAGAAACGTTATCGCTCTCGCTTAAGACGTCGGAGCTCGTCATGGCGTTGGCTGCGGCTGGGCGCCCGGTTGCGCGCGACGTGGTCGTCGAACAGCTCTGGCCCGAACAGGAACCGGAGAAAGCCCGCAGCGCTTTAAAGATGGCCGTGCACCGGGCCCGCCAGCAGATCGGCGAGCCGGACGCGATTCTCGTCGAACGCGGCATGTACGCGTTGGCGTCACACATCAAAACCGACGTGCACCTTCTTCGCGGGGATGCGGCGCGCGGTAATCTGCTGCAACTGTTCGAACAGCTCAGTCATGGGCGCCCGAGCCATTTCACGGCCTGGTCCTGGTTCCATCAGTACGAGGACCGGCTTATCGCGCTTACCACCCGGCTCGGCTTGCAACTCGCTGGGGAAGCCCTCTCGGCAGGCGACGTCGATATGGCGCTGCGCTACGCGTCCGTCATCACGAACATGGACCCGTGCGATGAAACGGCCGCCGAGGTGGCAATTCGCGCGCACCTCGAGCGCGGGGACCGGAATCAAGCGATTTCGCAATACCGCCGGCTGCTGCGTTCGCTGCGGGAAGAACTCGACGTGGAGCCGTCCGATGCGGTGCGGCGGCTTCTTGTGCCTTCGGAATCCACGTAAAACGGTTACCCCGTTGTTACTTTGGGGTTGGTATACTGCCTCATCGGAGTAACGGACGGGAGTACGTACCTGCGCGACGAGACGCTCAAACCGGTCCTGGAAAAAATCTGCGAGATAGCCGCCGCTGCGCACAGCATCTCGATGGCCTGCGTCGCTTTCATGCGATCGGATTCCACGATCGCTGCCTACGCGGGCGTTCCGCCGGAACGGCGTGGGGAGACGCTCCAACTGCTTCGCGGAATCGTCGAGCGTAACGCTCCGCAGATTCAGACGCGGCCTCACTACTTCGCCGGTGAGCCGGTCCACGATGATTCCGGCAACGTTATAGGCGCAGTGTGCCTGCTCGATGACGCACCTCGTCCGGACTTGCAAGAGCGAAGCCCGGCCGCACTCGCGCTTATCGCGCGGTACGCGGCGCTCGTCTCTGCAAATGATGCGCTGACCGGGCGCTTCCGCCTTTTTGCCGCAGCGGCCGAACAAGCAGGCGATGCGATCTATTTTTCCGAGCACCGCGGCACCGACCGAGATCCGGTCATCGTTTACGCGAACTCCACCTTTGAACGCATGACGGGCTACCGCCGCCGCGACGTTCTGGGCAAATCGGTATTGAAGACGTTGTACCGCGAAGCGGAGGCCGCTACGATCTCCGCAATTCGCGGCGCGATCAAAATGACTTCACCGATCGCGCTCGAAACGGCCATGCGCCGTCCGGACGGCTCGATGTTCGTCGCCGACGTGACGTTCTCTCCGGTCTTCGACGAAGACGGCAACTGCACGCACTGGATATCGGTCCGGCGCGACGTCACCGGTATGCGAAAGTCTACGCAGCACCGGATTGAAACCGCGAATCGCGAACGCAGCGAGGCTCAAGAAGCTCTGGCGTATCTCAGTTTCCACGACGTCCTTACCGGTTTACCGAACCGCTCGCTCGTGCTCGCGCGAATCGCCGAAGACCTGGGCGCTTCCGCGCACGGCGCGCTGCTTTTGTTTAACCTCGATCGGTTTCGCACGGTGAACGACAGTTTTGGACGGGAAAGCGGAGATGCCGTACTTGCCGAAATGTCGAACCGGCTCCTAAGGTGTACGCCGGATCGCAGCATCGTCGCTCGCGGTGACGGCGATACGTTCATGATGTGGATAGACCGCATCGAAACAGCCGCAGTAAAGTCTCTTGCCGGCGATCTTCTACGCGAAATCGAGCGTCCGATCGACATCGAACATCATTCGATTAGCCTCCGTGCAAGCGCGGGCATCGCAATCGCCACGAGTGAGCGGTACGGGCGTCCGGAGGAGGTCATTCGCGACGCGGATGTTGCGATGCATCACGCAAAATCGCTCGGCGGGCGCCGCTTTACCATCTTTCGTGACGAGATTCATGGATTCGCCCTTACGCGTCTGCGAGCCGAGAGCGCGTTGCAGCGCGCGATCGATCGCGGCGAGTTTGTAAACCACTACCAACCCATCGTCGATCTGCGCACGGGCCAAATTCTTGCGCTCGAGGCCTTGGCGCGCTGGAGCGATCCCGAGCGCGGAATCGTGCCGCCCGGGTTCTTTATTCCGCTGGCGGAGCAATCGGGCCAGGTCGTCGCTATCGGTCAGCGGGTGTTGGAACGCGCCTGCGAGGATGCCGTTCGTTGCCGCCTGATCGCCAAGCACGCCGGCCTTCGCTTAAATGTCAACGTTTCGGCACGGCAGCTGAGCGACGAAGGCTTTGCTGCACGCGTGTTCGGAGTGCTAAATGCGAGCCGCCTTCCTGCCCGCGCTCTCTGTTTAGAGGTCACCGAAACGGCGGTACTCGAGGATTTTGAGACCGCCGTTGCATCATTGGGAACGTTACATTCGGCCGGCGTGCGGATCGCGATGGACGATTTCGGCACCGGCTATTCTTCGCTGGCCAATCTCCGGCTGTTGCCATTCACCTCGCTGAAGATCGACCGTCAATTCATCTCCGGCAACGCGGAAGCCGAGGACATCGTGGATGCCGACATCGTGCAAATGATTGTGTCGCTGGGGCGCGCCCGTGGTTTGCCCGTAGTTGCCGAAGGAATCGAAACCGCGATGCAAGCAGAACGCGCGCGAACGTTCGGATGCGCCGAGGCACAAGGCTACTTTTTCGGCCGGCCGGTTCCAATCGAAGATATTCGATCGTTGCTCGCGTCGGGAACATTGAACGCAGCGCTTCTTTAGATGAGCTTAGCACTCTTAACAGTGGCTAAACCGCCGGGTGACTGCGATGTGACCGTCGTCCGGTATGCTCAATGCGCAACCGCACGGTCCGCGTTCTGAGCTTTTGCGCGGATGGTGTGCCGGCGGCCCGGTTCTCTCCCCCCGAACTGGGCGCCGGCGGCACATTGTAAAAAGGGCCCGGCAGTACCGGGCCCTTTTTCTATTCCGCTCGAGTGATTAGAGTTTGACGTTGAGCGAGAAGTAGGCTTGCAACGGATTCGCCTGTCCGCCGCTGCTGCTTTGGAACACGCTTCCGAAGTTGGGATTGTACGGGTACTTCACATACTGGTCGATCGCGTCGCCCGGATTGTAGAAGTTGTTTACGAACGTCCCGCCCGGGCCGTAATTGCAGCCGTCCTTACCCGAAATCTTCCACGGCACGCTGCTGCCGCCGAAGCACGCCGTTACGACGTTGATGAGGTCGATTCGCGCCGTGACCTTCGGCGAGACTTCGTACGAGAACGAAAGATTTCCGTAGAAAACGTTCGGCTCTTTGAACGCGCCGTAGTTGTCGAAATGTCCGGTGAACGGATCGGGCGTGAGAAGCGTGCCGGTGCATGACGCTGCATTGTACGGCGAGCCGCCTGCAGCTCCGTTCGGGTAACGCGGATCGTTGGAAACCTGACCCGCGAGAGTCGCTCCGCACGTCGCCGGATTTACGCCGACGACTTGCGTCGGACGCCCGTACTCGCCGCCCGCCAGAAGCTGGAAGGTCGGCGTTACGTTGAACCGGTCGTGCTTGTAGTTGAGGATCAACGAAAGCACGTGCGGCACCACGTAGCTCTGGTTGGAGCCGGAAACGAAGCGGCTTCCCGAGAGCGTGTTGTAGACCGCATATTGCCCGTTGGGATCGAAGAGATTCTGGGCCTTCGCATTCCAATACGGGTTGGCGACGCTCGTAGAAGCGCACGCCGGATCCGGCTTGCCCGCGGTTGTGTAGCAGGGAGCGCCCGCAGCGATTTGCGCTGCACCCGGAGCGTTACAACGCGGGTCGCCCGGATTCGCCGAGCAGAACGACGTTTGGCGGTTGTAGGCTTGAATCGAAAGATTCAGTCCGTCCACCACCGAGCGGCCGTTCGGGAGTTTCGTGAACTTCTCGCGCGCATAGGTATACGTGTAGCTGAGTTGACCGAACAGACCGTTCTTGTTCGGGTCACCCTTGCGCAGTTCGAATTCGATGCCTTTGACGTTCTTCTGCCCGACGTTGACCGACGAAACGAAGCTCGTCACCGGGTCGAGCAGAACCGTCGAAAGCTCGTTCTTCGTCGTACGGATGTACGGCGTGAGTTTGAACGAAACGTCGCTGCCTTTGAACGCGTGCTCCCACGAAGCGTCGTAGTTGTACGACTCTTCCGGATACACCACGTGGCGCGGCGTATCGAATCCGAGCGCGTAGAACAATTGGTTCGTCGAGCCGGGATAGAAGAAGTTCGGCGAGGTGTAATCGTACTGCTGGAATGCCGAGCTCGCGGGCTGCGCCGACTTGCCGGCCGAGAATCGCAGTACGTTGTTGGCATTGAGCGTGTAGGTCAGCCCGAAACGGGGCTGCAGCTCCGGGTAGTCGTTAACGAGCGCGGTCGCCGGCGTGGTGGCAACCTGGGCCCAACCCGTGCCGAGCTTCGCGGCGCACGAGGCTGCAGCCGAACCGGACGGCAGTTCTTGCGTCAGCTGTTGGACGGAATTGTAGCACCAATACGAATTGTAGTAGTTCGTCCAGAACGCGCGCGCGGCGCCGCCGGTGGTGTTCGGAAGAACGTACTTAAAGTCGTCGTAACGCAATCCAAGCGTGAAGAGCAGCTTGTCCGCCGGGCGCCACGAGTCTTGCAGCGAGATCGACGAGAACTGCGGAACGACGGTGTTGTACGACGCGTTGTACTGATTTGCAACCGTAAAGTACTCGCACGGATGTCCGCCGCACGTAAGCGCGCCGGCCGCCGAAACGGTCGGATCGCCCGTGTGCGCCCGGCAAAGCGTGCCAAGGGTTCCGCCGGCGCACGCGCCGGACAACTGCGAGGCGTTTTGCGGATTGATGTACCGCGCGGCCGCAGAACTTCCGCAGTCGATCGCCGCCGTGGTAGAGCCCGTAACCTGATAGCAGACGCCTGCCGTCGGATTGGTGGAGTCGACCAAGAACGCGACCGTGTTCGAGCCGCCCGAAAGCGTCGAGCTGGACGTAGAGATCGCCGCGTTATTGAAGCGGAAGGTGCTCGCGGTCGTGTACGATAGGTCGAGGTTGACCAGATGCTGCGGCGAGATCTGATCCGTGAAGTTCAGCGCACCGCCGCGCGTGTGCGAACCGAGCTTGTAATCCGTCGAGATCGCGCCGTAGTTCGTGCCTGCCAGTGCCTGGCTGTTGACGCCGTACTGCAGCCAGTCCGAATAGGTTGTGTACCCATAGACGCGCACGAACGCGTTGCTGCCCATGTTGTGCTGATATTGCGCTTTAAGAATTGCGCCGTTCTGCTGATAGGAGTCGCGCTCGTTCGGGCTGACGATCACCGGCGCGGCCGCCGTGCTATACAGGCGGTTCGTGGGCGAATTCGGGAACAATGCGTATTGCGTGTTCGTCAAATTGCTTGCGGTAAGCGCCGTTCCGAGTTGACCGTTGTACGCGATCTTGTCGTAGAAGCGATCGACGAAGCCGAGGCCGGGACCTTGGAACTGCGAGCACGCCGGTCCGGCGTACTTGTAGTTTATCGCTGCCGGTCCGCAGCTCGGAATAACGCCGTTCGCCGTCGTGATGGTGCCGTTCAAGAAGTCATTCTTGAACGCGCCCATCCCGTTGAGATTGTCGGCGAAGCCGGTGCGCACGTAGTCTGCCGTGTAGAGCAGCTGAATGTCGTCGCGGCCGCCGTCTTTCTTGTGCGGAATGCCGAAATGGAAATTGACGACCGCGTCGCGCGACGCGACGTCGCTGCCCGCGCCGAAGAAGATCGGGCCGTGTTCTGCGCCGTTCGGGAAGAGACCGCCGGCGTTCGCGTAGCACCCGCCGGTCGGATTCGCCGTTTTACAGTTCTGTGCGAGCAGATTGATCGGCGCGCCGTACAGGGAGCTGAACTGCGAGCCGTTTTCGTACACGTACGTCTGGTTGTAACCGCTGAATCCCGCATAGTACGAGAACAGGCGATCGGGAGACGCGCCGCCGGCTTCCGCCGACAGTTGGTGATAAAAGTACGGCGAGGAGAGGCCCATTCCGAATCCGCCGAAGCCTGGATAGGTGCCGGTTTTGATGACTTGGTTCACGAAACCGGCGAGCGCTGTCGAGCCGGCGTTGACCGGCGCCGTGCCCGTGTAAACTTGCAGTTCTTGCTGGCCGAGATTCGAGAGCGAAGCTCCGGGATATTGATCGAACGCGCGCTGAATCGGCACGCCGTCGAATTCATATCCGACTTGCGTGTAGTTGCCGCCGCGCACGAAGATCGACTGATATTCGCCTTTTTGACCCGCAGGGACGAAAACGCCCGGAACGGAGGCAACCGCGGAATACGCATTATTCAAGCCGCCGCCGCCGCCCAGCGTCGCCGCAACTTTTTGCGTTGCCGCCGAAACGGAATAGATGTCGGCAGTGGTGCCCGACTTCACGAGATCGCTCGCGGCCTTCGCGCTGACTTTGGCGATGGTCTTGAGCGTCTTCTGCGTGTTCAGGGTAATTGAGAATGCTTGGTCGGCGAACACCGTCACGCCCGAGAGAGACTCGGGATCGTATCCGTCTTTGATGACCGAGACGGTATACGTGTCGGGAATCAGCGAGACGAAGGTGAAGTGGCCGGACCCATCCGTGGTGGCGGTCGCGGTTTGGGACGCGCTAACGGCAGTGACCTTGGCGTCGGAGACCGGCGAGCCGGCGCCCGAGTCCGTCACAATGCCGTTCAGCGTTCCGGTGGTGCCGGCCAGTGCCCATGTTCCCTGGCCTAGCGCCATCGAAAGCATCACCGCGGCCACGAGAAGCTGCTTAAACAGCTTTTGAGGCATGTGGACTCCTTCGTTGGAGAAGTAACAAGCTGCCCGGTGCTTAAAGAAGCAGCCAGGCGGAAGTTAACTTTAATTTGTTTTTAAGATACCCTGCGAAAGATGACTATAGTTTCTATTTTTAACAGAGCGTGCGCTTGGGCATCGTTCTAGGGCTGCTCGCCGCGGCGTTCTACGGGGCCGCCGATTTCTGCGGCGGCCTCGCCACGCGGCGCAGCCCGATCTTCGCCGTCACCGTGATCTCGCAGGCTGTAGGCCTCGCGCTGCTGTGCGCCGCCGTGCCCTTTCTGCACGGGCATCTGACGCAGAGCGCAGCGCTGTTTGGCGCGCTGGGCGGCTTGTGCGGCGCAATCGGGCTCGCGCTGCTGTATCACGCCCTCTCAATCGGAAAGATGGGCGTCGTCTCGCCCATTACGGCCGTCCTCGCCGCGGCGCTTCCCGTCGGCATAGGCGTCGGACGAGGCGAGCATTTCACGGTATGGGAAGCGCTCGGCATGGCGATCGCGCTGATTGCGGTCGTTTTGATATCGCTTTCGCACGAGCCCGACGGGCGGCTCGAGTTCTCGACCACGGGCGTGAAAGAGGCGATTGCGTCCGGCATCGTGCTGGGAGGCTTTTATACGTTTCTGGCACTGGCCGGAAAAGACGCCGGTGTGTATCCGCTACTTTCCGCGCGTATTGCGTCGACGCTGTTTCTAGCGCTCGCCGCGCTCGTTTCGCGCAATTCGATCGTGCCGTTGCGCGCCTCACTGCCCATTATCGTTCTCGCCGGCGCGATCGACATGACGGCCAACGGTCTCTATCTGTACGCGGCGTACGCCGGTTACCTATCGGTCGCTGCCGTGCTGACCTCGCTCTATCCGGCAAGCACGGTATTCTTGGCGCGCGCGGTGCTCGGCGAACGGCTTGCGAAGATACAGAAAATCGGCGTAGCGCTCGCGCTCGCCGGCGTCCTGTTGATCGCGCTGTGAGGCGCTAGCGCTTTAAGCTTGCGAGTTGTGAAGCGTGAATGTAGCGCGCGATTTCTTCGCGCGCCAGGCCGCTGACCTCGAGCAGTTCTACTTCGTAAGCGTCGCGGTTCTGCGAATCTTTGGTTTGTCCCAAAATGCGTCCACGCAGTTTGAGCTCTTCGAAGGGACGGCGCAGATATTTTCGCGGTACGCGGCGGTAGCCGTGCGGACCGACGACCATATCGTCGTCTTTGCCTTTGTGCACGTCCAGCACGCGATCCGGCAAACGCAGACTCAACTGAATGACTTGCTGCGCGCGCATCGGTTCGCCGCACCGCAAACGCAGCGCGTTTCCCGTCAGGTCCGAAGCCTGTGCGATTTTCGCGCCGATGCGCGGATCGTCGCCCTTGTACGAAACGGCGAAATCGCCCGGAACGCGATAACCGGTGAACTGCGAAATGTCGATAAGCGAGGTATCGTAGCTGCGTGCCGACGAGCTCTTGCGCTGCAGCATAGCCGCTTCGCTCGCAAGCGCGTCCGCATCCGGGCCCTCGATCTGTTTGAGCGCGATGGCGTATTCGAAGCCTACTCCGCCGTTGCGCGGTGCGTACCGCGCCGCGACGGTGCCGTGAATGGCGAGGACCTTGCCGCTGGACAGACGCCAGTCGAACGAGAGCGCCGTGCCCTTTTGCAGCAGCATCCACGTGCGGAAGCGGCAACCCGAGAGCGCGATGTGCAGCAGCGTTGCGGCGATCGGCTCGGCAACGCCGAGCAACCGGAATTTCACGGGCACATCGAACGTGTGCTTGATCTCCGGTTGCTCGGGCTGAGCCGGTTTAACGCCTTGTGCTGCCGGGGCTGCTTGCGCTGCTTGCGACTGGTTGTTGTTGAGCCAGGTCATCGCATATAAGCGTACTATGGCCTGGTTGCTTATGGCTATGAGCCATCAAGGGAGGTTCGGTAAAGTTTGTGTTCTACAGGGTCGACCAGACGTCCAGCTTGCGCTTTACCCGGTCGATCACGCCGTCGGTGAAGTCCGTCGTCGACGCGTGGCCGCCAAGATCGCTCGTGGCCAAACCTTCGTGGACCGCTTCGAGCGTGGACTCGTAGATCGCGCGCGAAGCGTTCTGCGCGCGTTTGTCTTCCATATAAGAAAGAAGCGCGGCCGATGCGAGGATCATCGCCATCGGATTCGCCACGTTTTTACCGAACAGGCGCGGCGCCGTGCCGTGCGGAGCTTCGGCCATCACCACGGCCGGCTGCAATTGATCGTTGAATGAGAGCAGCACGGATTCGGCGCCGGCGATCGATCCGAACAGTTGCATCACCAAGTCCGAGAGGCAGTCGCCGTCACGGTTGAGCGAGGGAATCACCATCGGCCGTTCGCCGTCGGTTCCGAGCAGCAGCGCGTAGGTCGCGTCGATGAGTTGCGGTTCGTACGTCACGTCGGGATGGCGCTGGGCGGCCGCGTCCATCTCTTCTTTGAGCATGCCTTCGTACACCGGACTGACGGTGTACTTAGGCCCGCCGAAGACCTTTGCGTTCATGCGCTGCGCGTGTTGAAATGCGTACTCCGAGACGACGCGGCACACGCTGCGTTCGATCGTTTCCGTGCGGTACGCGACTTCGGCGGCGCCTTCGCCTTCGCGCCATTCTTTCGCGCCGTACGCATCGCCGACGGCCATGCGCACCACGGAGATCGGTGCGTGAATGCCCGCCACCGGACGCACGCCCGGCAAACGCCGTCCGGTGCGAACGATTACCTTGCCGTCTATCGCGCGGCGCAGAATCGCGTTCGGCGAGCCGACGTCGCCTTTGGTCTCCGGCGTAATCGTTGCGGCCTTGAGTCCGAAGCGCGCGCGCTTCATCGCGTCGGCCGCTTCTTGAACGACGCCGTTCTTGGTGGCGCGGCGGTTTTCGAGCGAAAGATCGTAGCGCTCGAAATTCAGCTCTACGTCGATGATGGACCGGTCGAGCACGCGCAGCGCTTCGACCAATAATTCTTGTCCGGTTTCGTCGCCTTCAAGGACAACGATCGTTGGCGCCGTCAAATGAACTCCTTGTCGAGTTGAAGAAAAGAAAACTCCATGGCACGCGTACGCCGTAAGGCGACCGCGAAATCGCGACTGAACTTCGAGATCGCCGGCATCGCCGCGTTCGGTCTAGCCGTTCTCTTGGGAATCGCGCTGGCGTTACCGCCCGGACGCGCCGGTATAGCCGGCGCCGCTACGGCGCACGCCCTGACCGCTCTGTTTGGAGGCGCCGCCGCGCTTTTCCCTGTGCTGATCGCGCTCTTCGGCGGAATCATCTTCCTGGAAATCAACGTCCCCCGCATGATGGCGACGCTCGGTTCGGCGTCGCTCGCTTATTTTCTGGTCGCCGACGCGGCGTTCGCGCGGCGCGGCGGCTTGCTCGGCTCGGCGCTGTGGAACGGACTTGCCGCGCTCGTCGGCGTGCTCGGCGCGCGCATCGTGCTCGCGCTCGCCGCGGTGCTGCTGGCAGTCTGGATAAGCAACGTTTCCGTAAAGAAGCTCATCGGGCTGCTCGTGATGGCGCTCTCGAGCGTTCGCATACCGAAGATGAGCGTCGCGCTGCCGGAAGGTCACGGTAATTTGCGCGATGCGTTCGCGCTGCCCGCGTCCGGTAAAGAGAAGAAAAAACCGGCGAAGGGCGCGTTCGACCTCGAATCGAGTACGGCGATCGTTCCGGTCGAGCCGTTCGTGCCGCCGGCGCCGCCCACGATCGTGGTCGAAGACGAACCCGGCGAAGAAGAACTCGACGAGTACGAAGACGACGAGTATGAAGATGACGAGTACGAAGACGACGGGGAAGAACAGGTAGCCGCTGCGCCTGCGCCTGCCGTCAGCGGCGTCTACGAAGCGCCCGCGCCGGTAACGCACGGCGAGATCGTCTATCATCTGCCGGATCTGGCGCTCTTCGATCCGCCGCAGCTGCAAGTGGCCGACGATTCGACGCGCTCGCACGTGCTCGAAGACACGCTCGCCTCGTTCGGCGTCGGCGCGAAAGTCGTGCACATCGAACGCGGTCCGTCGATCACGCGGTACGAACTCAAACCCGAACGCGGCGTGAAGATCTCGAAGATCGCCTCGCTCGCCGACGACATTGCGCTCGCGCTCGCCGCGACCAGCGTGCGCATAGAAGCGCCGATTCCCGGCAAATCCGCCGTGGGCATCGAGGTACCGAACAAAACGGTTTCGATCGTCGCCATTCGCGAAATTTTGGAATCGCTGCCCCAGCGCGGCGTCGTTCCGCCGCTTTGGATGGCGCTCGGCAAAGACATCACGGGCCGGCCGGTGTTCGGCGATCTGGGCAAGATGCCTCATTTACTCGTCGCGGGCGCGACGGGCGCCGGTAAATCGGTGTGTCTTAACACGATCATCGCATCGCTGCTCGTAAGCGCGACGCCGGATCAAGTGCAGCTGCTGATGATCGATCCGAAACGTGTCGAGCTAACCGTGTACAACGGTATCCCGCATCTCATCAAAGACGTCATCACCGACGCGCGGCTCGCGGCCGGTGCGCTCTTCGAGATGACAAAAGAGATGGACGTGCGCTACGAGCGCTTCGCCAAAGCCGGCGTGCGTAAAATCGAAGAGTACAACGCAAAGTTCCCGGAAGAGAAACTGCCGTACGTCGTCATCGTCATCGACGAGCTCGCCGACCTCATGCTGGTCGCGCCGGCGAAAGTCGAGACGACAATCATGCGGCTCGCGCAGCTCGCGCGCGCGACGGGCATCCATCTCATCGTTGCGACGCAGCGCCCGTCCGTCGACGTCATCACGGGTCTTATCAAAGCGAACATTCCCTCGCGCATCGCATTTGCGGTGAGCTCGCAAGTGGACTCGCGCACCATCTTGGACATGGCCGGCGCGGAACGGCTGCTCGGGCGCGGCGACATGCTGTACTTGCCGATCGATGCGCCTAAGCCCATCCGCTCGCAAGGCGCACTGATCACCGGCAGCGAGGTCAACCGGCTCGTCGATTTTTGGGCGAAGCAAGGCCGTCCCGAGAATCTGCTCGACGTCGAAGTCATGCCGATCAGCGACGACGACGGGAACGGGAAGAAAGACACCGATCCCCTTTGCTACGACGCCGCCAAGTTCATCATCGAGAGTAACTACGCGTCAACCGCCGCGCTGCAATCCCAATTCTCGATCGGCCATCCGCGCGCGGTGCGCATCATGAAACAACTTGAAGAGTTTAAAGTCGTCGGCCCGCACGAAGGCACAAAACCGCGCCGCATCATCCTGGGTCTCGCGGAACTCGAACAGATCGCGCCACGCCTGGGCCGCGACTCATCGCAACAAGACCTGCCGCTCTCGTCGTGAACCGCGTCCGGCGCGGTAACACGATTGCGGCGTTGGCGGTCGCCGGCATCGTGTTCTTTGCCGGCTTCTTTTGGCTCGGACTGTACGTGACGCATCGCGGCGAGCCGCCGATGTTATGGGCGTTTGCGCAGGCTGTGCGCGGGCATGCGATTGGGCTTGCGTGGATCTTCACGAATATGGGCTGGCCGCAAGTGCTCGCGCCGTTGTATCTCATCACGATAGCGATCGCGATTGTTAAACCGGAGTGGCGCCTTCGCGCGTTATACGTGCTCGCGGTTGCACTTGTTTGTTGGGGGGCCGCGGACGGCTTTCAACACTTTTTCGCGCGCCCGCGCCGCGATGATTGGCTGATCCGGCACGAGCATGCATTCTCGTATCCCAGTTCGCACGCGGCCATCAGCACCGGCTTTTACTTTTTATGGGGCGTACTGCTGCTTCGTTCGCGGCTTGCCCCGCTCGCGCGCTACGGCGGCTTCGCCGTGCTGCTGGCGGTAACGCTGGGGATTATCTGGTCCCGCCTGGCGCTTGCGGCGCACTATCCGACGGATGTCGCCGGCGGCTTTGTGCTTGGGTTGGTGGTCAGCCTGCTCGCTGCGGCCATGGTAAAAGTCTTTGCCGCGCCAGGGCATGACCTTTAAAGTACGAACAAGATTAGGCATCCCGCCGTAACAAGGACTTGCAAGTAACCGTGGCATTTGCGATGGATCCCGCGCTTCTTCCCATCGAACGAAAAGTCGAAGAGGGCATACCGCTCTCAATCGAGGACGGCCTGACGCTGTTCCGCACGCCCGACATTCACAATTTGGGCCGCATGGCGCGTGCCGCGAAAGAACGCAAGAGCGGCAAGAAAGTTTTCTACGTTCTCAACCGCTACATCAATTCGACGAACGTTTGTTATGCGGGATGTAAGTTTTGCTCGTTCGCCGTAGACGAATTCAAAGAGCAAGATCGCGTCGTCCGCATGCCTGCCGACGTGGTGATGACCAAGGCGCTCGAGACCGGCCTCAATTTCAATCAAATCCATATTGTCGGCGGCCACGATCCGCGGCAGCTCTCGCTCGACTACTGGCTGCCGCTCATGCGCCGTTTCAAAGAGCGCCTTCCGCACGTGCAGCTCTCGCTGTTCACCGCTGCGGAAATCGAGTACATGTGCAAGCGGCACCGCATGAGCTTCGCCGACATGATCGCGATGCTCAAAGAAGCCGGACTCGATAACGTCAACGGCGGCGGTGCGGAGATCTTTGCGGAAGAGACGCGCAAAAAGATTTGCCCGGGCAAAGTGAACTCGGAGAATTGGCTGGCGATTCACGAAGAGCTGCATCGCCAGGGTGTGGCGTCCAATGCGACGATGCTCTACGGACACATCGAGTCGCTGGAAGACCGGCTCGATCATCTCGTTCGTCTGCGCGAGTCGCAGCGCCGCTCGCCGGGCTTCAACGCTTTCATTCCGCTTGCGTTCCATCCCGACGGCAACGAACTCAACGACTGCGGCTGGACGACCGGCCTGGACGACATCCGCATGTTTGCGGTCGCGCGCCTGATGCTCGACAACTTCGACCACATCAAAGCGTACTGGATGATTCAAGGCCTGAAGGTTTGTCAGGTCGCCCTGCACTTCGGCGCCGACGACATGGACGGCACGCACGGCAGCACCGACGAAGAGATGATCTATCACAGCGCCGGAACGCAGTCGGGGCAATACGTCGACGACCGCGAGTTTCGCCGTTTGATCGAACAGGCCGGGTACGAGCCGGTGCGCCGCAACAGCACGTACGACGAATTTCCGCACGACTGGTCGCCGCCGTCACCGGAGATGGTGCCCGCGTAGATGCTGCGAAGCAGCCGGATGCGCTACGTGAACGATCTGCCGATCTACGCGGCGTTCGATGCGGGCGCGGTCGAGTATCCGGGAACGCTGATCGCCGACGTGCCGGCGCGCCTGAACGCAATGATGCGCGCGGGCGAGCTGGACATGGGCCCGGTGAGCGCGTTTGAATACGCACTCGACGCGCAGCGGTACGTGCTCCTTCCCGATCTCTGCATCGGTGCGCGCGACGAAATCGTCTCCGTGCTGCTGGTCTCGCAGACGCCGCCGGCGTTACTGCACGGGGCGAAGATCGCCACGACGAAAGAGTCGGCCAGCGGGCGGAATCTGCTGCGCGTATTGCTGGAGCGCCGCTATGGCGTCCAGGCGGAGTTCGTGGAAGCCGACGATCCGATTGCATGTGCTCGCGCAGGTCAGCCGGCCATGATGATCGGGGATGCTGCTATCGATGCTGCGTTCGAATTTCCGAGCGAGCTGGTGTACGATTTGGGCGCGCTTTGGCGCGATTGGACCGGCGAACAATCCGTCACCGCCGTGTGGGTTGCGCGCCGCGAGATCTTCGAGACGCGCCGCGACGAAGTGCGCGCTTGTCTGCACGCGCTCACGGATGCCTATTCGTGGGGACGCGCGAACCGCGAGGCGGTCATTGCGATGGCGCAAAACATGAAGCCGCGGCCGCCCGGCTTCTACGAGATCTACTACGGAAAACTGAATTTTACGTTCCACTCGGCCGCGCAACGCGGGCTTGCAGCGTACTGCCGCGAGCTGTACGCCATCGGCGCGATCGAAAGCATTCCGCCATTCGTTCCGGAGGTCATCGGTGTCGCTCACTAGTCTGCTCGAGAAAGCCGCTACGGGCGGCCGCCTGACGTTCGAGGAAGGCGTTCGCATCTATAAAGAAGCGGATTTGCACGAGCTCGGCGCGGCGGCGCACGCGCGCCGCATGCAGCTCTATCCTACGAACATCGTCACGTACGTGATCGATACCACGATTAACTACACGAACGTTTGCAACGTGCACTGCACCTTTTGCGCGTTTTTCCGCCCGGAGAAACACAAAGAAGGCTACACGATGTCGCACGATCAGGTGCTGGAACGCGTGAAGTATGCGGCCGATCAAGGCGCAACGCAGATCATGATTCAAGGCGGTGTGAATCCGGAACTGGGCATCGACTGGTTTGAAGAACTTTTCCGCCGCGTGGCGCGAGAGTATCCGAACGTCGACATTCACTCGCTCTCGGTTTCCGAGGTCGCCGGTCTTGCCAAAATCGAAGAATTGCCGGCGCGCGAAGTGCTCGCGCGCTTGAAAGCATCCGGCATGAAATCGCTGCCCGGAGCCGGCGCGGAAATTTTGGTGGAGCGCGTGCGCAAACGCATCAGCGCACGCAAAGTAAAACCGGACGATTGGATCGGCGTCATGCGCGAGGCGCAGTTGCTCGGAATGCCGACCACGGCGACCATGATGTTCGGGTCCATCGAAACCGATGAAGAGCGCATCGAGCACATGGACGTCGTCCGCCGTCTGCAAGACGAGACGGGCGGCTTCACTGCGTTCATTCCGTGGTACTACGTTCCGTGGAAAACGCCGCTGCGCGGAAGAGAAGCGACGGGCCTGGAGTATTTGCGCGTCCTTGCCGTTTCGCGGTTGTACTTGGACAACGTGCCGCATTTGCAAGCGTCATGGCTTACGCCCGGATTGAAAATGGGCCAGCTTGCCTTGTTCTACGGATGCGACGACATGGGCGGCACGATTATCGAAGAACAGGTCGTGCACGATGCCGGCTCGACGAACGCGGCTACGCGGCGCGATCTCGAAACGATCGTGCGGGAAGCCGGATTCGAACCGGTGATTCGCGACACGTATTGGAATCTGCGCAGCGATGTCGCGTTGGCAACCGCTTAACCGCCCTGCTTAGCTAGCGAACCGATAACCAAATAATTGTACGTTTGTCTGACAGGCTACAGTCGCGCGGTTTTTGAACACCGCACGACATAACGCGCTTCTCAACCGCGAGGTTTTTTCTCTTTGGACGACTCGAGCGCCGTGCACCGCCATTCGGGTGCCGACGCCGCCGACGGCGAGTGCCAACCACTAGTCGCCTTTCCGGCCTGGTGGAGCGGCTTTTTGTTTCACGTGCTCAACCCTCGGCAAATCGCCATGTACGTGTACCTGATCATGTTGGCGGACGACGCCGGCGTCTGCCATCCCACGATTGAGGAGATCCGCAAAGACCTCGGCCTGCTCAGCACGACGATGGTGTTCGAATCGATTGCCGTGCTCGAAGAATACGGCTTTTTCATGCGCTCGCGCCAGGCGCTACCCGAATCACGTTCGCGCCGCAACGTCTACCGGCGCACGGCCTGCGAGTACACCATTCTGCGTTTGCTCGAAACGAACAAAATCGACGGCGAACTGCGCCCCGTCGCATCCTCGGAACCGGCGTCCGAAGAATCGCGCCAACTCGTCCAGCACGGCCTGGAAGTTGTTTTGGGTGATCGGTATCGTACATATGCGTCGGCACCGCGGCACGAAAAGCGCGACGAGCTGGTAGCAGTGCTCAACGACATCCTGCGCTCGCGGAAAGCGGGCATTTACGCCTCCGAGTTGAGCGCCTAACGCGTCTCCCGGATCGTCGCCGCTCCAACGACCTCTTCGCCGCTCGCGTCAAACATTGCGACGAGCTGCCCGGGAGAAACGGCGCGCAGCGGTTTTTCGAATTCCAGTTCTAGGCGGTCGCCGCGTAACGTCGCAAATGCCGGCGCGGGGGTTGCGCGGTAGCGCACCATTGCAAGCACTCTGCTGCGATCTGCGGTAAAATGTTCGGGCCGGATGATATTTACCTCATCCGCAACCAGTCCGTACGCGTCCAGTTCGTCTTCGCGCCCGATTACGATCGTGTTGGATGTGGCGTCGATGCGTGTGACGTAGCGCGGCGCTCCGGCGCTCGGCGGAAGCCCCGCGCGTTGTCCGACGGTGAAGTTCGCGACGCCCGAGTGCGTGCCGACCCTATCGCCGGCCGCGGTGACGATCGCGCCTTCGCTCCGGATATCCGGCCGAACGCGCGCGAGCACTTCGCGGTAATCGCCGCCTTCGACGAAGCAGATGTCTTGGGACTCCGTTTTGTCGTGCACGGCAAGTCCAAGGCGCCGCGCGTGTTCGCGCGTTCCCGCCTTGTCGAACTCGCCGAGGGGAAGCAGAAGACGCTCCAATTGATCCGGCGCGAGTTGCGCAAGCGCATACGCTTGATCTTTCGCATGCGTTCCGCGAAAGAGATGCGCCCCGTCCTCGCGGTGTTCCAGACGCGCGTAGTGCCCTGTCGCGACGTACTGCGCGCCGATCGAATCGGCGTATTTGCGCAGCGTTCCGAGCTTCACGAAGTTGTTGCACGATACGCACGGATTGGGCGTGCGGCCCGTTGCGTAATCCTCGGCGAACCGCTCGATGACGCTGCGCCGGAACGTTTCTTCGAAATTCAGGACGTAATGGGGAATGCCGAGGGCCGCCGCGCTCCGCCGCGCATCGTCGAAATCATCGATGCCGCAACAGCTCTTGGCGTGCGGGGCTTTGGTTGGCGAATACATCTTCATCGTCACGCCCACGACGTCGTAACCCGCTTCCACAAGCAGGCCTGCGGCGACCGCAGAATCGACGCCGCCGCTCATCGCGGCAATTATTCTGACTTTTCCCATAGCTTTCCGATGGACAGGATAACAGGGCGACGGCGCAAACAGAAGCTCCAATGTCGCTGGGAGAACGGTTTCGAGCCGCGCGGGAGCAACGCGGCCTGACGCTTTCCGAAGTGGCCGAGCATATCCGGATCCGCTCGGTCTACCTCTCGGCAATCGAAGAAGAACACTGGAGCGCCATCGGCGCTCCCGTCTATACACGCGGCTTCCTGCGCACCTACGCGCGCTACCTCGGCTTGGACCCCGAGGAAGCGGTGGCGGCTTTTAACGCCTCCTCGGCAGGCTCGGCCCCGGCGGCCGCCGGAGCGGCCAAACCGGGGCCGGCCATGAAGGATTACCGCGAGCCGCGCAGTCTGGGCGCGCTCCTTTGGGTCGCCGGTGCGGTAGCTCTGGCACTGGTGGGCTTCGTAATCTATCTCTACTTCGCGCCGCCCCGCGGGGGTGGGCAGAATGCGGCCGCAGGCCCGAGTTCGCCCGCAGCGACCGCGGCGTCGCTCGGCCAAGCGCCCTCCGGCCCGGCAGGCAGCGCGGCGCCCTCCGGCTCGCCATCCGCTTCACCGAGCGCGGCCGTCTTGCCTCAGACGCGCACGCTGGCAATTCACTTGTCGGCTCCCTCGTGGCTCCGCGTCACGGTTGACGGCAATGTGAGCGCTGAAGGCACGTTTCCGGCCGGCACGACGAAGACTTTTCACGGAAATCACGCCTTGGTCCGGGTGGGGAATGCGGGCGGCGTCGATATAACGGTAGACGGCAAGCCGGTCGCCAAACTCGGCGGCGCAGGGGACGTGGCGGAAAAAGCATTTGCCTTGTAGCGCCTCCGCCGCTTAAAATTAACAACTATGCCTAGCGATTCTTCGTTCGACGTTGTGTCGAAAGTCGACCAACAAGAATTGGATAATGCCCTGAATCAGGCGCGCAAAGAGATTGCGGGCCGGTTCGATTTTAAAAACAGCAAGACCGAGATCGATTTCGACGGCAAGTCGGTCATTACGGTGCTGTCCGATGACGAGTTAAAGATGAAAAACGTCATCGACATCATCCAATCCAAGGCGGTCAAGCGCGGCATCGACATCAAGGCCCTGGACCTTGGCGAGATCGAGCCTGCGACGCAGAACACGGTCCGCCGGAAGATTACCGTCCGCAGCGGCATCCCCAAAGACAAGAGCAAGCCGTTGATGGAAGCGATCAAAGCGCTCAAACTCAAAGTGAACGCGCAATATCAAGACGAGCAGATCCGCGTTTCCGGCAAAAGCCGCGACGATCTGCAAACCGTGATCGCCCACCTCAAAGCAATGGATTACGAACTGCCCCT
This sequence comes from Vulcanimicrobiia bacterium, assembly GCA_025934645.1. Classification (GTDB taxonomy): domain Bacteria; phylum Vulcanimicrobiota; class Vulcanimicrobiia; order Vulcanimicrobiales; family Vulcanimicrobiaceae; genus JAICWY01. The sequence goes on from JAICWY010000006.1 coordinate 74,975, forward strand.
GCAGTTCGTCAATTATAGGTAGTGGCTTTGCGGCGCCCTCGGGGAGAGTTTAAGTTGGCAAAACATTTCGGCGCCATGAGGTCATGGGGGCCCCAACGCAGTTGGGGGGCGCGGAGGCTAGGCCGGAGCGCCCTTAGATGAGTAAACGCGTTTCCTTTGTGTCGCTCGGGTGCGCCAAGAATTTGGTCGACACCGAGGTGATGATCGCGAAGCTGGGTGAAGCGGGTTGGGAGTTGACCGGTGATGCGGCAGAGGCCGACACCGTCGTCGTCAACACGTGCGCGTTCATCGATCCGGCGAAGGCGGAATCCACCGACGCGATCATGGAGCAGGCCGAGCGCAAACAGACCGGCCAGCAACTTATCGTTGCGGGCTGTTTGGCGCAGCGCTACGGCGAGCAGTTGCAATCGCTCGTTCCGGAAATCGACGGCGTGGTCGGCACCGGCGCGTATGGCGGAATCGTGGAACTGTTGGAGGATGCGCGCGCCGGCCATCATCCCGTGCGCCTGCAATTCGACGAAGAGCCCGAACACGATTTTCTGCCGCGTCTCGTCACCACGCCGCAAGCGACGGCGTATTTGAAGATCGCCGAGGGCTGCGATCATCCGTGCACGTTCTGCATCATTCCGCAACTGCGCGGCAAGTTTCGCAGCCGCAGCGAAGAGTCGATCCTCAAAGAGGCTCGCGCACTGGCGCAGGCCGGCACGAAAGAGTTGATCCTCATCGCGCAGGACACGTCCATGTGGGGACGCGATCGCGGTTACCGGCGCGGCGGCCTCGCGCATCTGCTCGAGCAATTGCACGAAGTCGATGGCATACAGTGGATCCGCCTGCTCTATCTGTATCCTGCCACAGTGGATAGCGAGCTGATCGACGCGATGGCGCGGCTGCCGAAAGTCTGCAAGTACATGGACATGCCGCTCCAGCACGCGCATGCCGAGGTGCTGCGCGGAATGCTGCGGCCCAGCAACGGCGAGCGGTATCTGGAGATCATCAATGATTTCCGCGAACGCGTGCCCGGGATCACGATGCGATCGACGTTCATCGTCGGCTTCCCAGGCGAAACTGAGGAACACGTCGCTTATTTAGAGGAGTGGATCGGGCGTGCGCAGCTCGACCGTGTCGGCTTCTTCGAGTACAGCCAAGAAGAAGGCACGCCGAGCGCGGACCTGCCCGGGCAAGTCCCCGCTCAGGAGAAACGGCGCAGGCTTGTCCGGCTCCGCGAAGCCCAACGTCTCGCCTCATCGAAGGCCCGCGGGCGGCGCGCCGGCGAGCAGGTGCGCATTCTCGTGGAAGAACGGCGCTCGCTGCGCAAGACCGACCCCCTGCGTGCCGGATTAGGCAGCAGCCAGGCGTGGTTTGGGCGCTCCATGGGCGAAGCACCGGGTGTAGACGGGGGCGTCTACTTCACGGGAGAGGCCGAGCCGGGGCAGTTCGTCGAGGTCACGCTCGAAGGACACGGCCCGTTCGACTTCTTCGGGCGTATCACTTCAAAGGAAACAGCGACGATTGGATAACCGCGTTAAACGCATAGCCCTTACCGTAGCCGCGCTTTTGGTGCTGGGCTTTGTCGCCGTCGTTGTCGGATTTTCCGTCGCGTTCCACCGCTCGCCGCTCTCTGTGCTGGCCGGCCAGCTGACCCCCACTCCGCAAGAACTCTTCCATAAAGATCACATCCTGGTGCTTGCCGAAGGCTTGGATTACGACTACACCGACACGGACCAAGAGTTTTCCAAGCAGTCGCGCAGCGATGTGATCAAGGCGATCAATCTGGATTTCCGCACCAAAAACGTGTACGTCGTCTCGATTCCGCGAGACATGGATGCGGTATTGCCTAGCGGACGCGAATCGAAGATCAATGAAGCGCAAGCCGAGGGCGGCGTGCGCGAAGCGCAAAACGTCATTGCGAGCTGGCTGGGCATTCCCGGCTTCGACCGTTATATTCTGCTGCGCATCAACACGACGAAAGATCTGATCAACGCGATCGGCGGCATCGACATCAACCCGAAGAATTCGGATGCGCTCAAGGGCACGGGGCCCAACGGCCCGATCGATTACGACGACAGCTGGGGACATCTGCACATCCATTTCAAACCCGGCATGCAGCACATGAATGGCGAGCAAGCGGTGAGCTACGCCCGTTTCCGGCACGATTGGTGCAGCGACGAATGCCGCATTCTGCGCCAGCAGCAAGTCATGTCCGCCGCGCTGAACAAACTACGCAGCGATAAATTCAACACGCTCGTGCATCTGGGCGATCTTATCGGCGTTTTCAATCGCGACGTGCAGACCAATCTCACCCGCGACGAGCAGCTCAGCCTAGCGCAGATGTTCTCTACGATGCCCAAAGACGGGTTGCACCAAAAACCAATCGACTACGTCGATACGAAAATGCTCTCCGACGGCGGCGAAGTCATCATCCCCAATCAGGCGCAGAAACAAGCGCTCGTTCAAAACATGCTGTTGGATCCGCCGGTCCCCACGCCCACCCCGGCGGCCGGCGCGGTTGCGGCCATCAATCCGTTCAGCGTGCGCGTCGACGTGGAAAACGGCACCGGCATTGCGGG
>JAICWY010000023.1 GCA_025934645.1 Vulcanimicrobiia bacterium
CGACGACGCGCTTAAACAAATCTGTACCAACTTTCTAGACCGAACTTGCGTTCTAGTATATGGAGCATGAGATTGCCGTCCTTCTGGGGCGGCGCAAAGAACCGAGGTTATACAAGTTCAGATGAGTACACCAAACGGCCCGGCGCCCAAAAAAGCCGGCGGCATGACGGTCCGGGAAGCCGGCCAAAAAGGCGGCGAGACCGTCAAGAAAAAGTACGGGCCAGAGTTCTACGAGCAGATCGGACGCAAGGGCGGTCAAGCCACGAAGAACGCTCACGGTCACGCTTTCTACGAGCAAATCGGTAAGAAAGGTGGCAAGAAAGGCGGCGAGGCAACTCGCGACCGGTACGGCCCCAACTTTTACGAACAGATCGGACAAAAAGGTGGCCAAAAAGTCAAACAACTCATCGAGGAAGGCAAACGTGCCGCTGCGGCAGCCGCTCAGCTCGAAGAGCAAGACAAAAAAGCCAGCTAGTCCCGCGCGGGCCGGGATTCTGATTCTAGCCGCGGCCTGCGCTGCGGCGGCTATGAGCGCGGGTCCGCAAACGGCCCGCGCTATCGTCATCGCAACACCCGCCCCACCGCCGCGCGTGGAACCGGCTTCTACGCCGACCGGAACGCCGAATTCGACGGTGCTTCCGCTCAATTCGAGTCTATTTTTCGTGCTGGACGATACTATCAGCTCGCACAGCAAGCCCGGCACCGTCGTGCGGGCGCATTTGCGCGATCCGATCGTGCTCGAGGGCATCACGGTCGCGCGTGCCGGCGATCCGGTGAACATCGAGATTACGCAGGCTTCCGCGGCGCAAGTCGGCGGCGTGGACGGCACGGTGGAGATCTATTTCGAATCGCTGCCGCTGGCGAGCGGTAAAACGCTGCCGCTCAGCACGCCCACGGCGCGCATCAACCCGCACATGAGCGCCGGCCAAGAGTCCACGCGCGGCATAACGGATACCGTGGGCGACATCTTCATACCGGGCCATTTGCTCTATCACATGCTGCGTAAAGGCGGCGATGTGACGCTGCGTCCGGGAACGGTGATCCGCGCTCGCACGGCGGCGACGGTCGGCGTTTCGCGCGGCGCGGTAGCGGTCAGCACACCGGCGCCTTTCGTCACCTCGGAAGACGCGCCGCATCCGGCGTTCTCCGTCTCGCCCATCTACACGCCTCCGGGATATCATTCACCGACGCCGAAGCCGTCGCCAAGCGTGCACGTCACGCCAACGCCGTAGTTTCGAACGGAGGGACCCGACCCCATGAAACGTGCGCTCTTCGCGCTGACGCTTTTCGCGTTCAGCGCTTTCGCGCTTGACGCCGGCGCAATCGCCGCCGCGCCGAAGATCTCCGACAAACCGGTAGGCGCCGCCGAAACGGCGTTCGTGCAATCGGTCCAAACCGATCTGAACAGCCGTTTTGCAACGCCCGCCGACGCGGAGAAAGCCGGCTTCGTCCGCTACACGAATGAAGATAAAACCGGCGCGATCAGCTATGTGAATCTGCAGCAATGGAACAGCGCGGATCCGCAGCACCCCAGCCAGCTGTGGTACGACGTGAACGGCCATCTGCTCGGCGTTGACTATTCAATTCTACTTACAGACGCCAATTCGTCCGCACCGCCGCACATTTGGGGTGTGAATCCGGCACGCTGGTTCAAAGTGGGGCACGCGCACGTGCACTACGTTTTGAAGAACGCGGATGGGTCCATGAAGTACGGGCTTGCCGTCAGCGGCGCGAAGTTTACGGCCGCAGGCGGAAGCCTGACGGATCCGCAGGCCGCTACGCTCGTGAAGATGGGCGTCGTGAAAGATCCGGCGACGGTAGCGCAAGTGTTCACATTTCCGGCGCAGTGGAATCTGGAACTCTGGGTAACGCCGAACCCGCTCGGCGCATTTGCGGACACGAATCCGCTCGTCCACCCGACGAAGAACGCCGGCTCAGGAGCGATGTAGCCGCCGCGCAAAGCAGAAAAAAGAGCAGCGTTTACGCTGCTCTTTTTCTATTTAACGCACTTTGAGGTGACAAGATCGATGGTAGCGTCCGCCGCTGCGTTCTCGGCTTGATCCAGAACGTCGCGCTGGCCGTCGAACCTCAGATAGCTCTTGATATCGCGCGCTTCTTTGGGCATGCTGAGCGTCGCCATCTGGTTGTCGAAGCTCGATGGGTCGCCTTGCGGCTGGTATTGCATCATCGCTTGGATGACGCCGAGCAGGTCCGAGGCGAGCTGGTTTTGTTTGTTGTAGGCAAGTTGAAGTTTTTCGGCGATCTGGTGGATGGCTTTGGAGTCCGCCGTGTCGGTGGTGAGTTTTTCGCCTTCACGCAGCTGGTTGATCTGCTGCTGAATGAACGGGAGATTCTTTTGAATGTCGCCGACGTATTTCACCAGTTTGGCGCGTGCGTCGGCGTACCGGATTTGGTAATCCGCGTGATTGAAGACGTCGTTGATATCGGCCAACTGCGTGTTGACCTGGTCCAGCGAGCGATCGTTGGAGAGCATCGGCTGCACTGCGGCATTGAAATGCTGGGCGATGGACGTGCAGAACGGCGTTGCGCGCACGCTGGTGATGGTCTTAAGCGTGCTGCCCGGGGTCGGGGATGGGGACGGCGGCGGGGCGGCGCCGAGAAGGGCCGCGGCGAGTACCGCGGCGGTCGTCTTTGCGATCATCGTATTGTAAAAACGCGCCGATTGCCCGGCGCGTTACCTTACTCGTTGCTCCAGTAGTCCTTGAGCGCTTTGCCGCGGGAGGGATGGCGCAGTTTACGAAGCGCCTTGGCCTCGATTTGGCGGATGCGCTCGCGCGTGACGCCGAACTCTTGGCCAACCTCTTCCAGCGTGCGCTGATGGCCGTCTTCCAGTCCGAAGCGCAAGACGAGGACTTTGCGTTCACGCTCGGTCAGGTTTTGCAGCACGTCCTGCATCTTCTCTTTGAGGAGCATGACGGATGCGGCTTCGGCGGGCGCGACGGCTTCCTGATCTTCGATGAAGTCGCCCAGATGCGAGTCTTCCTCTTCGCCGATCGGCGTTTCCAGCGAGATCGGCTCTTGGCTGATCTTGATGACCTCGCGAACCTTTTCAGGCGTGAGTCCCATTTCGGCGGCAATCTCTTCCACCGACGGGTCGCGGCCGAGCTCTTGCAGCAACTGGCGCGAAATCTTGATCAACCGGTTGATCGTCTCGACCATGTGCACCGGAATGCGAATGGTGCGTGCTTGGTCGGCGAGGGCGCGCGTGATAGCCTGACGGATCCACCACGTCGCGTACGTCGAGAACTTGTAGCCTTTACGGTAATCGAATTTTTCGACGGCGCGGATAAGACCGAGATTGCCTTCCTGAATCAGGTCCAGAAAGAGCATGCCGCGGCCGACGTACTTCTTGGCGATCGATACGACGAGACGCAGGTTCGCCTCGGTGAGTTGGCGCTTTGCCTCCTCGCCTTGGACCACGATGACTTGGTTTGCCGTGCCGTTGTGCGCGAGTTCTTTCTCGCCCGCCTCGATCCGCATGGCAAGATTCTTCTCGTCTTCCATGGAGAGCAGCGGAACGCGTCCGATCTCTTTGAGATACATTCGGACCGGATCGTCCAACGCAAGGCCGGCGGCAACGGTCTCCTGGACCTCTTCCCCGCTCTCGGGCTTGTCCTCTTCGGCTTCTTCAAGGACCTCGATGCCCGCGGCGTTCAGGTCGGTCATCAAGTCTTCGAAGATTTCGGCTTCGTTCAGGTCTTCGCGCGTTTCCGCGAAGCGGCCGACTTCGATATTGATCTCGTCGAGCGTGATCGAGCCGCGCTTTTTCGCGCGCTCGAGAATTCTTTTCTTGAGTTCCTCGACGGATGCCGGTACCGGCTCAGCCGTTGCCGCGGCGCCATTGCCTGCGGCGGCCTTCTTGCGTGCCATTGTGTTAGCTCACCCCCTCTCTCGTTTAAACTGGCGCTGCGGCCTAGCCTCCGCGCCCCCCACTTTCGTGGGGCCCCCATTTTCATCATGGCGCCTGGAGATTCGTTGTATTTCAACTCTCCCCGTGGGCGCCGCAAAGTTTTGGGACTTACTTTTTGAGTTTCGCCACCAATGCGTCGAACTCGTCGCGTAGATCGGTGCTCACGTTTTCCCCGGCCATGACCATTTCATCTATGCGGCGAGACAACTCTTGATAACGCCGTTGCGCGTCGTCGAGTTGCAGCCTCTCGACCACTCGCTCGAGATGCGCCCGGCGCTGCGCCGAGTCCTCGTACCGCACCGTGGAACTGCGTTCCCGCTGGCCGAGCGAGGTAAGCACCCCCACGCTTTCAGTATCGTCCCCAAACAACGTAAATACATCGGCGGTCTTGCCGATGCCGTCCGCGTTCTCGGCCAGTGCACGGTAGACTCGTGCATAGGCCTCGTTGCGGAAACGCTCCACCGGAATCCGGTCGCGGTACTCCCGGACGAGCGCCGGCTCTTCCAACATGATCGCGAGCGCTTCACGTTCGAAGGATGACGGCTGGACGTTTCGGGAGAGATGCCGGGTTGCCGGAGCGGCGATTCCGGTACGCGGCGCGAAATTCGCGGTGTTCGCGAGGAAACGGCTATTCCGGAGATCGTACTCGCTGACCTTCAGACGTTTTGCGATCCAAACGCGCCAGCGATCCCACTCCGCTTGCGGCGTCATCGCGCGAATCAGCGATTCCGCTTCTTTTGCGATCTCGGCGGGCGAATCGAACCCGCGTTGGAGGCGCTCGACTTCGCGTTCCAGTCGCACTTCGATGGCGGGCTTGGCCGCTTCCAGCAGCTCGCGGAACGCGGCCGCGCCTTGCTCGCGCACGAAGCTGTCCGGATCTGCGCCGCCGGGAAGCGCGACGACGCGCACGCCGGATCCGGCGTGCTCCAAAACTTTCGCAGCGATCTCGATCGCTTTGCCGGCGGCCGCGCCTCCCGCAGCATCGCCGTCGAAGCACAGGAAAATTCCGCTTGCGTACTTGTGCAGTTCGCGCGCCTGCTCTTCGGTGAAAGCGGTGCCAAGCGAGGCTACCGCGTTTTCAAAACCCGCTTGGTGCAGCGCAATGCAATCAAGGTACCCCTCGACCACGATGAGCGCATCGTCCTGCGCGGCCGCGCGGCGAGCGACGTTGAGCGCAAAAAGATGGCGGCCTTTGGTATAGACCGGCGTGGTGGAAGTGTTCAGATACTTGGGCTCCGCATCGCCGAGCGCGCGTCCGCCGAAGGCAATCGCCTCGCCGGTCGTCGAGTACGTCGGCACGATCAGGCGGTCGCGGTAGAAGTCGTAATAGCCGCGCTCGCTGCGTTTAAGAAGTCCGGCCTTTACCGCAAGATCGAGATCGACGCCGCTCCGGCGGAGTTCCTCGCTCAGACCATGCCACTCGTCGGGCGCGTAACCCAGATGGAATTTTTCGATCGACGATTGTGAGATGCCGCGCCGTTCGCAATACGCGCGCGCGGCCGTGCCGGCAGCATCGCGCAGCATCGCTTCGAAATAGGCGACGGCAATGCGGTTCGCTTCGTAAATCGATTCTTTTTCACTGCGCGCGCGCGCCGCTTGCGGGTTTTCCGGTTCCAGCTCGACGCCGGCGCGCTGTGCGAGCATGCGCACGGCATCGGTAAAATTCAGATTCTCCAGCTTCGAAACGAACGTGATGACGTCGCCGCCCGCGCCGCAGCCGAAGCACTTGAAGAACCCTTTGTCGGGATGCACGTGAAACGACGGCGTCTTCTCGAGATGAAACGGGCATAGCCCGACCAGATCGTTGCCGCGTTTGTGCAACGAAACGTACGAGCCGATGAACGAGGCGATGTCGATGCGAGCATGGATCTCGCGAATCGCGCCTTGGTCGAACCGCATATGACGGGTAACTTCTTCGCCGCGAAAGAATGGGTGCCCCTAATGTCCACCGGGCACATGAAGCGGATTTACGATCCGGTCCACCACTTCATCGAACTGTCGGAGGCCGAGGCGCGCCTGCTCGACTCGCCCGTCATGCAGCGCCTGCGGCGCTTACGGCAACTCGGGCTCGCGTATCTGGCCTTCCCCTCGGCGGAGCACTCGCGGTTCAGCCACGCCTTGGGCGCGCTGGCGATGGGCACGCGGGCGTTCGACGAGCTCGTCCGGCACGGCGGTGAATTTTTTGTAAACGCGGCCGACGCGGCGTATCAGCGGCGCCTGCTGCGCGCCGCGCTCATTCTGCACGACATCGGCCACGGTCCGTTCAGTCACGCCTGCGAAGCGGTGCTCGGCATACGGCACGAAGAACGCACGCGCGCGCTGCTGGAGTTGCCCGGGATGCGCTCCCAGCTTGCGGCGCTCGAAGTGGACCAGCAGCACGTGCACGATTTGATCCTGGGCGCGCCGCAGACGCCGTACCCCGTACTCGCCGAAATGGTCAGCGGGCCGAATCTGGACGCGGATCGCATGGACTATCTGCTGCGCGACGCGTACTTTACCGGCGTTTCGAGCGGACGGTACGATGTCGATCAGCTCGTCGCGTCCCTGCGGATCTTCACCGTAGGCGGTAAACCCGTCATGGGCATCGACCGGCGCGGCGTCGTGGCGCTGGAGTCGTTCGTTCTGGCGCGGTACATGATGTTTGCCTCGGTGTATTTTCATCACACGACGCGCATGTTCGAGCGCACGCTGCAGCGGGTGCTGCGCGAGCTGTGGTCCGATCCGCGCGCGCTGGATTCGATCGACGAGTTTCTGCGCTGGGACGATTTCCGCGTATTGAACGATCTTCGGGACGCGCCGTCCGATGCGGCGCGAGCGCTCCGGGAGCGCGTGCGCCTCTATGCGCTTGCGGCCGAGTTTAATGCGGAGCACGATCTGAGCGCGTACGAGGCCTGTCATGCGGCGCTGCGCGAGCGTTACGGGGACGCGGTATGGAGCGACGAGCAGTCGCAGCTCATTCACCGCTTACCGATGCAAATCGAAGGCGGGAAGACGGTGTGGGTCGGCACGGCTTCGGGCGGCATTGTGGATGCCCGAGAGGCATCGGATCTCATCGCGAAGCTTTCGGGCAAAGCGTACTGGCGAAAGTTGTTCGTCGAGCGCAACCGCGTCGATGCAGGCGAGGCGCGCCGCATCTGCCGCGAAATCGCCACAAACGGCATCTCTGCGTAACGCATGCGAATCGCCCGTTTTGCCGGAATTATCGAGAGCTTCGTGCGGCCGCCGGCGCGGGTTCTTGAAATCGGAGCGGGCGAAGGGCTCTTAGCGGCGCGATTGGCGCAGGACGGCTTCGATGTCGTTGCGCTCGATCGCACGTCGCGAGGCACGTTTTCGATCGTCGAATCCTCGTTCGAGGAGTACGGCGCGCCGGCGGGCGCTTTCGATTGCATCGCATCGCAGTTGGTGCTGCATCATGTGCATGATCTCGACGCCGCGCTTCGCAAAATCGCGACGTTGCTCGCGCGCGGGGGCATCATAGCCATCGACGACTACGGCTGGGAGCGCAGCGGCGATCCGGCCTTTCGCGCAGACCGTTCCGACTTACACCGCGCAGATAAGATGCTGCCTGCGCTGCGCCGCCGTTTCAAAGAACTTTATTACGACGACCACCCCTACTTCGATGAAGGCGCCGGCAACGATGATTTAGGCTTTACGTTCATCGGCACCGTGTGACGGCGTTACGCGGCTTCTTCTTCTACTAAACGATCGAATCTGCGTAGTTGTGGGAAGAGAAATGCCCACATAATGATTACGGCGATCGTCGCTATGCCTCCCAGCACGACGGAGGCTTGCGTGCCGATGAGTGAGGCGACGCTGCCGGATTCAAAGGCGCCCAGTTCGTTCGATGCGCCGATGAACACGTTTTCCACTGCGCCCACACGGCCGCGCATGGCGTCGGGGGTACGCAGTTGCACGAGCACGCTGCGGATGACCATGCTCACCATGTCCGAGCCGCCCGTGATGGCCAATGCTATGAGCGAGATCACGAAGTTATGCGAGATACCGAAGACAATTGTCGCCGCTCCGAAGATTGCCACGTATGCCAACAGCTTCCGGCCGGCTTTGCGCGCGATCGGACGGCGGCTTAAGTAGGCGGCAACGAACGCGGCGCCTACGGCCGGCGCGGCACGCAAGGCGCCGAAACCCGTCGGCCCGACGTGAAGGATGTTCGTCGCGTAGACGGGCAGCAGCGCGACCGCGCCGCCGAACAAGACCGCGAAGAGATCGAGCGATATCGCGGCGAGCACGATCTTGTGATTGAAGATGAAATGTACGCCTTCCAGGGCGGCCCGCACCAGCGGAACGTCATCGTATTCAATCGTGCGCGGTTGCAAGAACGAGAAGGCGAGTGTCGCCACAACGTATGAAAGAGCTGCGCCGCCGAATGCCGCAGGAGTTGAAACGGCGATGAGCGCGCCCGCGATTGCCGGGCCTGCGATAGCGATGAGTTGGCTCACCGACGACGAGGTGGCCTGCGCACGCACGAAATGCTCGCCGCGCACGATCGTCGCGAGCAGCGAACGCATCGCGGGAGTGCCCATCGAATGCGCTATGCCCACAAAGGCCACAGCGCTCAGGTAGAGCCCGAGGGAATGCGCGTGCAGCAAGATGAGCGCGACGAATCCGCACAACCCTAGCGCTTCGGTAAGCGTGGCCGCGATGCAGATCATACGCCGGTCATAGCGGTCGGCCAGAATGCCTGCGGGAAGCGCCAGCACGAGTTGCGGCAGGAACAGCACCAAGCCGATGAGCCCGAGATCGAACGGATTGTGCCGCAGCTGAAAGATCTGCCAGCTCATGGCGACGTCCTCGATGCTGAACGCCAGCAACCCGCTTTGGCGCGCGACGAAGTATGCGACGAATTCGCGCTGGGTGAAGAGTTTACGCAAGAAACGCGTCCAGTGCTTCCAGGGCTTCCGCCATGCCCTCCCGCCCGTAGCCGATACGGAAGCGGTCCTGCGGCGTCTCGAGTAACTCCGAACGGTACATCGACGCCGGCAAGAGCAACACGCCCGCGTTCTCGACGAGCGACGCGCAAAACGCTTCGACGCCCTCACGACCCAGATACCGCGGATACGCAACGCACCCGCCATCGGGCCGGTACCACTCGAAGCGGTTCGCATGCCGGGCGAAAAACGCGTCCAGCAGGTTGAGATTGGCCGACGTCAGCGCGCGATTCCGCGCAAAGATCTGCTCGCGCGCCTTTATGGCGATCGTCGCGAGAATCTCGCTTGGCCCCGCGTTGCAGATCGAAAGGTAGTGTTTGAACTTCTCCATGCGGTCCAGCAGCGCGCGGTCGCGGCACGCGATCCACCCTACGCGCAAGCCCGGCAACCCGTACGCTTTGGAAACGACGTTGAGCGAGAGCGCGCGCTCGTACTTGTCCGCAGCTTGCGGCAACGTTTGCGCCGGATCGCGTTCGATACCGCGATACACCTCGTCGCTGAACAGATAGATGCCGCGCTCGCGGCAGAGCGCGATGAGTGCGTCGAATGTTTGCGGATCGGCGTTCCGGCCCGTCGGATTGTTCGGGAAGTTGACGGCGACGAGCTTCGTATTCGGGCGCAGCGCTTGCCGCACGGATTCGATATCGAAGCGCCATCCATCGCCCCACCGCAACGCGGCGCCGCTGACCTCGCATAAGGCTCGTGGGACCGTCTCGATGGATTGATAGTTCGGCACCAGCACGACCGCATGATCGCCTCGCTCGAGCAGCGCGTGCATGGCGCAGTATAGGCCTTCCTCCGCGCCCGCGAAACAGATCACGTCGTCCGCTGCAATGTGCTCGTACGACGACGCAATCGCCGCGCGCAACTCGTCCGTGCCGCGTGTGGGAATGTATCCGAAACGCTGGGCTTGCCAACGCGCGCGATCGGCGGCGTCCGCCATCGACAGCAGTTCTTCGAGCGAAAAACTTTGCGCGTCCGACGCGGTCAGGTGATACCGGGCTTTAAATTCCCAGATTCCGAAGTACGATTCGAGGCGGAATTCCGGCAGCATCCGCCGCCGTTTCGCCGCCGCGCTAGCTTAGACTTCCAATCGCCGCTTGCGCCGCCGCCAAGCGCGCGATCGGAACGCGGTAGGGCGAGCACGAAACGTAATTCAGATTCAGGCCGTGGCAGAACGCGACGCTCGACGGTTCGCCGCCGTGCTCGCCGCAAATCCCAATCTTCAACTCAGGCGAGACGCCGCGCCCGCGGCGCACCGCCTCCTGCATCAGCGAGCCGACGCCGCGCCGGTCGAGAACTTGGAAGGGATCGTCCTTCAGAATTTTTTCTTGCAGATAGCGCGGAATGAACGACGCTTCGGCATCATCGCGGCTGTAGCCGTACGTCGTTTGCGTGAGATCGTTCGTGCCGAACGAAAAGAACTGCGCACCCGATTCCGCCAGTTCGTCCGCTACCACGCATGCGCGCGGCAATTCGATCATCGTGCCAACGTGGTAGTCGACGTGCGTGCCGGTTTCGGAGATCACCGTATCCGCGATGCCGCGTGCGGCCTGCGCCGTAAAGCGCATCTCTTCTTTCGTCCCGACGCCGGGAATCATCACTTCGGGGTGGACGTCGACGCCGCGCTTCTTCAGTTCGCACGCCGCTTCGAAAATGGCGCGAACCTGCATGGCATAAATCTCGGGATAAACGATGCCGAGGCGGCACACGCGCAGACCCAGCATCGGATTTTGCTCGTGCAGCTGCTGCACGCGCTGCAGCACGCGCTGCTTGTCACGATAGGTTTGCGAGTCTTCCCCTTCGCGCACGCGAAGTTCCGTTGTTTCGACCAGCAGCGTCTCAAGCGACGGCAAGAATTCATGCAGCGGCGGATCCAGCAAGCGGATCGTCACGGGATAGCCCTGCATCGCTTCCAAGATTCCCAGGAAATCGTCGCGCTGGAACGGCAGAAGCTTCTCGAGTGCTTGCGCGCGCGCTTCCGGCGTATCCGAGAGGATCATTTCCTGCACGATCGGCAGGCGCTCTTGCTGCATGAACATGTGCTCGGTGCGGCACAAGCCGATGCCTTGCGCGCCAAGCTGGCGCGCTTTACGCGCATCCTGCGGCGTATCGGCGTTCGCCCAAACTTCCATCGAACGCATCTCGTCCGCCCAGCCTAAGAATGTTGCGAGCCAATCGGGCAGCGTGGACGGCGGGTCGATCAGTTTTAGCGCTCCTAAAATCACGCCGCCGCTCGTGCCGTCAATCGTAATCCAGTCGCCTTCTTTGAACTCATGCTCGCCGATGAATGCCGTCCGCGTCCGGCGATCGATCCGCAGCGCTTCGCAGCCGGCGACGCATGGCTTGCCCATGCCGCGCGCGACGACGGCCGCATGCGAGGTCGCCCCGCCCTTGGCCGTAAGTACGCCGCGCGCCGAGATCATGCCGTGCACGTCGTCCGGCGTCGTCTCCACGCGAACCAATACCACGGCTTTGCCGGCTTTGCCCCATTCTTCGGCAGTGTCCGCATCGAACACGGCCGCGCCGCTGGCTGCGCCCGGCGACGCATTCAGGCCTTTGCAGAGGACGTCGTAGTCTTCAGCCGGATCGATGCGCGCGTGAAAAAGCTGATCCAGCGATGCGGCGGGTACGCGGCCCACGGCTTGGCGCTTGTCGATCACGCCTTCGCTTACTAAATCGAGCGCGATCTTCACCGCCGCTTCGGCGCTGCGTTTGCCGGTACGCGTCTGCAGCATGTAGAGTTTGCCGCGCTCGACGGTAAACTCCAGATCCTGCATGTCGCCGTAGTGGCGTTCGAGCTTATCGGCGATTTCGACGAATTGCTTATAGACGCCGGGCTGCGTTTCTTCGAGATCGGCAATCTTCTCCGGCGTACGGATTCCGGCGACGACATCCTCGCCTTGCGCGTTGCGCAGATACTCGCCGAACAGTTTGCGCTCGCCGGTGTTCGGATTTCGCGTAAACGCGACGCCGGTTCCGGAATCGTCGCCCATGTTTCCGAAGACCATCGCCACGATGTTGACGGCGGTGCCCCAGTCGTCCGGAATTTTGTTATAACGCCGGTAATCGATCGCGCGCTTGGAATTCCAGGAGTCGAACACGGCATGAATCGCGAGATCCAGCTGTTCGTGCACGTCTTGCGGAAACTCGCGCCCCGTCTTCTCTCGCACGAGCGCTTTGAACGCCGTCGCAAGTTCGCGCCATGCATCGGCGTCGAGCTCCGGATCGTTTTTGACGCCCGCGCGCTGCTTCGCTTCCTGGATACGATCTTCGAAAAGCTCCTTGTCGGCGTCCAACACGACGCAGGCGAACATCATGATGAACCGCCGGTATGCGTCCCATGCGAACCGCTCGTTGCCGGTCAGTTTCGCCAGACCCTCGACGGTGCTATCGTTCAAACCGAGATTGAGAATCGTATCCATCATGCCCGGCATGCTCACGCGAGCGCCGCTGCGCACCGAAACGAGCAGCGGATCCGCCGCATCGCCGAAACGCTTTCCGGCGCGGCGTTCGAGCTCGGTCATGGCCGCCTGCACTTGTTCTTGCAAGCCCGGCGGGTTGCGGCGTCCGAGCTTGTAATACTGCAAGCACGTTTCGGTCGTAATGGTGAATCCCGGAGGAACCGGTAAGCCCGCCCGCGTCATCTCGGCCAAGCCCGCGCCCTTGCCGCCGAGCAGATCTTTCATCTTGCCGGCGCCTTCTTCGAAGAACCAAATAGGCTTATCGAGCGCGTTCCTAGAGTGTGGCGACGCGAGCATCTCCGACATGGTCTCTCCCTGTCAGCATCAAGGTCTCTCCGGTCGTTGTACCCATACGAGTGCCTGGCTAGGGGCACCCGCATTAGGAAAATGGACGCCCGTTTGCAAGGACGTCCATTGCGCGCAAACCTGAGAGGCTTAGGACTTTAAGGCCAGTCGATGTTCTGACGCAGGTACGCGGCCAGCGCGTCGATAGAAATGCGCTCCTGGCGCATCGAGTCGCGCTCCCGGACCGTCACGGTTTGGTCGGTCAGCGAGTCGTAATCGACGGTGACGCAATACGGCGTGCCGATCTCGTCTTGGCGCCGGTAGAGCTGACCGATGTTGCCCTCGTCATACTGGGTGCGGAATTTGCCCCTCAAGCGCTCTTCAATGCCGCGCGCCCGGTCCACCAGTTCCGGCTTGTTGCGCGCGAGCGAGAAGACTGCCACTTGAACGGGAGCGATCATCGGATGAAAGTGGAGCACGACGCGTTCGGTCTCTTTGCCGTTCGGATCGGTGCTGCGTTCTTTTTCGTAAGCGTCGATCAGCATGGTGAGCGTGGTGCGATCCATGCCGGCAGAACTCTCGATCAAGATCGGCGTGTACTTCTTTTTGTTCGCCTCATCGAAAAATTGCAAGTCTTTCCCGGAGAGGTGCATGTGGGCGTCGAGATCGTACGTGCCCCGGTGCGCGATCGATTCCAACTCTCCCCAACCCCACGGGAAGAGGTACTCGACGTCGATGCCGGCTTTTGCGTAGTGCGGGCGCTCTTCGGCGGTTAATTCGTAGAAACGCAGGCGCTCGCTCTTCACGCCGAACTTGGAATACCACATCTTACGGCGCTCCACCCAGGCTTTAAAAACTTCCAGATCTCCGCCATCGTCCGGCACGAAATACTCGAGTTCGGCCTGTTCGAATTCGCGTACGCGAAACGTCAGGTTTCCGGGCGTAATTTCGTTCCGGAAGGATTTGCCGATCTGTGCGATGCCGAACGGCGGGCGTTTGCGCGCCGTTTGATAGATGTTTTTGAAATTGACGAAAATGCCCTGAGCCGTTTCCGGACGCAGGTACGCCGTCGAAGCCGTGTCTTCCATCGGACCGACGAACGTGCGCAGCATCAAATTGAAATTGCGCGGTTCCGTAAACGAGTTTTTGCTGCCGCAGTCGGGGCACTGCTCCGTGGATTTGAGATGGTCCATCCGGAACCGGTGTTTGCAGATTTTGCAGTCCACCATTCGATCGTGAAATTGGTCGATGTGGCCCGAAGCTTTCCACGTGTCCGGATGCATAATGATGGACGAATCGAACGGCACAACGTCGTCGCGGATCTCCACCGTCTCGCGCCACCAAGCGTCTTTGACGTTGCGCTTCAGCGCGGCGCCCAGCGGACCGTAGTCGTAGAAGCCGCCGATGCCGCCGTAGATCTCGCTCGATTGAAAAATGAAGCCGCGGCGCTTTGCCAGCGCCGTGATCTCATCCATGGTCACGCGTTCTTTAGTGGTGTCCTCGTCCATAAGGGTCCAGGGGTTTGGGAGCGCGCGCGGCCCGTCCTTCGTACGCTCGGCCGCGCCAGCGAACCCGGCCGGCCCGGTGCTGCCGCGCAGAGTTGACGAATATCGCAAGCATCGCCGCCGCGCCGAGGGGAAAAAACGCGCCGGAGCCGGCGGGAAAGCGCGAGCGGCGCATCGCGAACTCAGCGGCCGCGGACGTTGCCACGATCACTGCCGCCATTCGAAGAGCGCGCGTGCGTTGCCGCTTTACCAGCGCCGAAGCCAGCAACGCCTCAGGAAGCGGCGAAAATGCCGCAAGGGCGATCAGCCCCGCGAAGGCTTGGGCCGGGTTATCATGCGCGGCGACGTATAAGTTCTTGCTGAACCCGTCCCAGATCTCACGCAGCGAGCGATACATGCGCGTGTAAACGAGATCGCTCGCGCCTGCGAGCCGCCCCCGAAACCGCCCGTCACGCTTCAGGAGGCGCGCGAATTCGTAGTCCTCGGCGATCCGGCTGCGAACGGCGCCATGTCCGCCGAGCGCATCGTACGCCGCGCGCTCGAACAGAATGTACTGTCCGTTGAAAATGGCGGCATCCGCCCGGCGCGGATCGTTGATCGCATCGAGTGAGCCGACGGCAAACGCGATAAGCCAAAGAATCGAAGGCAGCACTGCGCGCTCGGCAAGCGTTTCGAAGCGCTGCGTCGTGAGCAAACTGAGCGCTTGCGCGCCGTACTGCGCCGCGTGCTGCAGCGCGGAACTTGCGGCAAGTGGTTCGTGTGTCGTGTCCGCGTCGGTAAACAGCAGCCAGTCGCCGCGTGCGATACGTGCGCCTTGCGCCAGCGCCCACGGTTTTCCGATCCAGCCGTCCGGCAATGCATCGCCGTGCACGACTGTAAGCCGCGAATCTTCACCGGCAAGACGCGCCAGAATCGCACCCGTCGCATCGTCGGATCGGTCGTTCACCACAATCACTTCGAAATGCAAATATCTTTGCGCGAGCAGCGATCGCACGCACGTCTCAATCTGCCGCTCTTCATTACGAGCCGGAACGATGATCGACAGCATTGGCATCTCACCATGCGGTTCGCGAGGCGTCATGCGTTCGCCCGAACGGAGCGACACACCGATACTGCGCACGCAAAACGCAACGGCTGCCGTTGTTACAAGACCTTCGAGAAGCCTACGCACGCTATATGTTACTATACCGAACCGTTCAAACAGGCAGCCGGACCCCTAGTGAATTGCCTGCGGGTGGGAGGGAAGAACTATCGTGCTACACCCGCTTTCACGGAGCACGACTAAATGAACATTCGCTATCCTGCTCTGGCCGCGTCTCTGGCGCTCGCGCTGGGCGCGACCGCAGCGGCGCAAACCGCTGCGCCGAGTCCGCAAGCGACGATGAATGCAACGCCTGCAGCATCGGCGTCCCCGCAAGCGCCAGCGAGTCAGACGAACAACGGCAAGCACTTGGGCCGGATTAAGCATCTGCGCTCCGGCACGCTTACCCGCGGACAGGTCCGGTATGCACTCTCGCACGTCTCGCAAGAAGCGGCGCGCCTGCGCAGCATGAAGACGGTGGAATTCGAAAATTTACGGATTTACCGGGCGCCGGCTTCGCTCACGAAGCACGCGTCGATCTCGTTCATGGCCTACGAGCCGGTCCGCCTTCAAGATGCCCTCGCACAGACGAGCAATCCGCTCCTCAACATATTTGCAAATATCAATGTCGTCGATGCGCTCAACAATGCGCTTAACGGCAACACTGTCGGCGTAACGCTCAACGACGTCCTAAATGCGAATAACATCGCGGTGGGTCAGGTCGTCGGCGTCTACATCGGCAGCGGCGGCATTATCACGACGATCATTTAAAAGGAGCATGCATTGAAAGCAATTCTGAAGTCCGCAGCACTTTGCGCCGCGATCGCCGCGACGGCTCTGCCCGCGGCGGCGCAAACAGCGGCGCCCAGCCCGCAAGCGACCACGCCGCCGAGCCCTTCCGCTACGGCGCCTCCGGCGACTGCCGCTCCGAACAACAACGGCAAGCATTTAGGACAGGTCAAGAAACTGCGGAGCGGATCGCTGACGCCGGCGCAAGTGCGCTACGCGCTGACGCACCGGCCCCAAGAGATCGCCAAGCTGCGCAACATGCACAGCGTCAGCTTCGACCACCTGCGCGTGTATCGCGCGCCTGCCGGATTGCTCAAGAGCGTCCATGCGGGAATCGGAGCGGTCGCTTACGATCCGTTCCGTATGACGGATGCCGTAGCGCAAACATCGCCGTTGGGCAGCTTCTTGAACATCTTCGCGAACATCAACGTACAAGATGCGCTCAACAACACGCTGAACGGCAACAACGTCAATCTTTCGCTGACCGACGTGCTAAACGGCAATAACATTGCCATCGGTCAGGTTGTGGGCGTATACGTCAATTCCGCGGGTGTGATTACGACGATTATATAATCTGAGCTACGAAGCTGCCGCCGCGGCCGTCTTGTGCGCCTTAGGTTGCGTCTCGGCGCGGAGCTGGCCGCAGGCGGCGGCAATGTCGCGGCCCATGTTTTGACGGACGGTCGTCGGAATGCCGGCGCCGTCAAGAATTGCGGCGAATTTCCATATCTGATCTTGTTCCGAACCGGCGAACGGCGCGTCGGGCGTCGTGTTGTACGGGATCAAGTTCACATGGTAGAGATGACCCTTCATCCGCCGCGCGAGCTCGCGTGCGTCGTCCTCGGAATCGTTGATGCCGCGCAGCATTACGTACTCAAAAAAGACTTTGCGGTTCGTCTTTTCGATATAGCGATCGCATGCCGCAAGCAGTTCGTCCATATCGAACTTTTTGTTGACGGGCATAATCCGGTTGCGGACGTCGTCGCTCGGCGCGTGCAGCGAGATCGCCAAGTTGACTTGAATGCCTTCTTCGGCAAAGCGGTCGATTTTATCGACGAGACCTACGGTCGAAATCGTGATGTGGCGATGGCCTAAATTTAAGCCTTGCGCGTCGTGCAGCAGCGCTACCGCGTTCATCACGGAATCGTAGTTGTGAAACGGCTCGCCCATGCCCATGAAGACGATGTTCGTAATGTGCTTGCCGCGCGAAGCGAGTTCTTCCGCGAAATAGCGCGCCTGATCGAAAATCTCCGTCGCTTCCAATTGCCGCGTGAAACCGGCTTGACCCGTCGAGCAGAACGCGCACGCGAATGCGCAGCCGGCTTGCGAGCTGATGCAGATCGTATTTCGGTCGCCGTAGTGCTCCATGAGCACCGCTTCCACTTCCGAGCCGTCCGCAAGCCGGAACAGACCTTTGCTGGTCTGCTTATCGCTGGAGCGCTGCACGACGACCGGTGCAACGGAACTGAACGAAAAGCCGGCTGCAGTAAGCTGCGTGCGCAGCTCTTTTGGAAGGGTAGTGACGTCCTCGATATCCCGAACCAGCTCTTTGGCCGCCGCGCGATAGATCTGTTTGAGACGATAGGGTTTGAGCTCGAAATGCGCCGCAAAAGCCTCGACGTCCGGAAAACCGGCACGGCGGACTTTGTCGGAGAACCAAATCGTTTGGGCGTCGCGAATCACGGGGGCCATAATAGCACACAACCCGGGTTCCGGGCGCGCGGTTTTATTCGAAAAGCGCCGGCTGAGGTGAGGATTTGCCCTCGGCAAGGTCGTCCAACCGGGCCCGCACCTTCTTGAGGTCCGACCAGACGAGACGCTTGGTTTCCGTGAGCGCGGTGCCCCCCTGGCGCAGCACGTACGCGGGATGGAAGGTGACCATGAGCGCGATGCCGTTCGGGCCCTCATACCAGCTGCCGCGCCCTTTGGTAATCGCGAACGCATTACCCAGGAACGATTTTGCCGCCGGCGCTCCCAATGCCAGAATGATCTGCGGCGATATCACGTCGATCTGCTCGTCCAAATACGGACGGCAGTTCGCCATTTCGGCGGGCGTGGGCGCGCGGTTGCGCAGCTTGCCGCCTTCATGCAGCGTCGGGCGGCATTTCACCGTGTTGGCAATGTATACGTCTTCCCGCGCAAGGCCAATCGCGCCGATCATTTTCTCGAGCAAATCGCCGGCGCGCCCGACAAAGGGCCGCCCGAGCAGATCTTCGGTTTCGCCGGGTCCTTCGCCGATGAGCATTAGGCGCGCGCACGGATCGCCCTCACCGTACACGTTGTTGCGCCGGTCGTAACCGATTTGACATTTGCGGCACGCCGCCGCGACCGCGCAAGCTTTCTCTAAAATCCGTTCGCGCCGGGCGCGTTCGCGTAAACTCATCTAGGCGGCGTAATTCTTCGGCGCCAGCCGAACCGCTTCACCGTATGCTAAAACGTCTACCGATCCGTCCTGGGCTTCGACCGCCTCGAAACGGATCTTGATTACCGCGTCCGCCCCGAGCTGTGAGGCCTTGACGCGCAAATCTTCGAGCACTTCTTCACGCGCGCGCTCCGCGTCGGTCAAATATTCGACCGGGGCGAGCCCGATGAAGGCGCCGATAGACCGGAACGTCGCGCGCAGCATGTTATGCTGGCGCGTCGCGCTCGCCGTGACCCGGCCGAACGACGTGAGTACGCGGTAGCCGTCGGGCGCGTCCAGGGTTACGAGGTTCTCTTTTGCAATCATGCGCAGAAGTGTCTACTTCACCTTCGGCCGTCATCGTCCGTCTGGATGCGGTGGGCGATGCGCTCACCGCGGTGCCGCTCATCGCGGCGCTGCGCGCGCACGGCTTCCGCGTAGGGGCCGTGCTGCGGCCGGGCAACGCCCATGCTTATTCTGCCCGCGCCTGCGACGCGCTCCACATCGCTGCGGAAGCGCCGGAGCGGCTTGCGCCGGAAGTCGCGCGCGAAAAGTATGATTGCGCACTGATTGTGACGGAGAAGCCCGAAGCATACCGCCTTGCCGCGCGCGCCCGCATACCGCAGCGCATCGGCTTCGAAAACGGCTGGGGTAAACCGCTCAAGACGCTCTGGATCGGCAGGCTTTGCACGCAGACCGTATTCCGGACGGCCGGCCTGGATCCGCATGCGCCGCATGAATGCAAAGTGGTGTTTTCGCTGGCGCGAACGCTGCTGCCGGACGCCGAACCAAGCCGCAATCCGGCCGTGCTGCGCCGGTACGTCATCGACGAAGAGCCGCAACCGGATCGGCGCATCGCGATGCAGATAAGCGACAAATGGGCGCGCTTGGGCGCTCGCATGGAAGATGTGGTCGAAGCGGCGAGGCGCGCGCGCGCGTTCGGCGAAGTGCGATTCCTTTGCGCCGGAAGTGAAGCGGCGTACGGGAACCGGTTCGCACAAGAGATCGGCGAGCCGGTCGAATTTTTCGACGATCTGCGCCCGTGGAAGAATGCCGTCGCCTGCGCGCGCGCGATTCTTTCGCCGGACTCGGGCGCCGCGCACGTCGCGGGGATGACGGGCACGCCCGTAGCGGTCTGTTTTGAAGCGCAGCACTTCGACTTGCAATCCGCACGCTGGTCGCCGTGGGCGGCGCCGTATCGTGCGGTGAAAATCGACGGCGCGTGGCCTGCCGTGGCGGCCGACGCGCTGGGCGAGTTGCTTACGGGCAGCCCGCGGATCTCTTATACAGGGTGATGCCGCCGTCGCGGCGCTCGGCGCGATATGCGCCGTTGTTCACCAGTTGCCGCACGAGCGGAAGCGCCTCTTGCAAACGGGGCGAACGCGGATATTCCGTATCGATCAGAATGTAGCACGCCGCCACATTGCCCGCGCGCGTTTCGGGAAGCAGCGTCGCATTGGGATTCGTCGCAGCCAAATGCGTGTACGCCTCTTCTTGCGTCGCGACCGGGATCTGCGAGGGAAGCGTTGCCAAGAATCCATCGAGTCTGACGTCGCTTGCCGTGCGCGCGTGCAAGAAGAATCCGGGGTGCAGGGGGTCGGCGGCAGCGAATTCGACGACGCAGAGCGCGATGCACCAATACAGTGCGCGATGCGCGCGGTGCGGCGCGCGCGCCGCAATCGAACCTATGCCGACCGCGAACGCGAACAGCGCCCATCCGGACCACGCGCCGGCGTAATGCGATCCCATCGTGTACGTCGTCGGCATTCGCGAGGCTAGCACTTCACCGAGCGGCGCTATGAGAACCGCCGCGCTCCACGTACGGAACGGCAGAAAGAGCAGCGGGACGAATGCGAGCAATACAAACCCGATGCGCTGCAGAATGCCGCCCGGTAGTAAACCGCGCCCATCCTGCGGCGTCCAGGCGTAGAACCGCACCGGTGCCCATGCCTGCGCGGCCACGGCGTGCGGTTGTATCCATGCGAAGAAAATCGCGAACACTGCAACACCCAAAAAGCCGCACGCTGCAGCCAAACGCATCCGCACGATATCCCGGCGGTATGCGAAAGCACCGATTGCGCCCGCGATCGCGACGAATAAAGCTTGGTCTTCTTTTACACTCACCGTGAGCAACGCGAAGATCAGCGTCTGCGCCGGCAGGCCTGCATCGAATGCCCACAGCATCCACGCGACCGCCGCCGGCGCCAGACCGTTCTCGTGGAAATCGTTGAAGATCGCGCCGGCAAGCGGCGGATATAACCACACCACTGCGGCAGCCAGCCGCGCTGCGCGAACGCCGGCATGGCGCTGCACGACGGCATAGATCGGCGGAATCGTCAGTCCGCCCGCGACGGCTTGCAATGCAACCAACGCGAGGGGCGAACGCCACAGCTGCATGAGGGCGCCCGCAGCGTACAAAACCGGCGAGAAGTGATACGCCCAATGGCTTCCTTCGATCGAGTTGCAAAAACAGCCGAACGCGCTTGCCGCCGTTTGGCTGAAGATGCCCATGTCGACGAAATTCGTATGGCCCGCGTAACGCACCGCACCGAACGCGAAATAGACTGCTGCATAAGCGGCCGCGGCGATCCACGGCAGCGGATCCGGGCCGGATCGAGCTAGCCGCGGCGTTGCAGAAGGTACGGCCAAATGAAGCCTTCGATTTCGCCGTCGAGCACTGCCTCGGTATTGCCCGTCTCGACGTTCGTACGGTGATCTTTCACTAACTGATACGGGTTCAGCACGTACGAGCGGATCTGCGATCCCCATTCGTTCGCGCTGCGTTCGCCGCGCAGTTCGGCCAGACGCTTATCACGCATCTCCAGTTCGCGCTGCACCAGCTTCGCGCGAAGAATGCTCATCGCTACGTCGCGGTTTTGCGCCTGCGATCGTTCCTGCTGCGAGGCGACGATGATGCCGCTCGGTTCGTGAATGATACGCACGGCGGATTCGGTTTTGTTGACGTACTGGCCGCCTGCGCCGCCCGATTTAAACGTCTCGATACGTACGTCTTCGGGCCGGATCTCCACCTGCACGTTTTCACCGGCTTCTATTTCCGGAATGATGTCGACCGCAGCGAACGAGGTGTGACGCCGGTGCGCCGCGTCGAACGGCGAAATGCGCACCAGGCGGTGGACGCCGCGCTCGCTCTCGAGCATTCCGTACGCGTTGCGTCCTCGCACGAAGAACGTGACCGATTTCAAGCCCGCTTCTTCCGCGGGCGATTCCTCGACGACATGCGTCAGATAGCCTTTGGAATCGGCCCAGCGCAGGTACATGCGTGCGAGCATCTGCGTCCAGTCGGCGGCATCGACGCCGCCGGCGCCCGCGTACACCGTGACGATGGCATTGTGAGCGTCGAACTCGCCGTCGAAATTCGCCGCCATCTCGAGATCTTGAAGGCGCGCTTCGGCTTTTGCGATGTTGTCGTCGACTTCGGCAGACGCAGACGCGTCATCGGGAAAGAGCGAGAGCATATCGCGCGCGTCAGTAAGCGATCGCGAGATCGCGTCCATCGCATCGACGTCGGCGCGAAGCTCGGCCAGCTGCTTCATAACGCGCTGTGCCGCTTCGGCTTCGTTCCAAAAGGTGTCGGTGCGCGAGCGGCTGTCGAGCTCGCTGATCAGCCGCGTCTTCGCAGCGTAGTCAAAGACGCTCCTTGAGCGTGACCAATCGGTCGGAAAGCCGCGCGATACTTGTCAGTTGCGAGTCGCTCATGCGGGCCAAAACGTTCGGGAAACCGGCACGCGGCCCTTTCCGAATGCAATGCGGCGCGTGATTGAGCGGCGCACGTCAACGGAGGCATCTGCATGATCAATCTTTTCGAGCGCCCGATCGCGGGCGCAACCGGCACCTTCGTCGGGCCCGCCACGGCGGAAGTAGGAGCCGCTGCGTCCGCTCCGCCGGGGGCGAGCGTCCGCGATGCAATGAGCCGCTTACGGCGTCCTGAAGACGGGGCGCCGGACACGGGCTTTCTTCCGTTCGGCGCCGGCTCGAATCTCGTATCGAGTCTGCTCGGCATCGTCCAGCAACTAATTTCAATGCTTGGCTTAGGCGGGCAGCGGCAAACTCCGCAGCAGTATTTCACGAACGCAAACGGGTCGTCCGCGGGCGATCCGCATCTCGCATTCGACGGCACCGGCGTCGCGGGAAACCAGCATCACGCGAAATTCGACAGCATGATATCGCATGCGGATTTGCTGCACTCGTCCTCATTTTCGGGCGGCTTCGGCATCTCGACGCAAGTTACGCAACCCAATGCAAACGGCGTAACGTACAATCGCGAAGCGACTGTTTGCACGAACTTCGGAAACAGCGCGATAGAGCTGGACAACGCCGGAAACGCGACGATCCGCGAAAACGGCCGTACGCAAACGATCGCGGCCGGACAGAGCTACGATTTGGGGGACGGCGAGCGCGTTTCGAGACTGCAAGACGGTTCGTTGACGATCGTCGATGAAAACGAGCTGGGCGGCAGCATCACGACGCGGCTCACCGAGAACGGCGCCGGGGTCGACGTCAACGTACAGGCGCAGAACGTCGATCTAGGCGGGGATCTGCTGCAAGATGCGGCTCCGGCAAATAGACGGCTGCAAGGGCTTGAGCTATCGCGCACAGCACAGGAATGAGCGGCAGGGCAATCACGCGCGCGAGCGCCGATTCCACCGGATTGAACGGAATGGCAATGCAGCACGCAACCCCGGCGGCGATGAGCACGATAAATTCATCCCGCAGCCGTCCGCGCGCGGCCGCCCAAATAGCCGAGAAGAACAGCACGGGTATCGCGATGCTCTTTACCCCGGAAACGATCGCGGCGCGCACCGTTGCCCAGAGCGAGCTGCGGTACCACGACTGAAATGTCGCGTTGCCGCCACGCGCCGGACGATGGCCGTACACCCAGCGCAGTTGTTCGCTCACGCCGAACGCGTGCGTCGCCACGGCGGCTGCGGCAAAGGCAAGCACGGAACCCAGCGATGCGGCGAACGGAAGCCACGAGCGGCGCAACACCGCCGCAGTTGCCGCCGGAATGACGATGAGATACGGGGTGGGACGGGTGAGCGCCAGCAGCGCGCCGGCGATCAGGAGCACCGTCATCATGCCGCGCGTCCCTTCGCGCCGCATCCAGTACAGCAGCGCGCCGAGCGCGAACGTCCACCAGACCATTGCGAGCATGTCGGTAAGATCCGAAGCGGCGATGCTGCGCGTCAGCGGCAGCGCGAGCGCGATGACGGCGAAAGCAGCGGCAAACACTGGCCGCCCGACCGCGAGCAGCGCCCAATACAGCGCGAGGCCGAACGCAACATATGAAACCGCAGAAACGATGAAGAGCGCCTTGAAGCCGGCCAAGGGCAGCAACGCGGCGACCGCCCACGGATAAAGCACGCGGTTCTCGAAAACTTTCGATCGCGCGAACGAGACGGACGGGTCCAGCTCGATGAGATCGCGGTAGCGTGGATTTTGCATCATCGCCGTACGTTCGTAGAACGCGCGTGCTTGTAAGGTCGCCTCGCGTTCGGGCCGGCCTGCGTCGCGCGCGGCGAACCGGGCGTACACGATGCCGTCCGGCGTGTACTGCGGATGGCGCAGCACGTTCGCGAAGAGCAGTACGAGGGCGACCGCGGCTACGGCTGCCGCTCCGGCGATTCTCATGGGACCATGCTATGCAAAAAGGGCGGCGCGCCGGAACCGTCATCCGGGCGCGCCGCCCTTGCCATTGGTCCTAACGCGCTATGCTACGCCGTTGCCGTGGCACTTCTTGTACTTCTTGCCGCTGCCGCACGGGCACAGGTCGTTGCGGCCGACCTTGGGCTGATCGCGGTGCATCGGCTTGGCAGGCTCTTCGCCGTCGCGGTTCGTGTGCACGTTGCGCGGACGCGCGGCGGGTTGCGGCAGCAGCTCGCCCGTCGGAATCGGCTCGAAGGCCGGACCGGCCGCAACGGGCTGCGGCGCGAAAGCGGCCTGACCGCCTGTACCGTCTTGTCCCGGCGGCGGACCTTGCTCGATCACGACGCGGAACACGCCTTTGATCGCTTCGTCGGCGATGTTGTTTTTGAGATCCTCGAAGATGTCGTAAGCTTCTTTTTCGTACTCGACGCGCGGATCGATCTGGCCGTAACCGCGCAGCCCGATGCCGGTCTTGAGGTGATCCATCACGTAGAGATGGTCCACCCACATGCGGTCGATGATCGGCAGCAGCAGATAGCGCTGTTCGATGATGCGCAGAATCTCGGGCGTGACTTCGCGCTCTTTCGCTTCGTACGCCTCGAGCGCGGCTTGCTGCAGCACCCGGCGGATCTCTTCGCGATCTTTCTTCTCGAGGTCGGCGACCGAAACGGATGCCTTCACCGGGAAGATCAGCTCGAGCTGGTTGAGCATCTCTTCGAGATCCCATTCACTCGGATGAGCGTTCTCGGGCGCGTTCTCTTGCACCGCGGAGTCCACTTTGGCCTCGAGCGTTTGCAGCATGAAACCGCGCGAATCGAATTCGCCGTGCAGAATAGCGCGGCGATCGCCGTAGATCACCTCGCGCTGCTTATTCATCACGTCGTCGTACTCGAGAACGTGTTTGCGGATCTCGTAATTGTGCGCTTCGACTTTGCTCTGCGCGCGCTCGAGCGATTTGGTGACGAGCGGCGATTCGATGGGCGCCTCGTCCGTGAAGCCCACGCGCTCCATGATATTGTTCATGCGCTCGCCGCCGAACAGCCGCATCACTTCGTCTTCCAGCGAGACGTAGAAGCGCGTGGAACCGGGATCGCCTTGGCGGCCGGAGCGGCCGCGCAGCTGATTGTCGATGCGCCGCGATTCGTGACGCTCGGTACCGATGATCGCCAGACCGCCCGCGCCGGGCACGCCTTCACCAAGCTTGATGTCGGTGCCGCGGCCCGCCATGTTCGTCGCGATCGTCACCTGGCCGGGCTGACCGGCGTCTTTGACGATCTGCGCTTCCTGCTCGTGATACTTCGCGTTGAGCACGTTGCACTCGACGCCTTTGCGCCGCAGCATCGCCGCGAGCATTTCCGATTTTTCGATCGAGCGCGTGCCGACCAGCACCGGGCGGCCCTTTTTATGTTCCGTGACGATCTCGTCGACAACCGCGTTGAACTTCGCCTGTTCCGACTTGAAGACGATGTCGGACTGATCTTTGCGGCGCACCGGCTGGTTCGTCGGAATCACGACGACGTCGAGGCCGTAGATGTCGCGGAATTCGCGCTCCTCGGTTTTTGCCGTGCCGGTCATGCCGGCGAGGCGTTCGTAGAGGCGGAAATAATTTTGGAACGTGATCGTCGCGAGCGTCTGATCCTCGCTGCGGACTTTGATGCCTTCCTTAGCCTCAATCGCCTGATGGATGCCGTCGGAGTAACGGCGGCCGTACATCAAACGCCCGGTGAACTCGTCGACGATGACGACTTCGCCTTCTTTGATGATGTACTGCTGGTCGCGGTGGAACAGGTTCCACGCTTTAAGCGCGGCATTGAGCTGGTGCGCGAGTTCGATGTTGCGCTGCTCGTACAGATTCTGAATGCCGAGCATCTTCTCGACTTTGGCGACGCCCTGTTCCGTGATTGGAACGGCGTGCGCTTTCTCGTCGACCGTGAAGTCTTCGTCTTTCTTCAGACGCGGCACGATCTGCGCGAATTTCTCGTAGAGCTCCGTCGGTTCGGTGCCTTGGCCGCTGATGATGAGCGGCGTGCGCGCCTCGTCGATGAGGATGGAGTCGACTTCGTCGACCAGCGCGAAGAACAGCTCGCGCTGCACCATGTCTTCGACCTGCCACGCCATGTTATCGCGCAGATAGTCGAAGCCCACTTCGTTGTTCGTGACGTAGGTCACGTCGCAGTTGTACGCGTCGCGCCGCGCCGGCGGTTCCAGATCGTGTTGAATGATGCCGACGGTGAGTCCGAGCGCCGTATAGATCGGGCTCATCCACTCCGCGTCGCGCCGTGCCAGATAGTCGTTCACCGTGACCACGTGCACGCCGTGGCCTTCGAGCGCGCGTGCGTAGACAGGCAGCGTTGCGACCAGCGTTTTGCCTTCGCCCGTCTTCATCTCGGCAATGCGCCCTTCGTAGAGCACCTGACCGCCCATGATCTGCACGTCGAAGTGCCGCATTCCCAGCGTGCGTTTTCCGGCCTCGCGAACCACCGCGAATACCTCGGGCAGCATGTCGTCCAGCGTCTCGCCCTTGGCAAGGCGATCGCGGAACTCGGGCGTCTTCTCGGCCAACTGCTCGTCGGAGAGCGCCTCCATGCGCTGCTCCAGCGCATTCACCTTGTCCGCAGTGCGGCGCAGGCGTGCGACTTCTCGTTCGTTGCCGTCAAAAATCGTCTTCAGGAATGCCATATCTTCGTTAGTACCGTTCGTTGTGTCTAGTGGTTGCTACTTGTGGCGAGCGGCAGAGTGACGGTAAAGGTGCTGCCTTGCCCCTCGCCCGACTGGACGGCGATGCTGCCGCCGTGGGTCTCGACGATCTTCCGGCTGACGTACAAGCCGACGCCGGAACCCGAGATACCCTTACGCCGGGCGTTGCTCGCCCTTCCAAAACGCGCGAACACCGCTCCCAGCTCCGACTGCGGGATGCCGATGCCGCGGTCGGATATCGCGATGGTCGCATTGTGCTCGCCGCGCGTGAGTGCCACGAGCACTTCATCCTGAGAATATTTGAGCGCGTTCATCAACAGATTGTCGAGCACGTGGTTGAAGCGCGCCGTATCGAGAGAGACATAAATCGGTTCTTGCGGTGCGCTCGTGCGGATGCGGGCGTGGCTGCGGTTGTGCGCTTTGATGCTCTGCGCGACAATCTCGCGCAGATCGACGCGCGCGCGATCCAGCGAAAATCCGCCGGCCTGCGTCTGCGCAAGCGCTACGGCGTCTTCGGAGAGCCGGACGAGCCGTTTGGTCTGCGCGTAGATTGTTTCGAGCTCTTCGTGCAGCTGCGCCGGCGCATTCTCGAGCAAAAGTTCGCAGTAACCGGAGATCACCGTCAGCGGACCTTTGAAATCGTGCGCCAGCATCGCGAGAAGATCGTCTTTGAATTCGTTGCTCTCCGAAAGCGCGCGCGCCAGTTGCTGAATGCGTTCGAAGCCGAGCGCGCCGGCGAGTGCGAGCTCCAAATGCGAAGCGAGCATGTGGAAGTACAGCCGGCGTTCGGAATCGCTGAAATCGTAGGCTCCCGGCTCGCCCGCCACGGCAACGATGCCCCACAGATTGCCGTCAATGCGCAGCGAGGCGAGCAGCCCTTCGCAGCCGTTGAAGACGCGGGCGCGCAAGTGCGAGGGTAAGGACGAGGAAAGCACGATGTCTTCGGCCGCCAAGGCCTGCATGAGATCCGATGCGTCGAAACGCTCCGGCACGCCGCTGCGCGCCGGCTCGATGGTACGGACCGCGCGCCGTACCGCTTGCGTGCCGTCCAGTTCGTAAGCCGCGCACGTAAGCTTGACTTCGTGCGATACGGTTACGGCGAAGACGAGCAGCACTTCTTCCATCGTCTGCGTGTCGCGCAGCATGCGCACGATGCGCTCGAGCGACTCGGCGCGCGCGCGCCGCAGCCGTTCCAAATCGTAGAGCTGCACGTTCGCGAGGGCGAGGCCGACGTGCGATGCGACGGAACGCAGCATGACGATGTCGATCTCGTCGAACGCGTCGCTCTGTTTGAAATCCAGCGCGATCGCGTGCTCGACGCGGCCGTCGATCACCAGCGGCACCATCAAGGCCGATGCGGCGCCCGCACGCCGCAGCGACTCATCGTGCGGGTTGTCCTCGCTGATGCGATCGCGGCTCACGACCGACCCCGCGAAAACGCGATCGAACCACGTTTGCTCGAGCGGGACCTCGAGCGGCGGCGTGTTCTTCACGTCGCGCGATTCTGCCATGGAGATGACGCGCACGGTCCCCGGCGTGCTTGGATCCGGTCCGAAAATCGCGCATCGCTGCGCGTCGAATGCCTGACGAACGTCTTCGGTGACCGAGTCCAAGATGCTCTGGCGGTTGAGCGAGCGGCGCGAACGTTCGTTAATGAGCGCGAGCAGCGCGCTTTGGCGTGCCTCGCGCTCGGCAGCCGTCACTTCACGCTCGTGCACGATCATCCACGCGGCGATATCCGCAAAAGTCCGAAGTTCGCGGAGCGCTTCTTCTTCCGGACACTCGCGTACGTCGAAGACGATCGCTCCTACTTGCGTATCCGCCGTTTCGAGCGGCACCACGAGCAGATCTGCCGGCGGTTCATACGCCGTCAATCCCGCCAGCGATTTTGCCGCTGCTTGTGGAACGTAATACGCGCCCGCGCGGGCGAATTTTTCAAGCGAGGGAAAAAACAAACGCCGCAGGCTGCGGCTCTCGTCGCGGAACGAAAAGCCATCCTCTTGCGGCGAACAAGCGTACTGCGCGCGGTCCTCGCCGAAGATCACGACGGTCGCGCAAAGCGAGTCGGTCGTGGCGTGCGCGGCTCGCGCTAACGCCCGGCTCTTCTCTTCAAGCGAAGGAAGAGCCGGCAGTTGCGTCAGCAGCGCGAAGCGATCGAGAACCGCGCGGGAGCGCACCGTAACCCGCTAGGGCGCGATCCCCACGCCCGTTGCGCTACCCTGCGGCAGAACGATCGAGACGGTGGGATTCTCGTTGACCGTTCCAACCGGGTTCGGCGCGAAGATCAGCAGTTTGCTCGTATTCGAAGAAGAGCCGGTGTTCGGACCGCTGCCCGCATCGACCACGTAGATATTGCCGCCCGCGTCGACCTTCACGTCCGTCGGATAGATCAGTGCGGAGCTCGTGATGGTCGCCGAAGGCGCGACATTCTGCAAGCCGGCCGCAAACGGGGCGTTAAAGACGAGGATCTTCGGCGCTGCGCCGGAGCCGTTGCCGACGTCGGTGACGTACAGATTGCCTTTGGAATCCAGTGCCGCGCCAACCGGCGTGACGAGGCCGGTGCTGCCGCCCGCGATCGTCGTCGTCGGCGCGAGATTGTCGGAAGACGGCGTCGGCGTCGGGGCCGGTGACGGGCTCCCGCTCGGCGTCGGCGTCGGCGAAGGCGTCGTCGTCGGTGAGGCGGCGGGCGTCGGCGAGGGCAGCGCGTACACCGTCACGGATGCGTTGCCGGAATTCGCGACGTACAAGTTGCTATTCGAATCGGCGGCGACGCCAACCGGCGCGCTCAACCCGGTGTTGCTGCCGGCAATGTTGAACTGCACCGCGTTGGTGGAGATGCCGACCACGTCGACGGCGCTCGTGAAGAATCCACTCGGCGATGTAATCGCCACCGCGTACGACGCGTCTTTCGGCAGCACTGCGATGCCGCGCGGCTGAGCGCCCGTGATCAACGGCAGCGAGTTGAGCGGCAGCACGTTACCGGTCGCGTACGTTTGATAGGTGGTCACCGAAGCCGCCTGCGTGCCCGAATTATAATTCGTAACGTACAGTCTCTTCGCCGAATCGAAGGCCAGATAACGCGGGCCGTTCAGACCTGTGTTGCTCCCGGCGATCGAATACTGCGGCGTCGCGCTCGGCGCCGGTGCAGGCGTATAGATTAGCAGCGTGTTTGCAGTGGTGTCGCTGACGTAGACGGTGCCCGTCGCGAAATTCGGTCCGATGCCGGGCTGACCGCCGCTCGAAGGCGGGTTCGTATCGGAAGAGCTGCATGCCGCAACCGCCGCAGCACAAGCAAGCGCAAATAATCCGAGGGTCAGGCGACGCAGCATGGGTTCTCCTTGGGGGACGTGATACTCGGTTGCCAGGATACACGCGGGGACGGGGCATTCCCTTTGGAGGTCCCATAGCGTCCCCACGCCGCGAAGGCAAGGATTAGGAGCACCGCGACCACGATTACAATGACCGCCGTGGTGATGACCAGCCGGCGAATGTATTGCGGGCGGCTCGATTCCGTATCGATGATCTGTCGAGGCACAGGTTCTCCTTAAACGGCGCGCTTCGCCGGATGGTTCAAATCGGCGGCCGGCACCTGGCGGAGCATCTGCCCCACGGTCACGAAGCGGTAGCCGGCGGCGCGGAAACGCGCGACCACCTCCGGAAGCATTTCGATGGTCGCCAGTTTCCCGCTGTGCAGCAAGACGATCTCCGGCGCCGTCGCATGCTGCTCCAAGTGGTCCGCCAGGGAGCGCGCGGTCACCGTCCGCCAATCCCCGCCGTCATCCGTCCACAATATCGTCTTGTACCCCAGTGACTGGGCCACCTGAATCGTCTGCAGCGTGTAGCGGCCGTGCGGCGGCCGGAACTCATCCAGCAGTGCCGGATCGTGAACCATCCCGTAGAGCACGTCGCGCCCTTCCA
The DNA here is from genome assembly GCA_025934645.1 of Vulcanimicrobiia bacterium. Classification (GTDB taxonomy): domain Bacteria; phylum Vulcanimicrobiota; class Vulcanimicrobiia; order Vulcanimicrobiales; family Vulcanimicrobiaceae; genus JAICWY01. The sequence goes on from JAICWY010000023.1 coordinate 30,682, forward strand.
AGATTTCCCGGCGGACCTGCGGGGGCGACTCCTGATCCAGATTCGGGTGCGTGTAGGTGTGATCGGCGATCTCGTTGCCCGAGCGCTCGATGCGCTGCGCCAACTCGGGCCACTGCTGCGCGTCGCGACCGATAAGGAAGAACGTCGCCGGAACGTCGAGTTTGCGCAGTTCGTCGATGAGCAGCGGCGTAAAAATCGGATACGGCCCATCGTCGAACGTGAGCGCGATCAATTTCGGACGCCCTTCGCGGTTCGCGTACGTGACGCGTTCGTTGAGCAACCGCTTTACGTGCCCCGCGAATGACGACGAGATCGCCTGTTGCGCGTCCATCTTGGGCGTAACGATCGCCGGTTGTATGTGCGATGCGTGCAAGATCACGCGGTAACCGGCATACGCCAGCACCGCGCTCGCTACGATCGCGGCGGCGACCCAGGCGCGCGGGTTCACGGCTGCGTTGAGGCCTGCTGCGTCAACGAGGGGACGAGATCTTGTCCCACCACCAGCGTCACGTCACTCTGCGGCGCATCGCCCGAGGCTTCAGGCGTAGCCGGTTCGGAATCTGCGATCACCGGCGCGCTGCTCGCGGCTTTTCCGAGCGCCTCGCGCACGCGCAAACCGGCGAACGTGATCTTAGAGTGTTCGTGCAGTTCGGTCGTCGCAACGTCGCTGGTCGCCGCGTTCGAAACGGTCCCGATCGTAAAGCCCTTCTCGCGCAGCACCGCCGCGGCGCGTTTTGCCATTCCCGCAATGCCGGTGCCGTTTTCCACGTCGACGCGCACGCTGAACGGATTGATGGCCGCAACCGCGCCGGCCGCCGGGGTGGGCGTGGGGACCGGCGGATCCAACAGCATGTTTTGAACGAGCGCTTGTTTCTGCGCCTGA
>JAICWY010000068.1 GCA_025934645.1 Vulcanimicrobiia bacterium
CGCATATCGGGTCCCCGGCGAGCGCGCGCATCGCGCAGGTGCTGTTGCCGTTTGCTCCGCCGGTACAGGGCCTGTGTGACGCACTGCCGCCGCTACCGCAAATGACGCAACACGAAATCGCAACGTCGGCCGGAACGGTGAAAGAAGTTGTGAGCCGCGCGCTGGCGGAGCTCGAAGCGGCGCGCGCGCTACAGCGCGAAGGCGGCCGTATCACGCAGCTGGACCGTGGAAAGCTGACGGACATTATCTCCGCTCACCTGGCGTAAAGGTTTCCCGCTCCGTTCTCATTGTGGTGCAGCGTGTGCCTTTACGCTGTGCGCTATGGCTTTGCTTCCAAGTCCAACCTACGCCGATGCGCCGCGCATTGTCATCTGGGAGATGACGCGCGCCTGTGCACTGGCCTGCCAACATTGCCGCGCCGAAGCGATCCCGCGGCGCGATCACTCAGAACTGACCACGTCCGAAGCGTTCGCGCTGGTGGATGCGGTGCGAGAATGCGGCAAACCCGTCTTCGTGCTGACCGGAGGCGACCCGCTGATGCGCGACGACATCTACAAGATCGTCGAACACGCGGCTCTGCAGGGACTGCGCGTCGCGGTTTCGCCCAGCGCGACGGGACGCCTGACGCGCCGCGCGCTCGAGGAATTGACGCGTGCCGGCTGCCGCCGCATCTCGCTCAGCATCGACGCCCCGAACGCGGAGATGCACGATGCGTTCCGCGGCGTGAAAGGCTCGTTTCAACGCACGCTGGACGCCGCTCGCGACGCGCGCGAACTCGGTTTAGAACTGCAGATCAACACGACGCTCTCGCGTTTTAACAAAGGCGCGATCCAGGATATGGCCGCGCTCGTCGACATGTTGGAAGCAAAGCTCTGGAGTCTGTTCTTCCTGGTACCCGTCGGGCGCGGGAAGATCGATTCAGTCTTAGACGCGCTCGAAACGGAAGAGGCGTTTCGCGAAATCTACGCAGTCGCGCAAAACGCTTCGTTCGACCTCAAGACTACTGAAGCGCCGCATTACCGGCGCTACGTCGCGCAGCGCGAAGCCTCCATGCCGGCGCGCGAACGGCCCAAACGTCCCGCGCCGCCGTGGATGCAGTATCCCGCAATCGGCGACGGCAAAGGCTTCGTCTTCATCTCCCACACCGGCGAGATCTGCCCGAGCGGTTTCTTGCCGTACGTCGTCGGAAACGTACGGACCGACAATTTGCTCGAAGTTTATCGCGAAGACCCGATCATGCGGCGGATGCGCGCGCCCGAGACCTTCGGCGGCAAATGCGGCGTGTGCGAATTCCGCCGAATCTGCGGCGGATCTCGCTCGCGCGCCTACGCGATGAACGGCGATCCGTTCGCGGAGGAGCCGTCTTGCGCGTACGTTCCGGCGGTGCTGCGGGAAACCGCGGGCCGGGTCGGGTAACGCCTCAGGATGTCCGGACTTCTCGTGCTCGAGCTGTTCCTGGCTATCGCCTCGGCAGCCGTCATCGTCATGCTCGCCGTAGCATTATACGGTTCAAACCGGCCTGCGCCGCAAAGTGAAGTCTCGGCAAAAGGCTATGCGATCCGCCGTTATTGGTTTTGGACGATCCTCATCGTCGCCGCAATCGGATTCGCCATCTCGATTCCGCGCTTCCCGTACGGCAGCGCGCAAACGATCGGAAAACATTACACAATCGTCGCGCAGCAGTATAGCTTCGCGGCGCCGCCTACGATCCCGGCGGATCGGCCGGTCGTCTTCGACGTCACTTCGCGCGACGTCAATCACGGGTTTGCGATCTACGATCCGGACGGCAAGCTGGTCGCGCAAGTGCAAGCTATGCCGGATTACATCAATCATCTGCCCTTTACGTTTCACACGCGCGGGCACTACACGGTGCGCTGCTTGGAATACTGCGGCATCGCGCACGCGGCCATGCAGGGAGGCTTTGACGTCCGATGAGCGCTATTTCAATCGAAGCGGACGCGTTTGCGCCCGCAACGGCCGCAGACCTTCGCGTTGCGCGAAGGATCATGTGGACGTATATCTCTACCGGGCTTGCCATCTTTTTCTTGATGATGCTGCTCGGCATCGCCATGCGCGCCGAACAAGCCGGTTGGGTGACGTTCGATCCCGGGTGGTTTTACGCGCTGCTCAGCTTGCACGGCGTCGGCATGATCACCGCAATGGCGATCGCCGGCTTGGGCACGCTGTGGTATTTGGTGCGGCGTGAAACGCCGCTGGATCCGCGCATCGCCTATCTGGCGTACGGATTTTTCGTGGCAGGCGCGCTCTGCGTCATCATCGCCGTCTTCCCCGGAAAATTCGGCTCGCTGTGGACGATGCTCTATCCGTTGCCTTTCGTCGGGACATATTGGCCTAGTTGGGCGACCGGCGTGTGGCTGGTCGGCAACGCACTTGTGATGACCGGCTTTATGGTGTGGTGCGCGCAGATTCTCGGCGCGTTGATCGCGCGCTTCGGCGGCATTCTGGGCATGCTGGGCATCGGATACGTGTTCAACATACGCGGCTATGAAGAGGCGCATCGCGAGCCCCCTTCGCCGCAGATGTTCGCCGCGGCGATCACCGCGATCGACGGCATCATCGGCAGCACGTTCGGATTAGCGGCCGGCATCGGCATGCTCGTGCACTGGATCGATCCCTCGGTGGCGATCGATCCGCTGTGGGCGAAAAACCTGATCTATCAGTTCGGGCATACGTTCGCGAATCTGACGATGTACATGGCGGTGGCCGGCGTCTACGTCGGACTTCCGCTCTGCACTAAACGCGAATATCACACATCGAAACCGCTCGCGATCGCATGGTGGGGAACGCTGCTGTTCGTCATCATCGCCTACTTCCACCATCTCTACATGGACTTCGCGCAAGCCGAAACCGTGCAATTCATCGGCGAGATCGCCTCGTATCTCGCCGCGATTCCGGTCGTCGTCGTCACCGTGTTTTCCGGCGCGATGCTCGTGCACCGTTCGGGCATGCGCTGGAGCCTTGGATCGATGTTCCTGTACGCCGGCATGATCGGCTGGGTTGTCGGCGGCACCGCGGCGGTGCTCGATGCGACGATTCCGATCAATCTGGATCTGCACAATACCCTGTGGGTTCCCGGACACTTCCACACCTATCTGCTGCAGGGCGTGCTGCTCTTCACGATGGGGTGGGTGTTCGTGACGCTGGAGCAACGCAGCGCAACGATAACCTCGCTCGCGATGCGCTGGCTGATTGGCGGGACGATCTTCGGCGGCGCCGCGATGTTCTTGCTCTCGTTCTACATCGCAGGCGCGAACGGCGTGCCGCGCCGTTACGCGGTAGAACCGGCTCCCGGACCGGAGCTCGCGACGGTAGCAACGATCGGCGCGCTCATTCTGCTGGCCGGCATCATCATTGCCGCCATTGAGGCGCTACGTCTGGCGCGGCTGCCGAAAGCGCAGGAGGCGGCCGCATGAAAAGCCGCACTGTTGCGTATATCGTACTCGCCGTGACCATCGTCTTCGCGATCGCTCCGACGTATCGAGGCCAAATCGAACTGCCGGTTCGCGTACATCATTTGCTGCATGCGATGGTGCTCGTGCTCGCCGCGTTCACCGGACTGCTCTTCGCGCGCAGCGCCGCGCCGGCGAAAGGTTCGCGCGCGTTCTGGTTGATCGTCACAATCGTCGCGCCGATGCTCGCGATGTTCCTCATGTGGCCCTCGAACTATTCGCCGCTGGACCGTTTACCGGCTGCGCACACGGCCGAGCATCTCGGCCTTGCGCTGCTGGGATTCCTCACGGCATACGCCGGCCAGCAGTACGCGACAGGCGTCGGCGTCGCGATGTCGCTGAGCCTTTGGGCGATGGCGTTTCTTGCCGCGTGGGGCTTCGGTGTTAGCCCGCCGCTGCAAGTGCAGACCGCAGCGGCGGCGCCGACTGCCGCCGCTGCGGCGAACGCGGGCACCGCGCCGGATCCTCATCACGGGCAAGCGGTGTTCTCGCAGAATTGCGCGTCCTGTCACGGCGCGCAAGGACAGGGCGGCATGGGGCCGCGGCTCATCGGCGAGTCATCGCGCAAGGATCTGATGCAAGCCGAGGCATGGATCGAAAACCCGCAGCCGCCCATGCCCAAGCTCTATCCGGGAACGCTGAGCGCGCAAGACGTCCGCGACGTCGCGGCCTACGTCGAAACCTTGAAATAATCGAGTTCAGAAGCGTCTGGGACGCCGGTTCTTCCGGCGTTCCCCAAACGACCCCGCGCGATGGTTACGCTAAAACCACATCGCGGAGGTTTTTAGCATGAAAGTTGTCTCTGTTCTCATCCTCGCCGCTCTGGCACTCGTCATACCGGCGCTCGCACACCCCAGTATCGACATTGTCGCTTCCAACTGGAAGTTCACGCCCGCGCAGATTACCGTTCCCGCCGGCGAACCCACATCGCTGCGGCTTACGTCGAGCGAAGGCGTGCACGGCATCGGTTCCTCAGAGCTGGGCATTCCGGACACGGCGATTCTTCCGAACAAGTTCGTCACCGTCACGTTCACGCCTAAAAAAGACGGAACGTACGTCGTGCACTGCTCGATCGTCTGCGGTGCCGGACATCCGAACATGATGCTCACCGTAAAGGTGACGCAATGAACGCGCGAGCGGCGATACGGCTGCTCGTATGCGCCGCCATGGCTGCCGCATCGTGGATCTCCGCCCTTGCGCCGGCGCAGGCCATGCCGGTGTTCGCAAAAGCGTACGGCGTGAAATGCAGCACGTGTCACACGGTCGTTCCGGCGCTCAACGCGTACGGGCGCTACGTGCAGCGCACGGGTTACGCTTCCCTAAACCGCGACGTGCTCAAGACCGTATCGCCGCTCTGGATTGGCGAGCAAATCAACGGCGACAGCACCGGCGGCGTGACCGATATTACGCCGACGCACACGTCTTCGTTCGGGAATCTTGCGCTGCACGCTGCGGGATTCATGGCGCCCGACTGGACGTTTCACGTGCAGCAATGGCTGCTCGAGAATGACTCCTCAGGCGGATCGCTCGACACCGGGTGGGTAACGTACAACAATCTGTTCCACCGCGACGGCCATTTGTTCTTGGGCAAGATCGAAGCGCCGGGGCCTTCGCCGTTCAGCCAGTGGTCGGACATTTCCGGGTTCACAACGCCCGAGATCACGGTCGGCGAACATCCGTATCAACTCGACGGAAACCGTTGGGGCGCGAAGCTTGCGTATACGCACGGCGCGCTCGATGCGGAAGCGGGATGGCTGGCAAGCGCGAACGGCGTCGTGACCGGCGCGGATTTCGACACAGCCCCCGGCACCGATAAAACCTTTCAATGGAAGCTTGCCAGCGCGCACGCGGATCAACCGCTCGAACTCGGCGCATACGGCAGCAGCGGCAGCTACATCGTTTCGACGCGCGCGACAGATCGCTACAACTCACTGGCCGGGTACATTCAGCGCGATCCGCAGCCGAACGCGATTCCCGGCGTGTTCGCCATCTATCAGATAGCGAACGATTCCAATCCGGGTCTGGATGCGTTGGGCAATCAGTTGCCGTCCGCGCGCAGCACCGCGCTAACCGCAGAAGTCTATGAGTCGCTTTTCAACCGCGGCGCGACGCTCGGATTCCGCGACGAATACACAAACGACGGTTTGGGCAACAGCGGCCATTCTCAGAACGTCGACTTCGCCTTCAACGTGCCGCGCATGCAGTATCTGCACGGCTACATCGAAGCCGGATTGGGCGGCAATTCAACGGCTCCAAACAGCGGTCCGACGTGGCGTTGGGTGCTGTGGTGGTCCACCCCCATCGCGCAGTAAAGATCATAGGCAAACAATCATGAACGAGCAGAACCCGGACTATATCTTGGATCTCGATCTCGCAGCAGCGATCGCCGCCACACTGAATCTGCAACTCAACGGAAGCGGGGGCGGCGTCACGGTGAGCGTGAACAACGGCGTGGTGACGTTAGAAGGCACCACCGAAACGGAAGCCGCTAAAAGGCGCGCGGAACGGGTCGTTCGTCAGTTCGTCGTGGCCGGTGTCGTGAATGCGATCGCCGTTGCCGGCCGGCGCACGCTCAGCCGCGACGGGCGGAGAGCACAGCGTCCAAAGCCGATAGAATCTCTCGAGGTCCCGCCGGTTTCGGAATAACGCCATCGATGCCGTAGAGATCGACGGCTTCTTCGATGGCCGCTGAAAGACGAGTAGCTGTGTAAAGCGCGACGAGCGCTTTACACGTGCGCTCATCGCCCCGCAGTTGCTTGATCAGATCCAGTCCGCCGATGTCCGGAAGCGAAAGATCTACGACGACGACATCGGGTCGCTGCGCGAACGCCGCCTCGGCGCCGCCGGCGCCGTTCTCCGCCTCGGTAACTTCGTGTCCCGCATGCTTCAAAACAGTCGTCAAAAGAAGACGATTGTTCGCGTCGTCGTCAACGATCAGAATGCGCGCCACTGTCCGGCTCTTTCAAATAAGCGGCGACCTCGGCGCGAAACCGTTTGGGATCGATCGGCTTGGCGATATACCCGTCGAAACCGTGGGCGAGAATCTTTTCGCGGTCGCCGGTCATCGCGAGCGCCGTGACTGCAACGATCGGCGTGTCCGGCGTGCGGGCTTGATCGCGGAAACGCCGCACGAATTCGTACCCGTCCATCTGCGGCATTAAGATATCGGTGAGCACCAGGTCGTACCGCTCGCCGAGTGCCTTTTCCAAACCCTCCGCGCCATGCACCGCGCACGTCACGTGATGGCCGAACGCGCGCAGCAAATACGTCATGAGATCCAAGTTCGTCGCGTTGTCTTCGATGAGCAGAATGCGCGCGCTCACGGCCGGCCTTCCGGAAGTGAGAGCGTGAACGTACTTCCTTCGCCGAAGACGCTGTCGCAGTCGAGCGTCGCGCCGATCAGTCCCGCGAGTCTGCGGCTCAAGTGTAAGCCCAATCCGACGCCTTGAAAGCGACGCGTCGTCGAGGTATCGAGCTGCTCGAAAGCTTGAAACAAGCGCGCACGGTCCTCTTCGCGGATGCCGATGCCGGTATCGCGGACGCGCAGGTTCACGCGCCCGCCCTGCGGCGGCTCCACCTCGATGCATACCGATCCCGCTTCGGTGTATTTGGTAGCGTTGTTCGCAAGATTCAGCAGAATCTGCTGTAACGCGCGATGGTCGGTCGTGATGACCACGTCTTCTTCGGGCAGCTTCACCTCGAACGTCAAATGCTTTTCCTCGGCCATCGCGCGCAGCGACGCGGCGACTTCGTTGACAATCGCGGCCGCCGAGACGCGCTCCAAGTGCAGGCTGACTTTGCCCGACTCGATCTTGGCGACGTCCAGAATATCGTTGATGAGCGAGAGCAAATGGCGCGCGCTGGATTCGACAATCTGCAATTGGCGCTGCTGCTCTTCGTTGAGCGGTCCAGGCAGCTCCATGAGCAGCGTTCCGGTAAAGCCGATGATGGCATTGAGCGGCGTGCGCAGTTCGTGGCTCATCGCGGCCAGGAACCGGTCCTTCGCCAAATTGGCATTGCGCAGTTCGAGATTTTTCTCGTTGAGCGCTTTCTCGATCTGCTTGCGCGCGGTGATATCGCGAATGGCGCTGGATACGTACGTCTCGCCGCGGATCTTGATCGGGCTTAGGCTGATCTCGACGGGAAACTCGCTCCCATCTTTGCGCATGCCGTACAGGTCGAGCCCGGCGCCCATGGGCCGCACGCGCGGCGATGCATGGTAGCTTTCCCGATGGGCTCCGTGCTGGCCGCGAAACCGTGCGGGCACCAGCACGTCAATGCCTTGCCCCAATAATTCCTCGCGCGTATACCCGAAGAGCTTTTCCGCTTGCGCGTTCACGAGCACGATGCGGCCTTGACGGTCGGTCACGACCATCGCGTCGGGAGCCGCTTCGAGCAGCGAAAGGCGTGCGGCGGGAGTGCTGAGCGTGTCTTCCCTCATCCCGCCGGAGCGTTCATCACGCTACGCGCGAGTTCCGGCTGCTTGCCGCCGTTCCTTGGGAACGCCCGGGGAAACGCGCCGCCGCGCAGTTCTCTCGCGGTTCCCTTCGGCTTGTTACGCTGAACGCGTGAGATTGGCATGAAACACCCGCATAGCACGAACATCGAAACCGCCACCGCTATCGCCGCTCCGGCAGCCTTTGCGCTTCCGGCCGTCGAGCGGATTTTACGTGAATTCGCAGACCCCGGCAGCGCCTCGCTGGCGCTGAACATCAGCGAACTGCACTTGCCGTTCCAAGCGGTGATTTCGGTGCCCGTGAAAGCGCGCGTCAGCGCCGGATGCGGGCGCAACGAATGGCGGCTGCGGATTCAGGCAGCGCAACACGCGCAGCTCTATCCGGTGTTCGAGGGCGCGCTGCGTTTATTGCGCGCCGGCCACACTTCCGAATTGCATCTCGAAGGCGCTTATGCCGTGCCGCTCGGCACGCTCGGACGCGCCATCGATGCGACCGTGCTGCGCGGCGCGGCCGAAGCCAGCCTGCAGCGCTTCGTGCGCGAGATCGCGCATCGCGTAGCCACTATTTCACAATGGACGCACATCGCATAAGGAATTCCGCCATGACGCGCATTAAAACGAGCCGGTACGTCGACTGCCCATTCTCGGCAACGCTCGACTTTGCAGAAAAAGCCGTGAGCCGCCGCTGCGGATTGTTTCTAACGCCGGCGCCCGCGCTCGGCGAACGCGTGCACTTCGCGGCGCTCGGGACTGACGATACGTCGGATGGAACGCGCAAGCACACGGCGCTGCTCCTTGCCTGGCGTCCGCAGAACGAAGGGTTATTCCCGAACTTTACCGGCGTGCTGACTTTCCGGCCCAAGAGCCGCGGCGCGTGCATGCTGCTCAATGGACGCTACGAACCGCCGTTCGGATTGTTCGGCCGCATCTTCGATGCATTTATCGGCCGAGCGATCGCGCAGCGGACCATGCGCGCACTGCTCGATGAACTCGGCACGGAGATCGAAGCCGAGTACGACGCGGAACGCCGCTCGCACAGAACGGCATCTTAAGGAGCGGCCATGTTCAAACATATTCTTTGCCCGGTAGACGGATCGCACACGTCGCTGCAAGCACTGGAACTCGCCGCGCGTCTTGCACAGGAGCAAGGCGCAGCGCTGACGATCTGCATGGCGGTAGATGCGGCGAAGGCGGCGGCGATGGCATTCGGCGATCCCGGCATGACCGGCGCGGCTTATAACGCGCTGTACGATGAAGCGCGCGCGTCATTAGCCTCCATTTCGGCGCTCGTGACGCCGGTCGCACCCGATCAAATGCTTGTCGAGGGCGCGCCCGTTGAAGCGATCGTCGAATGCGCGTCGAAGCGGGGCTGCGATTTAATCATCATCGGCAGTCACGGCCGCAGCGGAATCAAACGCGCGTTGCTGGGCAGCGTCGCGGAAGGCGTAGTCCGTACCGCGCCGGTTCCCGTTATGGTCGTGCGCCGCGGCTCGGTCGTCAAGCGCTTTTCACAACTCGAAATCGCCGCAGGAAACCGCGCGACCTGAAGTCCCGGGCTGCTGCACCACGATCGCGTAGCGGCCCTTTTTCATCTCGCCCACGGTAACGCCGGGCACGTGCGTTTGCGATTTCCCGCTTCTCACCGGCGAGAGCGGCTTCCAAGCTTGCGATGATGGTTTGCTGCAATTGCTTTTCGCAATGAATGCGCGCTCCGATGCGCCCTCCGGTTCGTTATCGAGCGTGACCGCTACGTCCACGCCGTGCTTGCCGTCGCCGATACTCGCGCTTCCCCACTGGCGCGAATGCTGCAACGCGCCCATATTTGCGGTCAGCAAATGGTCGGTCATCGCGTTGTGCGCGGCGTGCAGCGGATTGATCTGACTCACCGGACGCCCGTGACAGGCGGCAAGCGTCAGCACGCCGAGGATGAGAAGCGCTCGAATCTTCACGTCATGGCGTACTTACCCGCGCGAGCGGGCACGATACGCGCATGGAACGCGAGAACGCCGAAAAACCGGCCGAAGTAGACGAAGAACGCGAACGCGAGAAAACCGCGCCCGAACAAACCACCGGCGGAACCGGCACCCTACCCGATAAGGACGCCCCCAACCCCGGCTTCACCGCCCGCGGCGGCTAATTACATTCGCGCTAAAAGCATGCGGATCGCATGTATGTCGATTTTCGTTTCCATGCACTCCATGATGCATGCGCGCCGCGCGGCGTTGCGCGATCATCGCGCGGTGCGTAACCGCGTTTATCCTGGTATCGCGAGTGCCTGTTCGCGGTCCAAAACGCGCTGCAGTTTCGCTTCTTCCGGCGAGCCTTTCGCCGCCGTATAGATTACCATGCGCATGTCCGGATAATCCGGCACGGTAAGCGTCGTATACTCCAGCGTCATCTCGCCGGCTTCGGGGTGATACAGATACTTGAAGCCGTCGGTGGCGTTGCGCACGTCGTGCTGCGACCAGTAATGCGCGAATTCCGGACTGCCTTCGAGCAGTTCCGAGATCAGCTTCTGAAAGCACGGATGCTCGAGATATTTCGCCGCAACGGCACGGAACTGCGCGACCAGCTTCGGCCCGACCTCATCCCAGCGCCGCAAACAGCAGCGCGTATCGGGCTGCATGAAGAAGCGCCAGAGCACGTTGCGTTCGCGCTCGTCCATCGCGGAGTAATCGCCGAACAGCGCGACCGCCGCGCGGTTCCATGCCAGCACGTCGTAACGCCGGCCGCGAATTACCGCGGGATTCGGATCGAGCCCGTCGAGCACGCGCTGCAGCATTTCGCTGACGTGTTCGGTTTCCGCGATGGTTGGTTCGCTCGGGCGCTGCCCGGCCAGTAAAAACAAATGCTCGCGTTCGTGTTC
>JAICWY010000109.1 GCA_025934645.1 Vulcanimicrobiia bacterium
ATGAATTTGTGCAGACCGCCCGCTTCGACGAGCAGATCCAATCCCGGCCGCAGCCAGAGATGATACGTATTCGCCAGCAGAATTTGCGAGTGCGCGCTGCGCACCTCGTCGGGCGTGAGCCCCTTCACGGTGGCTGCCGTGCCGACGGGCATGAACGTCGGCGTCTCTGCAACGCCGTGCGCGAGCGTAAGCGTTCCCCGGCGCGCGCTGCCGTCGGTTTTTACCAGTTCAAACTTCATGGATTACCGTAACGCATCGCGTGCGCTCGCGTATTCTGCGGGCGGATCGATCTGAAATTCCATGTCGCGGCCGGTCCGCGGATGCCGGAATGAAAGGCGCCACGCGTGGAGGGCCTGCCCCGGAAGCTCGAACCGCGGATCGTTCTTGCCGTACACCGGATCGTTGACGAGCGGATGACCCATGGCCGCCATGTGCACGCGGATCTGATGCGTGCGCCCCGTTTCCAACTGGAACAGCAGTTCCGCCGCATTGCGCAGGCGTTCGCGCAGTTCGTAATGTGTAACTGCGGGTTTGCCTTCGGCGGTGATCGCGTACTTCAAGCGGTTCTGCGGATCGCGGCCAATTGCGCCGTCCACCGTGCCTTTTGCATGCACGGGGACGCCGGTTACCAATCCGAGATATTCGCGCGAAATGTGGCGGCCTTTCATCGCTTTGCCGAGCGCGCTCAGCGCCGCGCCGGTCTTTGCGACGACCAGCAAGCCCGACGTATCGCGATCGAGCCTGTGCACGAGACCCGGGCGCAGCGCATCGCCGGGAAGGGATTGAACGTGCGCGAGCAGCGCGTTCACCAGCGTGCCGCTGGTGGCGCCGTGCGCGGGATGCGTCACCATGCCGGCGGGCTTGTCGATCACGAGCACGTCTTCGTCTTCGTACACGATGCTCAGATCGATCGCTTCCGGTTCTACCGCGAGCGCCGGACGCTCGCGCAGTTCGTAGTCGATGACGTCGCCTTCGGCAACCGGGAAACTGCCTTTCACCGCAGCGCCGTTGACGCGCACGTCGCCGCGCTTCACCGCTTCCGCGACGAGCGATCGTGAAAAACCGGTGTGGTGCGCGACGATGACGTCGGCACGCTTACCGGCGTCCTCAGGCGCGACGACGAGTTGCAAGGCTGGAAAGGATCAGCAGAATGACGCCGATCGTAATGCACGCGTCGGCGACGTTGAAAATGTTGGGCCAGATCCGGTAGAAATCGATGAAATCCACGACGTACCGCAGGTGCAGGCGGTCGATGATGTTCCCCATAGCGCCGCCGAGGATCATGCCGAACGCGATGCGCACGAGCAGCGAGCGTTCCGCTTGATCGCGGAACGAAAACCAAAACACCAGCAGCACGACCACCGCGAGACCAATCAGCATGACCGGAGAGGATCCGAACAAACCGAATGCCCCGTGCTGATTCTGCTCGTACGTCCACCTCAGCAAATGCGGACTGACGAAGCGGCTCTCGCCCGGCATAAAATTACTGGCAATAAGGTGCTTGGTGAACTGATCGAGCGCAATCGCTATCGCCGCAACGGCGAATAGCTGCGCGGTCTCAAAGCTTCGGCTGCGGGACAAACGAATAGAACCATCCGGCGACTCGCAGGAACCAGTTGTTGACAAGAACGACTCCAGTCAGAATCATGAATACCCCAGCCGCCATTTCAACGGCCGGAAGAAAGCGCTTTATGCGGTTGAGCGCCGGCAGCACCGCGCCGATCGCGAGCGCCGTCACTAAGAACGGCACCGCCAAGCCCATGGAATAGATGAAGAGGAGCCACGCTCCCTGCCATACCCCGTTTGCCTGCGAGGCAAGCGCCAGAATGGCCGCAAGAATCGGGCCGATGCACGGCGACCAGCCGGCCGCAAAAGCGATGCCTACGATACCCGACGTGACAAGCGAGCGTTTCTCGCTTCGCACCTGCAGGCGGGTATCCATCGCCAAGAACTTCAGGCGCAAAATGCCGAGCATCTGCAGCCCCAGCACGATGACGATGACGCCGCCGATGCGCGCGATGAGGATGCGATTGGCAAGGAGTGCGCCGCCGATCGCGCTCGCCGAGGCACCCAGCGCCACGAAAACCAGCGTAAAACCGATGATGAACGCCAGCGCATGCGCCGTCGCATTCGCCCGCGCGTTGAGCGCCGCACCGGCGCGCAATTCGTCGACGCTCGAGCCGGTGAGGAACGAGAGATACGCCGGAACGAGCGGGAGGACGCAAGGAGAGACAAAGGAAACGAGGCCCGCCAGGAAGGCAATGCCGATGGTTATGTGCGCTTCGGCCACACGGGTCATTTAGACAGCGCCATTATTCGGTCATCCTAAGGGACCGCTTACACAAGCATGCAGCACTGGTTTAGCTACCCGAATATCAACCCGATCGCGATCCACCTCGGACCGGTCAGCGTTCACTGGTACGGCATCTCGTATCTGGTGGGTTTTGTCGCAGTCTATCTGTGGATGAGCCGGCCCGAAGGGCGGCGGCGGCTGGGCCTGACCAAAGAGCAAATCCAAGACTTCCTGGTGTACGCGCTCGTCGGCGTGCTGGTCGGCGGCCGCACGTTTTTCGTCATCAACGACATCATCAGCAAGCACGACGCGTCCATGTACGCGTCCAATCCGCTCAACCTGATCGCGGTGTGGAACGGCGGCATGGCGTTTCACGGCGGCTTGATCGGCGTCATCGTCGCGCTGTTTTTGTACCTGCGCAAACATCCGGGTCTGACGTACACGGTGCTCGGCGACGAGGTCGTCGTGCTGCTGCCCGTGGGCATTACGCTCACGCGCGTCGTCAACTTCATCAACGACGAACTCTGGGGCGACATCTGCAATCCGGACCATCCGTGGTGCATGCTGCCCGGCGCGAACGCCGACATCCCGGCATCCAGCCGCGGATTGCCGCTGCATCCCTCGCAACTCTACGAAGCGGCGATGGACTTCATTACGCTGCCGATCTTGCTCTTCATCTACAAGCGGCGTCCGCCGGACGGCGTCGTCGCGTGGAGCTGGTTCACGATTTACGGCATCACGCGTTCCATTGCGGAGACGTGGCGGCACGCCGACTTCACGTGGCACGGCCTTACGGGCGGCCAACTCTACGCGCTGCCGATGATTCCGATCGGCATCGCCGGCATGTATTTCTGTTGGCGCAACGGCAAGCGCACCGAAGAACGCGAACTCGCGATGTCCTCGTGAATATCGCCGAGCGATACGCCTCGCTGCGCGCCGAGGTTCCGCCGCACGTTACCATCGTCGCCGTCTCGAAATTTCAGCCGCTGGAAGCGGTGCGCGAAGCGATCGCGGCCGGCGTCACCGACGTAGGCGAGAATTATGTGCAGGAGGCCGGCGCGAAACTTCCCGGCCTAAACGTGCGCAAGCACTTCATCGGACACGTGCAGACGAATAAGGCCAAAGCCATCGCGGCAACCTTCGACATGGTGCAGAGCGTGGACCGGATCGAAGCGGGCACGGCGCTCGCGAAGGGTGCGGCGGCGGTGGAAAAGCGGCTCCCGGTGCTGCTGCAGCTCAATATCTCGCCCAGCGAGCGTTTCGGCTGCCCACCGGCGGAGGCCGACCGGCTCGCGGAACAGCTGCGCGCGCTGGATGCGTTGGATCTCCAGGGCGTGATGGCTATAGGCCCTATCACGGAAGACCCTGGCGTACTCGCGCGCGCCTTCGAAATAGCTGCGAACGTCTTGGCGCGCACCGGCGGCGGCACGCTTTCGATCGGCATGTCCGGCGATTGGCGTGACGCGGTGGCGGCGGGCTCCACGATGATCCGGGTGGGAACGTCCATCTTCGGACCAAGACCCGCGCCGCGGGTGTCGAAGTAACGCGGCAATGTGAGGTGCCTATGAGCATGTTCAGTAAGATCGGGTCGTTCTTCCAGATGAGCGACGAAGAGGAAGATCTGTACGAAGAGGAAGGCGGTGCGCGCAACGTCGTTCCGCTCAGCAACGCGCCGCGGCGCGGCGGCACGGAAGTGAGCGTTTATGCTCCGCGTGCATTTGCCGATGTGACCGAGATCGCCGACGCGCTGCGCAACCGGCAAGTCGTGATCGTCAATCTGCAAAACGCCGACCGCACGCTGCTGCAGCGCGTGGTGGATTTTACGTCGGGCGTCGCCTACACCATCGACGGCAAGATCCAAAAGCTGGCGGAGGCGATCTATTTGGTCGTCCCTGCGGGCGTTGCCGTGAACGCGCAAGGGCTGCGCGATTCGATGATCGCGGACGGTTCGCTGGATTTTCTCTCGAGTAGAGGATAAGCATGCAGAAAATCACGCCCATCGACATTCAGCACAAGAGCTTCAAAAAGGCGCTGCAGGGCTACGATCGCGCGGACGTCGACCAATTTCTCGACGACATCATCGAAACGCTCGAGGACGACGCGCAGCACATCGCGGCATTGCAAGCTGAAGTGAACGATCTCAAAGAGCGGATCAGCCATTTCAAAGCGATGGAAGAGTCGCTGCAAAACACGCTCGTGCTCGCGCAGCGCACGGCCGACGAGGTAAAAGCCTCGGCGCATAAGGAAGCGGATCTCATCAAGGAGCAGGCGCGCATTGCGGCCGAGCGTGAGATCGCCACGTTCACGGAAGCGGCGAGCGACGCGCGCCGCGAGCATCAGCGCGCGGTCGAGTCGGCCGAGAAGGCGCGGAGCGAGCTGCGCAGCTTGCTGATGACGCATCTGGCGCTGCTCGACAAAACGCCGCAGTCGCTCAACGGCACGGCCGCGCGCGCCGCGGCGCCCGAGCCGCAAACGGAGGATACCGCGCCGGTGGAAGTCACCGAACCGACGCGGATTACGGTTTACTAATCCCGAACGGGCCCGCTATGCCGACCATAGCAGTTCTTCCCGGTGACGGCATCGGGCCTGAAGTCACGCGCGCCGCGGTGCGCGTGCTGCGCGCCGTTCGCCCCGATCTCGAATGCGTTGAAACGCAAGTCGGCGGCGCCGCGCTCAAAGCGGGGCGCCCCGCGCTTCCTGACGACGCACGCGCACTCTGCGAACGCAGCGCCGGCATTCTCTTCGGCTCCGTCGGGCTGCCCGAATACGAAGGCAAACCGCTTCCCGAACGGCCGGAATACGCATTGTTTTTGCTGCGCCGCGATTTTGAATTGTATGCGAACATCCGTCCCGTTCGCGTGTTCGCGGGTTTGGAATCTGCATCCAGTTTGCTGCCCGATTTGGTGCGCGGACTCGATTTGATCGTGGTGCGCGAACTGACCGGCGGCATCTATTTCGGCAAGCCGAAAGAGCAGCGCACCGGCGCGGACGGCGTTGAAGAAGCAGTGGACACGATGATTTACCGCGCGCCCGAGGTGGAGCGCATCGCGCGCGTCGCGTTCGAACTGGCGCGAAAGCGTCGCAAACACCTGACCTCCGTCGACAAGCAGAATATTCTGGAGACGTCACGTTTGTGGCGGCGCGTCGTCGATCGCGTTTCCGCGGAGTATCCCGACGTGACGCTGAATCACCTGTTGGTAGATAACGCCGCGATGCAACTC
>JAICWY010000111.1 GCA_025934645.1 Vulcanimicrobiia bacterium
AAAGGGGCCGTAAGATTCAGCTTGTCCACAAGGGGCGCCGGGGCTGGCGGAAAAGTCTGAGCATGAGGGGCGGTGGTAACATCGCGGCCCGTTGTTTACTTTATAAGGAATCTCTATGAAGCTTCGGCTTTTCCTATATGCGATTCTGGCGGCGCTGCTCGTAGTGCCGTCGTACGCGGGTGCCGCCGAAAACACCGGCACCATCACCGGCAGCGTGCACGGCACGTCCGGTGCGGCGATCGCGGATGCAACCGTTATCGCAAGCGGTCCGGCGCGGCAACAAACCGCGACCGACGCATCCGGCAACTTCACGCTCACGCTCCCCGCGGGCATCTACCGCATCGACGTGACCAAGGGCGGCTTTCTTTCCGCCAGCGATACCGATGTAACGGTATTGGCCGGCGGCAGCGTGCCGCTCGCAGTAACGCTGCAGCAAGCCGATCTCTCGTCGCTGCGAACGATCGCACGCGTTACGACGTCGGCACGCAGCTCCATCAACACCGGTTCGGCCGCGACGACGATCGTGCCGCGGCAAGATTTCACGAATCTTGCTTCGCCGCAGATCAACGACGTCGTTCAGCGCATTCCGGGCGCCGCGATCGAGCGCGGTTCAAGCTCGCCGAATACGAGCTTCACCGTCGCCGGTGCGCAAGGCTACGAAACGCAGGTTCTCGTTGAGGGCCATCCGGTTTCGATCGGCCGTTACGGCGTGTGGTTCTCGCAGTTCTTCAACTCGTTTCTCGTCGGCAACGTCGAAGCGCAGTTGGGACCGGGCAACACGACGCCGTTCGCGGGCACTGCCGTCGGCGGCACGATCAACATCTCCACGCCGGGCTTCACGAAGGCGCCCGCGGCGCACTTCGTCATCGGCGAAGACACGCAAGCCGGCAATTACACGAACCTGCTGTACAGCGGCAGCGCCGGTAAGTTCTCGTACGTCGCAGGCGCCGGCGTTGCGGGCGTAAACACCGAGTACACCGGCACCTACGGCTGCGTGCTCGATGCCACGAACAAAGGCACGTGGAACACGCCGGGCGCGCAAGGCGTCGTCTCGTTCTGCGGCGATCTCGGCGGCGGACAACGCAACAACGCCGAGCTGCTCAAAGCGAAATGGGACTTCTCGCCGGCGACCTCGCTGGAACTTGGATTCCTGGGTTCGCAAGGCGGATACAATCCGCAAGGTTCGGCTTACGGTTTGCTCGCGCCGAACACGACGATTGTGAACTGCATCAACGCCGGCAGCGGCGCAACGGCGCACCAAGAGTGCACCAATCCGAAATATGCCGGCATGGTGGGACAAAAGATCAACGGCATGTTCTTCTATCCGGGATCGGTTGTGTCGAACAACATGCCGCTCTTCACCGCGCAGTTCCGCACGGCGCTCGGCAACAACACGCTGCTGGTGCGTCCGTACGGCGGATCGATCACGCGCATCATCGACGGCTCGGGTGAAGCGGACTACGGTATCTGGTGGTATCCGAAGTCTGACGCCAACGCGCCGACGGCATGCGCCAAATCGAGCTTCGGCACGCCGACCGTTACGCCAGGCACCGGCATGAACGTGTGCCAAGACTCGCCGTACACGACGGTGGAAACCGATAAGTTGAAGGGCGCGACGCTCTCGTTCATCCACCCGATGGGCTTGAACCAGCTCTCGTTCAACTACGACTACCACAGCGATGAAACGTTCGCTATCGCGGGCAATCCCGCGACGCCGGGCGGTCTGCCGCCGGCCGTTCCGGACACGATGGAGAAGTACAACACGATCTCCCTCACCGGCGATTTCGCGCTGAACGAGCGCACGACGCTCAAAGCCGGCGTCTACCAAAACTGGTGGAATCTGAACGGCTGGGCGCCGACGGTCAATGGATCGAAAGGCACCATCGTGCCGTTCCAACGCACGATCGGATCGTTCGACCCGCACGTCGCGCTGACGTATCAGCCGCGCGGCGGCGAATCGCTGCGTCTCGCGCTCGGCACGTCGACGACGTTCCCGTACGCGGGTATCGTCAGCGGCACCGCGTACACCACGCCCGGTGCAACCGGCACGGTTGCGCTCAACGGCAAAAACCCGATGCTGAATCCCGAGAAAGCGTACGAAGCCGACCTCGGTTTCGACAAGCGCCTCAGCGACGGCAGCATTCTGAGCTTCGACGTGATCGACACGCAGGTCCATAACGTGTTCGAAAACTCGTCGGTCGCGGTGACGGGACAGCCGTACAGCGTGATCTATCAGCCCGAAAATGCAGCGAATCTCTCGAGCCAGCTGGCGATGCTGACGTGGCGCCGCGAGCCGCTCGTGGGTTGGGGCTACCGCCTTTCAGTGACGGCGAACCGCTCGGTTCCGAGCGGCATTCCGATTCCGGCAGCGCAGAAGAACTTCAGCGTTCCGGCTAACGGCGTGCAGCAATGCAGCGACGGCGGTTCCGCGGTCTGCATTCCGTACATGAAAGGCTACGGCGCTCTGGAGTACACGTTCGCAGACCACACGTTCGCGCACATCGGCGTGGACTTTGAAGGCCGGAACAACACGTACTTCCAGCCGCCGTTCTACATCTGGGATCTGACGGTCCGCCGTCCGGTTCCGCACTCGGCGCTCTCGGTGCAAGGCACCGTGTACAATCTGTTCAACACGAACACGTTCGGCGGTCTCGTAACGCCGAATGCCGGCACGCCGCTCATCGGTCAAAACGGCGCGGGCGCGTACGGGACGTACACGCAGTCGGTTCCGTTCCCGCTGATTCCGGTACAGCCGCGCACGCTACGCGTCCAGCTGGATTATCAGCTCGGCAGCCACTAAAGCGCAGCGGCGCTCGTAAAGAAGGCGGCGTCTTCGGACGCCGCCTTCTTCTTTTTATTTCCGGCTTTCCAGTGGGATCGACCAGAGGAAGTCGGTGGTCGTGATGCCCTGGTAATACGGCGCATCGCGCGGTATGTACCCGGGATTGAACACCGTGCCCATGCTGCTCGTGCGCGCGACATACGGCGGATCCATTTTTGCCGGCCACGCGGCACGCGAATGACAGGCCATGCAGTTCGAACGCGTGCCCGCCATCGGGTCGGCATGCATCGTCTTGCCGTTCATCACGTACGACTTGGTTGGTCCAAGGTCGGCTTCCAGATACGGGTTGAAGCAAATGTGCGGGCCGCCGTTCCCGGCCATCGGCGTCTCGACGCTGTATGCGTTGCACATGTCGTAATTGTCGAACGGCGCACGAATGCTCACGGGACGATCGTTGCCGAACGGAGCCGTCTTGGAAAACGGCGTCCACCAAAACGTTTGGAACGTCCAGTCGGGAATCTCTTTGGTGGTGACGTGCATCGCCGTAAGCGCGAGATAATCGCCGACTTCGGGTTTGAACGAGCCGGTGACGACGTGCTCTTGATCGGTATCCATGGAAAGATGTTTTGAGAAGCTCGCCACGGCCGCGACGTCGTTCGGATCTTTGAGCTTATAGGTGTAAAAGCGTTCCAGATGCACGACCGGCGCCTGTTGCATGGTGCCGTTGCAGTTCACCCACTGCTTCGACCCGTCCGCAAAACGGTTATCCGCGTCGGCTGCAACGCAGTTGCGCCAGGTCAGGTGATTCGGCGTTTGTCCCTTCGCCGGCGCGGGATACGCGGGGTTCCAATACGGCACCGGCGTGAGGCCGTGCTGACGGATCAGCCAGAAGGTGACTTTAATAGCGACTGCCTCCCGCGGAAACGGCTTAATTTGCCGCATCGTCACGGGCATGTGCTGCGCGTCGTACTGTTTGTTCAGCGTCTGCAGCGTGGATTTCGTGTCGTAACCGTTCTGCACGATGAAGTTCGCGGCCGGGCGGTTGAATTTCACGAAGGCCATGGTGAGCGCCGGTTGATCTTCGTCGAGCTGCTCGTGCTGGATCTTATTTTGTTTGGGAATGCGGAAGAAACAGCACGCGAACGTGCGCTCCGCGCCGGCGGTAAAATGTCCGCCGTACACTTCGTCGCTGGAGTACCATGTCTGCCACACCGGCAGGCGCTGTCCGTAGGCGATAGACTTTGAAGGCGCGTTCAGCGCGCTCCAAAGCTGCCACGCGTGCGCGCGCTGCGTCGCGAGATCGTTGCTCATCACATCGCCCAGCAGTTGGTATTGCTTGGCGGGAAACTGCGATGCGGGAAGGTCTTGGTAGCTGACTACGGCCGCCGCGCGCGATTTGTGCCCGACGAGCAACGCGACCGTAATGGCAACACCAATAGCGAAATACGCACCAAAAGAACGCCTCATCGGGCGCTTTTCGCGTACACCGCCTCTCCATCCCGGTACGTCGCCAGAACGGCGCAGTCACGATAGGCTGCCCCATCGAGCGGGTCGCGATCGAGCACGACGAAATCGGCGGCAAAGCCCTCGGCGAGAACGCCGGTTTCGCGCTCGGCGTGCGCGAGGCGCGCTCCGTTGTAGGTGTACATGGTCAGCGCTTCTTCCGGCGTGAGCCGCTCTTGCGGTTCGTTATGTTCGACGGCTGCGTGCATGCCCTCGAGCGGCGAGAGAGTGCAGACGGGACTGTCGTCGCCGCCGCAAAGCACGGCACCCGCGCGCTGCGCGCGGCCGAGCGCGTTCATCGTACGCATACGCGGCGTGCCCAGGCGATCGTCGTACATGCGCCCGTCGCCGCCCCAAAGCAGATCGAACTGCGGCTGCATGGAGAGATAGATGCCCATACGCGCGCAGGCGTCGATGTGGGCTTGCGTTGCAATCTCGAAATGCTCGATGAAATGCCGGTTGCCGCGCGCGCTGGGCTTCCCGCCGAGCACGCGTTCCCACGTGGCGATGCACTGCTCAATCGCACGGTCGCCGATAGCGTGCACGCCGGCGGAGATTCCCAGGGCTTCCGCGGTCGAGAAATACACGTAGAGCTGATCGTCCGTGTATTTCAGCTCGCCTTGCGAGCCGGTTCCCGCGAACGGTTCGGTGACCGCGGCGGTGCAGCTGCCGATCGATCCGTCCAAGAACACGTCGCCGCCGATGTACGGCAGCCCGAGTTCTTGCGCCAGATGCGCATCGGGCTCGCACACTTTCGGATACCACTTCGCGCGCGGCAGATCGCGCAGCGCCTCGATTTCAACGCGGTATTCCTCGCGCTGCAGCCCGACGAACTGCGCGTGCAAGTGCAGATAACCGCGCGAGAGCGCCAGTTCGGTCGCGCGTTTATCGGCCTCGCGCCGCATCGCGAGCGGCATCTGCTTCATGAACTTCGCCTGTGCGCGCCAGTTGGCTTCGAGTAATAGGCGGCCCGTGGGTTCTCCGCCGGCAT
>JAICWY010000026.1 GCA_025934645.1 Vulcanimicrobiia bacterium
CCGGAAGATCGCGGTGTACTTATCCGGGGTGTCGACGCGTTCGATCAAATCCCAGCCCGTGCGCGTGAGCACATCGGTCTTCGGATCGAGAATCGTTTTGACGGTAAACGCGACGTCGGCGGACGTAAAGGGCGCGCCGTCGTGCCAAACCACGCCCCGCCGCAATTTGAATGTGAGCGACTTGCCGTCACGTGAGATCAGGCCGTTGGTCTTTGTCGGGACTTCCACGCAGAGCGACGGAACGGGGTTGCCTTTATCGTCGAAGACGAAGAAATAGCCCATCGTGAACGAGGAGAGATCGTTCACCAGCGTCTCCGTCGAGAGCAGCGGATTCAGATTATCGATATCCTCGCCGTCCGCCCAGCGGAACGTTCCGGCTACCGTCCACGGGTGCCGCCCACCCGCGCCGCCATGCCCGCCGGAACATCCGGCGAGCACGGTGAGCGCGGCAAGGAGCGCTGCCCATACGCGCAAGGGCTAGATGTCCACGTTCATCATGTTGTCGAACTGCGAGGTTTGGTTCGGCTCGAAGTTTTTCAGATCGCTGTTGTAGACGTAGTTGTCGTGCGGATGGGACGTGACGATGACGGGAACGTCCTTAGCCATCTCGCGCATCGCAATTGCGTCGTCGGCGCTGCGGCCGGCCTGATCGTACCGCGCGTACAGATCGTGGAACGCGTTCGTCGCGGCCTGATTGCACCAGCGCGCATCGTTTTGTCCGGCCGGCGGAATCTGATCGCACGCGTAAAGGTTCGACATGTCGCCAATCGGATCCAAGAACCACTCGAAGATAATCGCGTCGAACTTGCCCGCGTACACGATGCCGCCGGCCTGATACGAATCGAACAGTACCGGTGCCGTGTAGTGATGCACATCGATGCGCACGCCAATCTGCTGCCACCATTGGCGGATCAGTTCGATCATCGTATCGGCGTCCGCCGAGCCGACGGACGTGGCAAAATTCAAAACAAGTTTCTGCGTGCCTTTTTGCCTGATGCCGTCGGGGCCTCGAGTCCAACCGGCCCGATCCAGAATCTGATTGGCTTTGGCGATATCGAACGGCAGCGTCTTGATGCTCGGATCGAAGTACGGAGCCGCCGGCGATGCGACTTCTTCTTGCACGTCTCCGACCCCATGATAGACCTTCTGCAAGATCGTCGGACGGTCAAGCGCGTACTCCAGCGCTAAACGAACGGCGGGGTCGCTCACCACGGCGTGCTGCGTGTTGAAATCCAAGTGGTTGAATCCGAAGCTTGCCTGCGAGAGCGATGAAAAACCCGGGATGGCTTTTGCGCGCGCATAGTAACTGCCCGGTACCGGGAACCAGAGATCCAAATCGTGCGCTTGAAGCGACGTTAGAACCGTGTTCCGATCCGGAATAATCATGAAGTCAATCTGTTGCAGTTTCGGCGCGCCCCGCCAATAGAGCGGATTCGCAACCATCACGACCTTCGTTGCGCGCTGCCACTCCTTGAACTTGAACGGGCCGATGCCTACGGGCAGCGAGTTATACGGCACATTGTTCAGCGAAGCGTACTGCGCGAGCAAGTGCTTGGGAAGAATGCACGGGTTCGCGCCGCCGGTCGCAAAAAACGTCTCCACGAACGGCGAGTACGGCTTACTCAAGTGCAGGACGACGGTGTACTTGTCCGGCTCGCCAATCTTGGTAATGCGATCGAAGCCCGAGCGGCTGGTCACGTTATTGCTCGTGTTGAGCATCTGCTTGAACGACCACGCCACGTCGTCTGCAGAGAACGGAGCGCCATCGGACCATTTCACGCCTTTGCGAAGATGATACGTGATCGTGAGGCCGTCTTTGCTCACACCGCCGTTCTGCTGCGTCGGAATTTCCGTCGCTAGTTCCGGGTACGGCATGTTGTGCCGGTCGAATTTAACCAGCCATGCCATCGTGAGCTGAGCCATCATCAGGGTCGAGATCTGCTGCGTGAACCACGGGTTGAGGCCGTTCACGTCCGCCGCCGTCGCGTAGCGCAGCACGTGCGGCTGCGTCCACGCGTTGCGCTGCGATCCGCCGGCGTTCGATCCCGGTACGCTGTTTTTGGACGTGCCGCCCCCGCCGCCCGAACAGGCGGCGACAACGGCGCAGAGGCACAGCGCGGCCACGCGCATTGCGTTGCTTTTCATCCTAAATATCCACATCCATGAAGTTGTCGAACGGCGAGAGCGAGCCGGGATTGAAGTTCTTGAGGTCCTTGTTGTAGACCCAAAGCGCTTCGGTGCCCATGAGCACGATCGTCGGCACGTCCTTGTTCAATTGCTCCATGACCACCGCGTCGTCTTTGTTCCGCTGCGACTGATCGTAGTGGCGGTACAGCGCGAGCATCGCGTTCTCCGCCGTGGAGTTGCACCAGTGCAGAATATTCTGCCCGGCCGGAGGGATCTGCGCGCAGCTGTAAATCGGCGAAAGGTCGCCCACCGCGTCCAGACCCCACGCGAAGTACGCGACGTCAAACTTGCCGCGATACAGAATGCCGCCGTCCTGATACTGCGCGAACAGCAGCGTGTTGAGATAATGGCTGACGGTGATATTGACGCCGATTTGCTTCCACGTCTGGCGAATCAGTTCGACCAGTTGATCGTTGATGACCGTTCCGCTCGCCGTAGCGAAGTTCAGGTCCAGCCGGACGCCGTTCTTCTCGCGGATGCCGTCGGCGCCGCGTTTCCAGCCCGCTTGGTCCAGAATCTGATTGGCTTTGGCGATATCGAAGGGCACCGGCTTGATCGCCGAATCC
Source organism: Vulcanimicrobiia bacterium (assembly GCA_025934645.1). Lineage (GTDB taxonomy): Bacteria > Vulcanimicrobiota > Vulcanimicrobiia > Vulcanimicrobiales > Vulcanimicrobiaceae > JAICWY01. The sequence goes on from JAICWY010000026.1 coordinate 2,754, forward strand.
CAATACGATGCCACGCGCGGCGCCGGCTGCTCCTGCAGAATGCCGATGCCCTTGTATAGTTTTTGCAGAATGGACGGACGGTCCATCGCATACCGCAATGCCTGACGCACCGCCGGATCCTTTAGTTTCGGGCTCGCCAGGTTGAAATCGACGTGGCGGAAATAGTAGCTGGGCTGCGCCCAGGTGACGAACGTCGAGAGGTTCTTGAACTGATCGTACATGTTCTGCGGCGCCTGGTAATACAAGTCCAGGGACTTGGCTTGCATTTCCGTCAGAACCGTGTTCGCGTTCGTAATGATTTCGAAGTCGATCTCTTTGAGCTTCGGCTCGCCGCGGAAATAAAACGGATTCGCTACCATGACCACGCGCGAACCGCGCGACCAGTTTTTCACCATGAACGGTCCGATGCCGACCGGTTTCGCGTTATAAGGTGCGTTGTTCAAATTCGGAAGATTGCCGAGCAAATGTTTGGGCAACAGCGCCGGTTCCGCGCCCGCCGTCGAAAAGAACGTCTCCAAGAACGGCGAGTACGGTTTGCTCAGATGTAGGACGACCGTGTATTTATCGGGCTCGTCCATTTTGATGATCCGATCCCAACCCGTGCGACTGGTCACGTTATTTGCCGGATTAAGCACGGCGTGGAAACTGAAGATGACGTCGTCCGCGTCGAACGGCTGGCCGTCGGACCATTTCACGCCTTTGCGGATGTGATAGGTGATCGTCAAGCCGTCTTTGCTCACGCCGCCGTTCTCTTGCGTCGGAACTTGCGTGGTCAATTCGGGCACCGGATTGCCTTGGCGATCCCAGCGGACGAGATAGCCCATCGTCAACGGCCCGATGATCAGCGAGACCGGCGTGTCGCTCGTCAAGAGCGGGTTGAGGTTCTCCACATCGGATCCGTCGGTGATGCGCAGCACATGCGGCTGCGTCCAGCTGTTGTTCTCCGTCGTGGAGGTATTGAGGGGTGGAGCGCTCGCGAATTGGACGCCGCCCGAACTCGTCGTCGTCGTAGTCGTGGTCGACGCCGTGCCGGCATTGCCGCCCGTGCTCTGCTTGGAGCACGCGGTCAGAACGAACGCCAAGGCAAGCGCCGTTGCTAGGATGCGTTTCAAATCGAATACTCCCACGGATTCCAGAACGCCGAGATCACCGGCGAGGCAGTAAAGCCTTTGAGGTCGGTATTGTAGACGTACGGTTCTTTCGTGAACGAAATAATGATCGTCGGGACGTCCTTGGTCAGCTCTTGCTGCACGATGACATAATCTGCTTTACGCCGGGCCTGATCGACCGTTTGGAGAGCGTCTTTCATGGCGGCGGTCGCCTTACGGTTGCACCAGAAGAGTGTGTTTTGGCCCGTTGGGCCGAAGTCATCGCACGAGTACAGCGAACTATCGTCCGGATCCGCAGCCGCGACCCAAGAGTAGATCGCCGCATCGTAATGGCCGCCTTCGAGCACGCCGGCCGAACCGTTGACGAACATTTGCGCCGTCGAGTAATTCTTCACATCGGCCTGAACGCCGACGTCGTGCCATTCACGTTGTAGTAACGTCTGAATCGCGCGGCCGCTCGTACTCTCGGTCTGCGTACTCAGGTCGAATTCAAGCTTTTGGCCGTTTTTCTCGCGGATGCCGCCCGGTCCCATCTTCCATCCGTCGGCGTCGAGAATCTGGCGCGCCTTGGCCGGATCGAACGGATGGTGCGTGATGTTATCGGTATACGCCCAGGAAAGTTTTGGCGATTGATCGGTTTCCGCCGGGATCGCGGATCCGTGCTGGATCTTGTTGATAATCTCGTCGCGGTTGGTTGCGTAGGCCAGAGCGGTGCGCACGTTAATGTCGCTGAACACCGGGCGCTGCAAGTTGAAATCGACGTGAGCGAAAATGAACGTGTCGATCCGGATGGCCGTGAGCCCGCTATTCGGCGCCGCGGCAAGCTGCTGATACCGCGGCCACTTGAGGCCGGTGCCGCGCGCGATCATGTCGATCTCGTGCGTTTGCAGCTGCGTCTCCATGGTATTTTCGTCCGGCATGATCCGGAAGATCACTTCGTTGAGCTTCGGCTTACCCATGAAGTAATTCGGATTCGCCTCCAAACGTACTTCGCTGCCGCGCTGCCACTCGACGACCTTGAATGGCCCGCTGCCTATAGGCATCGAGTTGTACGGCGACTCGTTGATGGAGCCGGCGGCGTTCGCCGCGGCGAGCAGATGCTTAGGAAGAATCGGCGCATTGCCGTTCACGCCCCAAAGTTGCTCCAAAAACGGCGCATAGAGCCGCTTCATGTGAACGACAGCCACGTAAGGATCGCTGCAGTCGATGTCCTTGATGTCTTTATAGCCGTCGGTCGTCGCGATATTGGTCTTGGGATTCATGACGACTTGCCACGTGAACTTCATGTCGTCGCACGTGAGCGGCCGGCCGTCTTGCCACTTGATGTTGTGGCGCAGTTTGTATTTGAGCGTTAGGCCGTCTTTGCTGACGTCGCCGTTCGCCACGGTAGGCACTTCCGTAACCGCATCGGGTACGGGTTGCGCCTTATCGTTGTAGCGGACCGCGTACGAAAAAATGAACATCGACAGATCGCCGGTGACTGCGCTTGCCTGAAGCACCGGGTTGAGCGTTTTGGGGTCCGCGTTTTCAGCGAAGCGTAGGACGCCGGGGTGCGTCCAGGAGTTCCCGCCCTGCGCGCCGCCGGCGGTGCCGGTGGCGCCCTGTTTCGTACAAGCCGCCAGCATGGCGGCTGCGGCGAGCGCCGCGATCCTCTTATACATGCGGCGCTATTAGGCGGCGGGGCGTGCCCGCCCCGCCGTCCGGGGAAGCGCTACGGGGTGTTGGGACTCATGGCGATCTCGCCGAGCGCATACAGATAGGATTGCTCGGCCTGACGCAGTCCGTACACAGCGTTCAGCTCGTCGGTCTGCGCCTGCGTGAGGCCGACCTGCGCGTTGAGCAGCAGCGGCAGCGTCGTGACGCCCGCGCGGTACTGCGCCTGCGTGGCGCGCAGAATCTCCTGCGCTTTGCTGAGCTCCGCTTGCGCCTGCGTCACCGCGGCCTGCGCCGAAACGAAGTTCACCAGCGCCTGCTGCACGTTGAGCTCTACGTTGAGCCGGGCGCTCTCGAGCTGCGCCGTCGCCTGATCGAGCTGGCCCGAGGCCTGCTCGGTCTGCGCGTGCGTGATCCCTTGATCGAAGAGCGGGATCGAAAGCGTCACCCCGACGCTGTCGGAGGGACGGTAGTCGGTGCCGTTAGCCAGCGTCGAAGCCGTGCCGTACGACGCGCTGCCGTTGAGCGACGGATACATGCCGGACTTGGCGAACTGCAGATTGTACTGCTGCGCCATAACGGTCTGCTGCGCGGCCAGATAATCCGGACGCATCAACAGCGCGCGTTTCACCGCCGTGTCGTAGGACACCGGAGGCGCCTGCAGCAGCGTGGTGATAGAATTGGCCGCGCTATCATTCAGCGGACGCACGAGCGTGTCGGCGTCCAAGCCCAGCGCATTTGCGAACGCCGCATCGGCTTGCAATTCGGCGCCTTGCGCCCGCACCAGCGTGACTTTCGCTTGCGCGACCGGCAACTGCGCGGTCGCGAGATCGACGCGCGAGGCGGTGCCCGCGCGCATTTGCGCGTTCACGAGCGCTTCCTGCACTTCGTTCTGATGCACGACTTGCTGCGCGACCAGCGTCGCCTGCTGCGCCTGCAGCGCGGTGTAATACGCCGTCGCAACGTTGAAGGCAAGCGTTTGGAAAGAACGCTCGTACGTCGACGTAGCGGCGCCGTAGTTCGCACGCGCGGTATGGATCTGCGCGATGACGCGTCCGCCGTCGTAAATCAGCTGCCGCAGGTTCGCGCTCAGCGCGTTGCTGGTGAAGCTGCCGCCCGGGTTGAACGTGCCGTTGTTGGATTGGCCGCTGCCGCTGCGGTTGCTGTGCGTGCTGGAAGCGGTTCCGCTAATGTTCGGAAAAATCGCGGTGTGCGCCAGTGAGAGCGGCGCATGCGCCTGCTTCAGCTGCGCGCGCGCAATCGCGAGCACCGGTGATTTTGCAGCAGCGATTTGAATCGCTTGCTGCAGCGAGACCGCTTGCGGAACGCCCGCCTGCGGGCGTTGCACCGCGATGCCGGGCGCGGGCGTGCCGTACGCCGGATATGGAAGTTGCGTAGCGGCCGGTGTGGGCGCCGTTTGCGCGTGCGCCGGATGCGGCGAAAGCTGCGTGAATGCGGCGAGCGCGGCAGCGCCCGCTAGAGTGAAAAGTCTGCTTCGCACGCTATTTTCCGCCCTTGCTGCCTGCGCCCGCGATCGCCACCGTGCTGCCGTTCTGCAGCGCGTCGGGCCGCGTGGTGATCACCGTCGTGCCGGGCCGGATCTGCGGACTGCGCACTTCGCTGAGCGTGTCGGTCTGTACGCCGACTTGCACGGGCACTTCTTGCGCCTTGTTGCCGCTCGTCACAATGAATACGTTCGAGCCTTGATCGCTTTGCGCGACCGCTTGCCGCGGAACGACGATCGCATTCTTGTGCTTCTCGCGAACGATCGTCGCGCTTACGAGCATACCGCCGCGCAGCGCATCGTCGGGATTCGGCATGCGGATACGCGCCGCGTACGAGAGCGTGCCTTGCGTCGGCACCGCGTTTACCGTAGAGACCGCCGCCGTGAATGTGCGGTTGCCGAGTTGCGATGCGGTGAACGACACCGGCGTGCCGGCGTGCACGTATGCTAGATCTTCGTCCGGCACGTTGATGTTCACCCACACGGTGTCCACCTTCGAAAGCTTCAGCACGGGGTTGCCGGGGCTCGCCATCGCGCCCGGATCCGCCAGACGCGCGGTCACCACGCCGGAGAACGGCGCGTAGAGCGAAGTTTGGCCGATTTCGGTCTGCAGCGTATTCGCTTGCGCCTGCGCGGCCTTTACGGCTTCACGTGCAGCGGCAGCGTTCGAGCTTTGCACGCCCGTCGTGCCTTGATTCGAGAGCGCCGTTTGATACTGGGATTGCGCGGCAACGTACTGCGAGCGCGACTGTTCGAGCTGCGATTGCGAGACGTAACCTTGCCGGAAGAGTTGCCGGTTCTGATCGTAGGTGAGTTTCGCGTTCGCGAGGGCGGCCTTCGCCGAAGCGACGGCCTGCGAAGTTTGCGACTGGGTGATCGGAACGTTGAGCGCCGAGGACTGCGCCTGCGCGCTGGCCTGTGCGATTTGCGCCTCGACCTGTCCGAGCTGCGCACGCAGCGTCGAATCGTCGATCTTCGCCAGCAGCTCGCCTTGGCTCACGCGATCGCCTTGATTAACGTACACCGCCGTGATCGGACCGGATTGCTGGAAGGAGAGCGTCGAGTCTTCGAGCGGCGCTATCTGGCCGTCCAATGTGAGATATGTGGCGATGTCGCGGCGCTGAGCCTGGGCGACCTCGACGTCGAGCGCCATGGGGCCGCGTTGCTGCGGCGCGTGCTTCGCGCACCCGCCCAGAACGACGGCCGCGGCCAGGGCGCCGGCTACCGCCAAGCGTGAATAGTGCATGCTACTCCTTCTAAACATCCAAAAAAAGAACACCCATCCTTGCTTACAGATACGGCGGCGGGCGCTTTTTGATTCACATTACTACCGTGTGAACCTTAAACCCGCCCGGGAGCCGGGCGGTGGCGCGTTGTATTGTGTCGGGGCCATGCGTGCGAAACTCGATATCGGCCGGACCTTCAGCCGGCAGACTCGCGTCGAAGAATGGATGACCGCGGAGAAGGCGGGGAACAAAGGCGTGGATGTGCTTTCCACGCCGCAGTTGGTGCAACTGATCGAAGAGGCCGCGATGGCCTGCGTTGGACCGTTGCTCGACGAAGAGCAGATCACTTTAGGGACGCATATCGACCTGGAGCACCACAAACCCGTGCCCGTGGGCTTCATCGTGCGCACCGAGGTCGAGGTAGTGCTCATCGACGGCCCGCGCATTAGTTTCGCGGTCCAGGTCTTCGACGAACAGGAGGCCGTGGCCGAAGGCACCCACGAGCGCTACATCATGGACCGGGCGAAGTTTCTCGCGAAGCTTGAAGATAAACTCGCTTAACGCTACCTTTATAGACGAAGGAATGGGCCCGCCTGCATTATGCTGCAGGGGGGGCAACCCGGCCCCCGAAGGATTAGCTTTGCTTGCTTTGGGGTATCTGCGACACGACTCTTGGTCTGTCGCGGGTAAATCCAGGCAAGCCGAGGTTTCATTCTAGCTAGGAGGAAAACTTGAAACGACTGAGCACCGGAGTCCTCGCCGCGCTTATGATAGCCGGCCTCGGACTTAACGCGGTGGCAGCTCCGTCGCAGCCCGCGTCGCATGGAAACATTGGAACCAACGCGATCGCGCAGGCTACGCCGTCAGCTTCCCCTGCTCCGGCAGCGACAGCCATGGCCTCGCCGGCAGCTTCAGCTGCACCGGCGGCGACTCCGATGGCATCGCCTGCCCCGGCGGCACCCGCGGCGAACATGCCGCCGGCGAACTTCGGTTCCCCGCCGTCCGGACAAATCCCGATACTCTTCAACGACCATCACGTCTATGCCAAACCGGATGAGCTCAAGCAAGGCCGCGTCCTTGCCGCGCTGGTCCGTGGCGGCACGATTCTCATTCCGCTGCGCTCCATGTTCGAACAAATGGGCGCAACGGTTGCGTACGATCCGGCTTCCAAGACGGTTGACGTCACCAAGCCGGGTGCGGACGTGAAGGTCACGGTCGGCAAGCCCGAAGTCGTCATCAACGGCGAAACGCGTCCGCTGGACGTCCCGCCGGAGATGTATCAGGGCCACGTGGTCGTGCCTGTCCGCGTTATCTCGGAAGGCATGGGCGCGTACGTTCAGTGGGTTCCGGATCGCCGCATTGTGGTAGTCCGCTACCTGCCCCCGACGCCGCCGCCGGCTCCGGTCCCGACGACCGCTCCGACGGCCCCGCCGACCCCGGCACCGACCCCCGTCCCGACTCCGGCCGTTACGGCCTTCGTCGCGGGCGACTACATCATCTCGCCCAAGGTGTACAACGAGTTCAGCCCGGGCAACACCGGCAACAACACGAGCGGCGGCTTCTCGTACCGTATCCACGGTGCGTTCGAGTTCAACCTCGCGAGCCTGCCCTGGATGATCGAAGGCGACTACCGTCAGTACAACTATCCGCATAACCAGCAGTCCACGGCCATTCCGGCCGGCGCGGCCTGCGGCTACGGCGGCGTTGGATATGACCCCGGATGCGTCACCGCTATCGGCGGACAATTCCAGACCTTCGTTCCGGCGTTCACCGTGCGCGATTACGATGGCGATGCGCGTCTCGGACTCAAGGTTCTTGATCCGAAGATCTACATCGGCGTCGGCTACATCTGGCGTTCGGGCAACTACGGTTACCCGCGTCTGAGCAACGTCGGCTTCGGCGTTGAGAAGCTGCCTGACCTCGAGCAAAACGGCTTCACGTGGTTCGGCTCGGCGTACTACTATCCGAATGTGAAGGGTACGTTCAACGGCTGCATCACGCTCGGATGTACGGTTCCGACCGCGAACCAGCTCGCGTACAACATCCTGAAGTACGACATCGGTGGTGCGTTCACGTTCGGACCGAACGTGCCGCTCTACATCGAGTTCGGCTTCTTGGGCGACAACGGCAAGAATAAGACGAATGCTCCGTCGGACTTCTCGCACAACGGCCCGTACGTGGGTCTCGGACTCAAGTTCTAACTCGTAAGAGTCGTAGAACTGGAAAGGCCTCGCAGCAATGCGGGGCCTTTTCTTTTTGCGCCGGCGTGAAACTTCGGAGGAGCGGTGCGATAGGAAGACCCATGGCTATTCCACGCCTCCTTTTCGCCGCGGCTTCGAACGTCAAACGCGCGTGGCCGCTGTTGCGCGACGAGCGCGTCCCTCTTGCGCTCAAAGCGATCGCCGGCGCTCTGGCACTCTTGATCGTTTCGCCGGTCGATCTGTTCGGAGATATTCCGGTGCTCGGCCTTTTCGACGATGCGGTTCTCTTGACGCTGCTGTGCACGCTCTTCGTATGGGCCGCAACGCAGACTTTGGAGCACAATGCCGCGCCGGTGCGCGTCCGCAAGATCGCAGGCCCGCCGATGGTGCAGTAGCGGCTTAATCCGTCCCGGCCGATTCTTTTCGAACCTTAAGATTGCACGTGAAAGCGCCGTCTGCACTCGGCGGCGCGCGGTTTTTATGCGTAAAACCGGGCGCTTTCATCATTCAGCAGGCAAGCGCCGATCCGGACGGTGGGCACTCCGGTATCCGGCCGTCGCCCAGGAACAGCTCTCCGCGCTTCGGTAACGCGCTCGCCAACGTTACTTAGGGGAGGCTTTTCTATGAAGCAACGCGCTTCGCTATTTGCAGCGATCGGTTTGCTGGCGTTCTTACAGGCTTGCAGCGGAGGACATTCAAGCGCAATACCGGACGTTGCGCCTCCCGCATCCACAACCGATACGCTACCCGCCGAACAAAATACCGATACGGTCGCGCCGATGTCTTTGACACTCGGCACTACCACCTATCCGACGAACGCGTTCATGCCCTCGACGACCGGAAAGATCCAATCTTTTCAAATTTTCGACGAGACCAGCAACGGAACGATTTCCGCAACCGCTGCTGCGACCGACGGCTACCGCTATTCGGCCGTGTGGGGCGCGCGGCCGGGGCTCGGAACGACGTGGCGTGCGAGCAATTCGTACCTGCGCAGTTCGTACTACTTTCTGATGGACACGGATCTCAGCACGGGCGCATGGGGCGCCATAGGCCATTCGCTGACGTGGTGGCAGACGTATCACCCCGACTGGATTCTCTACAAGTGCAGCACGTCCACGAACGCACCGACGAAATTACCGGCGTACGATTCGGGGCTGCCGAACGTTCCGCTCGACATTCATAATCCCGCAGTCGTGCAGTACCAGATCGCGCAGATGGCCGGACCATACGCGGCGCGCAACGGATACACCGCGCTGGCAGCCGATGAAGTGACGTACTGGATTCCCGCAACGGGCGGCTCCGGATACTACGGCTGCGGCATTTATAGCAAAGGCGTATTCGTTCGCCGGTACAGCAGCTCGACCGATCCGGCATGGTCGACCGACGTCGTGAACTGGGCCAAAGCGGCACACTCAATTCTCACGACCAACACGACGCTTTCGCCGTACCACCTCAAGCTGATCGTCAATCATCCCGGTGGCACGATGAATACGAACGAAGCGACGCTTGCGGCGAACGTAGACGCCGACATGGACGAAACCGGCTTCACGCAGTACGGGCATTACCTGACCGGAGCGAACTCCACCATTCGTGAAGCGAATTGGATGAAGTTCATGCAAGCGCACGGCGCGGCCGTCCTGATCAATCAGGACTGGGGCTCGCTGACTGTCGGCGCCGCACAGCGCGACTATTCCGCGGCAACGTACTTGCTGGGCAATGAGAACGCCGCAGCGGTCTTCGTTACGCCGCACACCGGCTACGGCGTGGAGACGTACTACCATCCCGAATACCGCGCGGCAAATCTAGGTTCGCCCTGCGGCGAGTACTACGCCGGTTACGGCACGCTGCTCTACCGGAAGTTCGCCTACGGACTCGTTGTCGTCAATGCGGGCGGAGGAGTTGCCTATAAAGCTGCGCTTCCAACGGGGCATACCTATACGGATCTCGAGGGACGCTCGGTATACAATCCGCTAACCGTCAATGCAAACGACGGCTACGTCTTGAAAACCACCAACGGCTGCAGCTAACAAAAACTTCTCCGATAAAAAAGCGCTCTCGAAAGAGAGCGCTTTTTTCTATGCGCGGCTGCGAATTATGGCCGGCGCGTCGGCGCCGGCGACGGCGTTGGTGACGACGCTGGAGACGGCCTGGGGGACGTGGTCGCCGAAGGCGCGGGCGACGGCGATGCGGACGGTGCGCCCGAAGGCATCGGCGATGGCGTCAAGCTGCCCGACGGCACCGGAGTGAGCGTCGGAATCGGCGCCGGCGTCGGCGGTGGAATGCAAGGAGCAGGCAAAACTTCAGCTTTGGGTTGTCCCGGAGCCGGCGTCGGTGACGGTGTCGGAATCGGGGTCGGAGACGGCGACGGCAGAGCCACGCTCCGGCCGGGTTTGCCGGTGGGCGTTTCCGTCGGGATCGGGCAAGGCTGCGCGTCCGCGAAGTAGTGCTCGGTGAAGCCGATCTGAAGATCTTTGTTGAGCGCTTTTCCGAAAAAGCTCGACGGCCACTTTTTCAGGACGATATGCGCATAGTTCCACGCTTTGTCTTGGAATTCTTTAGTCCAGATCTTCCGGTACATCTGAAATGCGAGGAAGTACGATCGCGCGAGCTGCGGATCGTTGGGGTACTTTTTCGCCCAGTCCTGCAAAGCTTCGTCGGCGAATTCGACGTGAGAAACGATGCGGCCGTCGGTCGTGTAAGCGCCGGCGCGAATGAGATCGTCGTGGAACGTGTTGTTGATGCCAAGATAACTCATCTTCATCCGCCCGAAGTATTCGTCGCCGGGCGCAGAGGTTTTGAGCATCTCCTGAATGTGCTGCTGCCACTTCGAAATCTTGGGAGCGTCTTTCTTTTTCGTATTGGCAGACGCCGCCGGCTTCTTGGCGGACGACGGTTTCGGAGCCGGAGCTGCTGCGACGGTGCCTGCAATGCTAAGAGCAACCGCCGCAGCCGATACGGACATAAACGCGCGTTTCAACAACAACCCTTTCCTGGATAGAACGCTGTACCTTTGAGAACGTACTTCCAGGCGGAGTCGTTCGCCTACTTCAAATTCGCGAGCTGCACTTTCGCCTGCGCGGCGTACGGCGTTCTTCCGTAACGTCCGTAGAGCCAGTGCACCGTGCGCAAGGCCACCTGATGGCCGTGCTCCGTTTGAATCTGCGAGTAAAGATGCGCGAGTTGAAAAACGTCTTTGGCAAGCCACGGATCTGACGGATATTTGCGCTCCCAATCGTGAAGCGCGTCTTCCACCATCGCCGCCGAGCCGATGACGTCTTCGCTCTTTGCAGGGTCAAATTGCAAACGCAAGTCCAGATCCCGCAGTTGATTGCGGATTCCCAGGATGCTCATCTTGAGCCGTCCGAAGTATTCGTCGGCCGGAGCGACCCGGATGACCGCATGCTTGACGGCATGCTTGACCTTATGGGAAACGTGGTGCGTCCGCGCCACGGCAGGGCCGGCGCAGAACGCTTGGATGGCTACCGAGAAAACGATGAGTGCGACGCTGCGTGCCCTCACAGAGCAGCGGTCCTTTCTCTCCCCTACACGTGAGCATCGACCTGCTTGGCCGCCTCCTTTAGCCGCTTGCCTTGCTGCGGGGCACGGGCAAGAAACGCCGCCATGGCAGCGTAAGAGCGACTCATGCCGCGCACGCTCGTCGTTGCCGCCGTTCAAACGGCGGCGCATAATCGCACTGACCTCGAATCCGCCTGGGCGCATGTGGAACCGGCCCTGCGGGAAGCCGCAGCGCGCGGCGCCGGGCTCGCGGTGCTGCCCGAAGGCACCTTGCCGGCGTACGTGCTGGGGTACGAACCGTACGATGGCGCCGAAATCGCGCAGGCCTTAGAACGCTGCCGCGCGCTGGCTGCGGAGCTTCGGATGGTAATCGTCGCGGGCGTCGCGCGGCGCGAGAACGGCCGCACTTTCAATAGCGCGCTCGTGATCGACGCCGACGGAAGCGTTGCCGGCGCGGCCGACAAGCACTTTCTGTGGCACTTCGATCGGCAATGGTTCGCGCCGGGCGAACGGCTCGAACCGGTGCGGACCTCGATCGGCACGATCGGCGCGCTCATTTGCGCCGACGGACGCATTCCCACCATTGCGCGCGCACTCGTCGATCGCGGTGCAGAACTGCTGGTCATGCCGACGGCGTGGGTTACGAGCGGGCGCGATCCCGAAAATTTGGAAAACGTTCAGGCCGATCTGCTCGCGCGCGTGCGAGCCCGCGAGAACGGCGTGCCGTTCGTCGTGGCAAACAAGTGCGGCGTCGAGCTGGGCTGCGTTGCCTATTGCGGCAAGAGTCAGATCGTTTCTGCGGACGGCACACTCGCCGCAATCGCTCCGCAGCACGCGGACGCGGTGATTGCCGCCGAGATCGACGTGTCCGATGTCCGCGCGCCGCGCATATCGCTCGCCCAAATCGCAACGGAGACTGCGCCGCGCGCAAGCGATCCCATTCGCGTTGCGCTGTGCGCGCATCAAGCCGATGCGCCCTGGGTGCGCGATCGGCTGCGCATTCTGGAAGCGCAGCTGCTGATCGCGCCGGGACCGCAGGTCGTTCCGGCCGGAGATTTTACGCCGCTCTTGCTGCAAGACGATCGGCTTTTGGATCCGGGCTTTCTTGCGGCGCACCGGCTTGCGGGATGGACGTTCGCGGTTTGGCAAACGCAATTCGATCCGCAATGGCAAGTCACGTTCGCGCGGGCGCGCGCGCTCGAACTCAAGATGTATCTGGCCGTAATCGACACCGCGCGCCGGCGCGCATTCGCCGTCGATCCCGACGGCGCCGTGATCTGCGGCACGTTCGACGGTTACGAGATCGCCTCGTTCACCTACGATCCCCTTCGCACGGAACAGACGCTCGTCGCGCCGGGAACCGACGTCCGCGCCGGATTGGAGCGCGCGTATCGCGATGCGTCCGCGTAGCGCTGCCGCCGCAGCGCTCGCAGCGGTGCTGCTTGCCGGGGCTGCGCCGCGCGAAACAGCGACGCACACGAGCGGCACGTTCAAGCTCACGGTTCCATCGGGGCCGCTGATCTCCGGCAGCCGTGTGGCCGTCGGCGCGAGCGGCGTCGCGGGACCGTTTTCGCTCGCCCTCGTCGGCGCGGGACGCCTCGAAGGTCATGACTTTCTTGCGCCGCGCGTGGATGCGGCGACGAACGCGACACTAATTGGCGCGGCGCGCAACGCCGTTGCATACAGCACGCTGCACATCGTTCCGCCGCCGGCGCCGGCCCGCGCGCTCATCGCCGTTGCTTCGTACGACAACGGCATCGCGCTGCACGATCCGAAAACGTTTGCGCTGCTGGGATACGCGCCTATCGGCGGCGCCCCGGGCGACGTAGCGTTCGATGCGCGCGGCGGAATCTACGCCCCGGCGACCGACGGCGCAGTGCTCACACGCATTGCGCGCAAGCCGTGGAGCCTCGAACGCGTGGGCGGCGTACCGCTGGGCAACGAAGTGGCCGTTGACGCACGAACCGGCGATGCGTTCGTCACCAATCGTGACGTAAACGGAAGCGGAGCGCTGACCCGTATCACACCGTCCGGCGGCGTGACGGTGGTCAAGACCGGCGATACCGCAGAAGGCCTCGCGCTGGACGGGCGCGGTCGCGCGTACGTCGGAAACGTAAACGACAATAGCGTTGCCGTGGTGGATACGAAAACGATGCGCGTCGTGCGCCATTTGAAAAGCGTGGCTCGCACGTTCGGCATTACGCTCGACGACGAACGGCGCCGGCTTTTCGTTGTATCGAACATGAGTGAATCCATGCCCGGCGATGGCGGACGGGTCGCCGCCATAGATCTGCGCAGCGGCCGTATCATCGCGCAGAGCGTGCGCTTTGCGTTTCCGCTCGGCGTCGCCTACGATGCTGCGCGCGCTCGCGTCCTTGTCACCGACGAAGGCAGCGACAGCGTGCAAGTGCTCGACTCGAAGACGCTGCGCGCCGCACATGCGCCGCTGCGAACCTGCCGTACGCCGTGGCGTCCGCGCATTGCGGACGATCGTCTTTACGTTCCATGCGCGCGCGCGAACGCAGTCGACGTGTTCGATCTGCGCACGCTGCGCCGCGTCCGGGGCGCCCCCTTCACGACAGGCAGCTTTCCTCTGGGAGTCGCGGTATGGCGTTAGGCGCATTGCTCCTCGCGGTTGCCGGCATTTTGCCGATCGCACCGCAGCCGGCTGCGCCGTTTCCCCAAATCCTTACCGACGCGCCGGTGATAACCGATATCGCACCGGGAGTGACCTTCGGCGATTACGAGATGGTTACGCGCGATGGTCCGCTATCGGTGCACGTTGTCGCTGTCGATCTGCACCGTCCCGACGTGCGTATCGGCACAGCGCTCGCTACAGACAAGTTAATCTCGCCCGGCGAAACAGTTTCCTCGATGGCGCAGCGCACGGGTGCGATCGCCGGAATCAACGGCGACTATTTCGACATCAATCAAACGAATCAACCGTTGAACATTCTGGTGCAACTAGGGCGCCTGGTGCGCATGCCGATGCACCGCTGGTCGATCGGCATTACGAATACCGGCGGCGTGCGCTTCGCGGAATACGATATCACGCAAACCGCGACGCTGCCGGGCGGCACGCTACCGCTTAAGACGATGAACGATTTCCCGCCGCCCGGCGGCGGAGCGGTGCTGATCACGCCGGAATTCGGCCCATTGCGCGCGGCGCAAAACGTCACGGAGATTCCGCTGACGCCGCAGACCGGCACGCCGCCGTTCGGGACGTATAGCGCCGGACAGATCGCGGACAACACGCAGCCGCAGCCGGCCGGGTATTATCTCGCGATCGGATTGAACGCATACGGAAGCGTTCCGCTTCCGAATTCCGGCGATCCGGTCACGATCGACGGAACAGTGGATCCGCCGCTGGACGACATTGTCTCTGCAATCGGAGGCGGTCCGCTGCTCGTGAAAGACGGTGCGTGGTACGCGGATCCCGATGGTCCTTCGAAAGGCGAGTTCGCAACGCACATGCCGGCGAGCGGCGTCGCGGTGCGCGTCGACGGCACGCTGCTGCTTTTTGAGATCGACGGGCGGCAGCCGGCGCTTTCGATCGGCGTGCTGCAGCCGCAGCTCGCATCGCTGATGATCGCTTTTGGCGCGCGCACCGGTATGCAGTTCGACGGCGGGGGAAGTTCGACGATCGTTGCGCGGATACCGGGGGATGGGAGCGCGAGCGTGCGCAACTCACCGTCGGACGGCGTCGAGCGCCGCGTCGCCGATGCGCTGCTCGTATACAGCGATGCGCCGCGTGGAGACGCGGCGCGGCTTTACGCTACTCCGCAAATCGTGCGCGCATTGCCCGGCGCTCGCGTTCCCGTGCATATAGCAGTTACGGACGCGGCGGGCCACCCGGCATCGTGCTCGTGCACGCCGGTCTTACGCGTTATTCCGTCGGATGCCGGCGCGATGGAGGGCGACACTTTCGTCGCGGGCATGAAAGCGGAGGACGCAGCGATCCGCGTGGATGCAGGCGCGCTGCACATGGACGTGCCCGTGCGTGTGACGAACGAAGTGGCGCGAACGCAGATATTGCCGTTGCATCCCGCCTTGCTGCCGCACGAAACGCTTGCCATGCAGGCGCGCGCGTTCGATGCAAAAGGGTATCCGATTGCGGTTCCCGCGCGCCTTCCCTGGAGCGCGTCCAATGCCGCGATCGATCCGGCCGGGCATTTGCGGGCAGGCGATCGCGATGCGGCCGTAAGCGTGCGCTTGGGCGATAAGCGCGCGATTCAATCCGTCACCGTCGGCGAACATGCGGCGCAGCTGCCTTTCGTTTCAAAGGCGGCATTCGGAAGCGCTCCCCCCGGCAGCGCCGGATCGCTAACGCGCGACGAGACGTGCAAAGGCTGCCTCTCATTGCACTATGATTTTACCGGAACCGAGCGCGCGGCGTATGCCAATGCGGCGCTGGCGCTGCCGCAGCGCGCGCTCGGCATCTCCGCCGAAGTCTACGGCGACGGGAACGGCGAGATTCTACGGCTCGCGGTCAACAACGCAATCAACGAGCGTTTTCTTTTTACGCTGGCAACGGTAAATTGGCACGGTTGGCGTCAGGTTCAATACCGTTTCCCGCCGGCGCTGCCGCAGCCGATCACCCTTAAATCGCTGTACGTTATCGATCGCGTCGGCCCGGGCCCGGCCGTGCAGTCGGCGGGTGCAATATCGGTTCGAAACGTCCGTGTGATTCTGGCAGGCAGCGCGAAGAACGATTCCAAATAGCCCGCGTATGAGCTTCGACGGACTTGCCGCGCGCGCGCTCGACACCGCATCGAAGCGGGGTGCCGCCTACGCCGACATCCGTTTCGAGGTCAACCGCAGCGAACGAATCGAAGCCCGCAACGGCATCGTTGCTACATTGGCCGATTCGACCAGCCGAGGCTACGGCATGCGCGCCCTGGTCGATGGGGCATGGGGTTTCGCCGCAAGTTCCGATCTGTCCGAAGCAGGCGTCGATCGAACCGCCGCTCGCGCGGTCGACATCGCTCGCGCGGGCGCTAGTATTGCCCGTCGCCGCCTCGGCGAAGCGCCGCCGAAAGCGTACGTCGATTCGTTTGCAACGCCGGTTCTGCGCGATCCCGGCGACGTTCCGCTGGGCGAGCGCGTCGCGCTGCTGTTCGAGGCTGAAAAAGCGCTTCACGTCGCGCCTCAGATCCGCGTCGGCCGCGCATGGATGGACCTCTGGAGCATCGACAAGTTCTTCTTCAGCACGATCGGCTCGAAAATTCAGCAAACCATCCGGCAGAGCGGCAGCGGCATGGAAGCGATGGCCGTGGGCGAGGGCGACGTGCAGACGCGCAGTTTTCCCGGCGACATCGGCTTGTACAAAGCCGGCGGCTGGGAGATCGTGGAGCAGGCTCGCCTCCGCGAGAACGCGCAGCGCATCGGCGAGGAAGCGCTCGCGCTCCTGAGCGCGCCGCAGTGTCCGAGCGGCACATTCGACATCGTGCTGGGCGGCTCGCAAGTTTCGCTGCAGATGCACGAATCGTGCGGCCATCCGGCTGAATTGGATCGGGTGATGGGCTGGGAAGCCAACTTTTCCGGTGTAAGTTTTTTAAACGTCGAACAGCTCGGCAAACTCAAATACGGTTCGGATCTCGTCACGATCGTCATCGACAACACGCTCCCCGAAGGGCTTGCGACCGCCGGATATGACGATGAAGGGACGAAAAGCGTCGTCTCCGACATCATCCGTAACGGCGTGCTCACCGGTTACGAGATGAGCAACGACACGGCCCGCGCCATCGGACGCACCAGTAACGCCTGCGTTCGCGCGCAGAGCTGGGAGTACGTTCCGATGATCCGCATGTGCAATCTCAATCTGCTGCCGGGCGACACGCCGTTCGAAAATCTTTTCGACGACGTCAAGGACGGCATCTACATGGAGAGCAACCGCTCGTGGTCGATCGACGATCACCGCTTAAACTTCCAATTCGGCTGCGAGATCGGATGGGAAGTGAAGAACGGCAAGCGCGGGCGCATGCTGAAGAACCCGACATACGCCGGAGTTACCCCCCAGTTTTGGAATTCGTGCGATGCGATCGGCGATAAAGCATCGTGGGTCGCGTGGGGCACGCCGAATTGCGGTAAAGGCGAGCCCATGCAGAGCGGACGGACGGCGCAGTGCGCTTCACCCGCGCGGTTCCGCAACGTTCGCGTAGGAGTAGGATACGGTGGATAGCGCGCAGCGGGAAGCACTCGCAAAGCGCGTGCTGGCGCTGTCCGACGCCACGCAAACCGAAGTCTGCGTTTTTAGCGGCAGCAACGAGCTCACCCGGTTCACGCACAACGCGGTACATCAAAACGTGGCGGATGCCGACGTGACGGTAAAGGTTCGCGCAATCGCGGGCCGTCGCACCGGCGTTGCAACGACGAACGTTCTCGACGACGCCTCGCTGAGCGACGTCGTGCACCGCGCCATTAAAATGGCGAACCTGGCGCCGGAAGATCCGGATCAGCCGCAATTGCCCTCCGGCGGTGAAACCATCGCGCCAGAAGGCTCATACGTCGCCCAAACCGCGCACGCGACGCCGCAAGAACGCGCGGCAATGGCCGACGCCATCTTCAAAGCCGCGGAAGAGCAGGACTTTTGGTGCGCGGGCTTCATCTCCACGAGTTTTGCCGGGGTTACGATCGCGAACTCGAGCGGCGCATGCGCGTCGTTCGACGGCACCGACGCGGGCGTGAACGTGAAGATGAACGGCGCTGATTCCACCGGTTTTGCCGAGGGCTACGATACCGACGTCACGCGTCTGGATGCCGGCGCGATCGGAAAAACATCGGCGCGCAAGGCGCGCGATTCCGTAAAACCGCGAACCGTCGAACCCGGGCCATGGACCGTCATTCTCGAGCCGGCCGCGTTCGGCGAACTGTTTACTTATCTCGGCGATCACTTTTCCGCGCAGTCGTTCGACGAAGGCTCGTCGTTCCTCAGCGGTGGGTTGGACAAAACGTACCTGGGCGAGAACGTCACGATTCTCGACGACTACGCGCATCCGCTGTCCCCCGGAATGCCGTTCGACTACGAGGGCCAGCCGACGCAGCGCCTTACGATTATCGAAAACGGCGTTGCAAAAAATGTCGTGACCGACTCTTATTGGGCGAAAAAACTCGGACGCGAGAATACCGGCCACGCGCTGCCGGCACCAAATGCGTACGGCCCGCAGGCATCGCATCTCGTCGTCGCTCCCGGCACAAAGGGTTTGAACGAGCTCATTGCCGAGACGGAGCGCGGCTTACTCGTGACGCGCTTCTGGTACATCCGCACCGTCGATCAGAAGCAGGCCATCGTTACGGGCATGACGCGCGACGGCACATTCTTGGTCGAGAATGGCGAAATCGTAGGCGGCGTGCGCAACATGCGCTTCAATCAGAGCATTATCGAAGCGCTAAAGCATTGCGAGCTTTCCAACGCCCCGCACCGCACCGGCGGCTACGCGTATTCGGTCGTGGTTCCCGCAGCCAAAATCACCGGCTTCAACTTCAGCAGCGGCACGGACTTCTAGTAAATAAGCACTAGAACCGTATTGTAGCGGACTGTTAATCCGCTAACGTCAATCCACGTTCAGTCAATTTTGTCGTGAACGGAGCCGCCCATTCTTGTTGATTGCGGTCATCTTTTGTATTTCTTGAAGCAGGCCACGGCTTAAACACCGGGCTGCCTGCGTGTCTTTGGACACGCGAGAATACCAACGTCTTTGGAGACTCTTCCATGATTAAAAGACTCGGCATGTTCGCAGCCGCATTCGCAATGGCAGCGTTGCCGGCTTTCGCCGTGTTTACGCCGGTTGCGGCGTCGGCGGCCTGTCCGTCCGGCGTCACGGCCACCTCGTGCGCGACCGCGAACTTTTCCATCTCGGCGACAATCGCTCCGACCGCTACGCTCACGTTCGGGTCAGGCGGTACCTTCACGCAGTATACGTGGGGCGGCACCACGCCGATCACCGATATTTCAACGCAGTTTTTGGCTGCGGACAATGATTCGGTAAACACCCCTACCATTGCGCCGACAATTAACGCCACGTTGCGTACTTCCGCCGCAAGCGGATCGACCGGCGCGATCTTCTTCGTCACACCTACGACTACGACGACAACCGTGCCCGGCGCGCACGGCAGCATTCCGATCGGGGCCTTTTCTTACGGCTGCAGCGGCACGTATCAACCATCGACACCTGCAGGCGGCAGCGCGCCTTCTCCCGTCACGATCACCAATACCACGGCCAGCCCCGTTGCGGTGGTCGGCGGTTCGAACACCGGCTGCGGCCTTTCGTTCGGCGCCGGCCAGTCAATTGCGTCGTCGGCCATTCAACTAAACATGTACCTCGACGACCGCAGCGTGCCGGCAGATACCTACACGCTGTCGGGATTCGAAGTCGTCGTCAGCGCGAGCTGAGGGGCCCAAGATGAAAGTTTCAGGACGCGCGTGGATTTGGATCGCGGCGGCATTACCGTCGTTGCTACTTCCTATGGCGCCGGTACGGGCCGATGTTTCGATGACCGTTCAACCGCTGGTTACCGAGATGAACCTCGCACCCGGATCGAGCCAACGCATCCAACTGATCGTGCGTAATAATTCCGCGGATGCGGAGCGCATTGTCGCGCGCCGGACCGACTGGCGGACGTTGTCCGACGGATCCACGACACTCGAAAAAGTTGGCGCCGAGCGCGGTCATTCGATCACGCGCGCCCTGTCACTTTCATCTTATCAATTCTTGCTCGAACCCGGCGAGCGCCGGGCGATAACCATGACTCTGGACGTGCCCAGAACGCTCCCGGCGGACTCCGCTTCGTATTGGGGCGGGTTCCTCGTGAGCGCCGCCCAAAAAGATGCGCCGCCCTCCGCAGTCGGAATCGGCGCAACCGTTTTCGTTTACGAGAATGTCGGGTCACCCTCAAAGCACCTCAAACTGCAGTCGATGCGCGTATTTTCCGGCGCGCACGATGCGCCCACGCTCGTTGCACGCATGCGCAATGACGGTCAGTCTTACGCGCGCTGCCGCGCTCATCTGCTCGTCGAGCAGAGCGGCCGCATCATCCGCGACATAGTTCCCTCCGTAAGTGTCATCTTTCCGAACGCCACTCGCTTGTTGAAACAGCCGCTGAGCCAGTTGCCGCCGGGCACCTATCAAGTCGAATTGACGCTAGATTACGGCGGCAACTCGATCATCGACGGTATAACGACGGCGCACATTCATTGAGGATTGCCCACATGGCCTCAAAAAAGACCGCCGCTGCGGTTCTCGCCATCGCTCTAACTTTTTTGCCGGCCGGCAATGCCGCCGCCGCAAATTCGGTAACCGTAACGGCGACGCCCGCGACGATAAATCTTTGCGGCGCAGGAAACAGCAGTACGATCAGCGCGACGGCAACGTCCGGTGCGGTTCTAACTGGCGGGCCTAGCAGCTACGACGCATCGATGATATCGATCTCGGCGCTGAGCGGCTCCGGAACGGCAACTGAAACGGCGACTGCCACGGCAACCGGCACGAAGGCCGGCTCGACGATGGTTACGTTTACCGATAGCAATAAACATTCGGGCTCAACGAGCCTAACGGTAAAAGATGCGCTTGCCGTTTCGCCCTCGCTGCTAAGTTTCAGCGGGAACACTCAGCCGGCGCAAACCTTTACGGTCGTGAATCCGTGCGGTGGTTCGATCGCATCGGTGAGCTACGATACCACGGCGATGACTGTAACGGGATGCGCGCCGGGAACGGCGTTGTCGTCGACCCCCGTGGACTGCACAGTGACTCCGCTGAACGCAACGAGCGGAACGATTACTGTTACGGATTCGTTCGGCGGCACCGCGTCGCTGAGCGTCACGGTAAGCTCAGGAGCACTCGTGCTAAGCCCCGCGAGCGGGTCAACCCTGACGACGTTCGTAGGCAGCGGCAGCCCGATCGTTGCATCGCCCGCCAACGATACCTTCACGGCGCAGGAAACGAGTTATACCGGCGCATTTTCGCCTACCGTGACGACGGCGCTGGGCACAAGCCCGGTTGTTAGCGTAAGCCCAACTTCCGCTAACGGGCCGGGGCCGGCAACTTTTACCGTAACGCCTCAGAATTACGGCAAAGGCAGCGTGAAAGTGATTGATACTCATGGCGGCGCAGGAACCCTCAACGTCGTCGTTTCGGGCGGAACCGTGAGCATCAACAACTCATCCATTACATTTCCTACCGTCACCGATAATACGTCACAGTTTTTCGCTGCAAACACCGTAAACGTCATGGGATCGCTCATGAGCGTAAGCAGCGGTTCCCAAATCGCAGTTCTTTCGCCGTCCTTCACGAACGCCGCAATTAGCGGAACGCACGGGGGGCAACTTCCGCTCGGCGCGCTCACTTACAGTTGCAGCGGAACGGTCAACTCGAACCGCAATCAATCGGCGTCGTTCTCGACCAGCAAAATCACGTTCGCCAACAACGCGCTTGCGTCGCCGTGCGTAACGTTCCCGGCCGATTCGTTCTCGAACCTCAATTTCACGCTGTCGGTGTTTCTTGACGACCGCGACGTCCCGGCGGATACGTACACCGCAAGCGGCTTCCTTCTCGTGCTCTCGGCGAATTGATATGCGGTTCACACGTTTGCACGCCGCTTGTCTTGCTCTCGTAGTGCTGACGGTAACCGCCGCGGCCCGATCCGGTTCACCGGACGTAGCTCTGTCGGTAAATCCGATGGTGCTGGAATTCACGGCGGGTTACGGACAGGAACAGCACGCAACCGTACTTCTTGCAAATCCCAGTGCTACGGCTGAAACGATTCTGGTGCGCCCATTCGATTGGCGCGTGACACAAGACGGCGTGTTTGCAATCGAGGCTCCGGGGACGGAACGCTCGCGCTCGCTCACGCGGCTTATCGTCATTCATCCCGGATCGCTTACGCTCGCGCCGAACGAAACGCGCGCGGTCGACATATCCGTGCGCATCCCGGAACGCGGCGATGGCCTCGAGCCGGTCGCATGGGGCGGGCTGTTGCTGCAAGCTACGCCGTCCGGTTCGGCGCCCTACGTCACACCCGGCGCAACGGTGGTGGTTTACAACTCGGCGCGCCAATTCGAACCGCGTTTGCAGCTTGAGAGCCTCGCGGTCTTGCGATCTTCGAAGTCGGCGAGCATGCGGGCGCGCATCAGGAATGCCGGCGCCACGTATGTGCGCCCGCTTTTGCACTTGACGCTAACAGCCGCGAACCGCGCGGCGCGTTCCATCGACATCCCGTTCAATGCGATACTGCCAGGAGACGAGCGCATCGTCAAAGCCGACTTAGGGCAGTTGCACAGCGGGCTTTATCTTGCGCAGCTGACCGTCTCATACGGCGGAAACAAAGTGATTGAGGGACAGACTCATGTCAAAGTTCCTTAAGTATCCGGCGCTGCTTTTGTGTGCGTTGCTGGCGCTCGATATCGCGCCGTGCGATGCCTCGGGATCGCCTCAACTTGTCGCGGTGGTCGGCGGCGGCGAGGTGCAAACCACCCACGCAGACCACGTTTTAATGGTAGCGATCGTGCCGTTGGCCAAGGAAGTCGGCGTGCCGGTTCGCGCGCGCGGCAAATCAGTCGAATTAAACGTGGATGGTTCGTGGCTGGCGGTTACGCAAGGCGATCTCCTGGCGCGCGAAGAGCGGGCGCCGATGATGACGTTGACGGCATACCCCTTATCGCAGCGCGGAACGCTTTACGTGAGCGCAGCGGACGCCATCTCATTATTGGACGTAAACGCCAGCGTACAAGGTAAACGGCTCGTCGTCGACCGGCGCGCAAAAGCCGCCGAGAGCGAGGGTTTCAGCGTACGCGAACTGCCGACGCCAACTCCGCTTCCCACGGCCACCGCGGCGCCCGCGCCCGTAGCCTTCGAACGAGAACGCGCTGCGCCGGCCGGAAAACGGCTCCTCGGAACAGCTCAGGTTCAAATGAACAGCTCGATGCTGGATCGTTCGTACAACGCCATGTTCGACGGCGGAACCGATAAAGTGCACGCAAGTCTGTATGCGACGGGCGAGCCGGGATCGCGCCTGGGGATCGGCGGAACGGTGCGCGTCGGCGAAGGCGACAAGCACGCCGCGGTCGGAGGCGTGTCGGACCCGCTCTATGGTAACGTCTTTTCTTTCGGCGGCGGAAATGGCTTCGAACTTGAAAACGCCGCCGGCACGACACTCTCGTGGCTCCAATCGCCCTTGAACAACCGCCACGTTGCCGCGATCGGGCGTCGCACCACCACGTACAACGCCGAAGCCGCCTACGTGTCGCAAATGAACTCGGCGCCACAAGTGCTCGTCGGTCTGCAACAAATGAGCGTGCGCGCACACGGCGTGTGGGAGCGTGAAGCGTGGGTTGGGCTGCACGGCATCGCGGGCGGCGTGCATTACCGCTCCGACGGGCGGTTGTACACGGATGCGCGCATGGGATTTGCGGGCGCCGGTCTACCTCTGCAACCAGGGGATGCCCCGACGCAATTGACGGCCGGATACGATTTCTTCAAAGGGTTCGGCTTACGCGGCGGTTACGGTTCGGGCCGCGGCCAGCAATCGACCTTCCTAGCGCAACTATACGGTCAGGTCGGCGCGACGAACGTATCGCTCTCGAAATTCGGCAACCAATCATCGCTGTCCGTAAACGTAAACACTAGCCGCATGAACGGCGCGCTGAACTACTATCGCGCTCCGTCGTTCGCGGGATTCAACTCGCAGCTGGCGATGGCGCTGCCGCGAGGTTTCCTTAGTGTCGATGCATATGCGGGCTCACTGAACACGCGCGATATCTTCGCGGACTATCACCTCAAGCGCGAGTCGCCGTCAATGTCGATCGGACTGGAGGATCTTTCGTCGGCAGGCCAATCGCGAATCGGTCCAACGATCGGATACATGGCGCCCGTTACGCGATCGCTCTCGCTTGGACTGGAATTGCACCCGCTTCTTCACGGCAATGGGATGCGCTTTTCGCTCCAGCAGGCGCTGTTTCAAAAAATACCGGGTCCGGCCGACCGCTTCCTAACAATCGCCGCCGCATCGCGCTCCTCTTCACCGCTGTATCTGATGATTGACGGTTCGCGCGACCGCGTTCTAACCGGAAATCCGATGCGGCTGCCCATCCCGTCGGGAAGCCATTATGTATCGCTTCAATCGGCCGACGGCACGTTGGGATCGCCGGAGGAAAAAGTGGTAGACGGCACGCCGGCGGCGATCACAGTTCCATTGTGGCCAATCAGACACGTATCGGGCACGCTACGCTTCGCTCATGAAGGTCTGCCGGCGGGAAGCGCGCTTCCGCCTGCGAGCGGCATAACGGTAATCGTCCAGCCTGAAGGCATCGTGGCACAAACCGACGAGAACGGCGCGTTCGATTTCCCAGCTCAGGCCCTCGACCCGGATTCCACCATCGTGCTAGACGAAACGACGCTTCCGCCGGGATTCGCAGAGCCGGCCGCAATGCAAATACCTGCGAACGGCAACGTTTCAATCGTGCTTAAATCCAGCAAAAACATTCAGAAAGTGATTTTCTAGGAGCAAATGGGATGAAGTCACTCCATCGATTCGCCGCCATCTGCAGCCTCCTCGGCGTGACGTTGATGTCCGCCTCGCAAGACGCCGGGGCTACGACGGCTCCCAGTCAAAAAAGCTTCGGCGTTTTCGTGAGCGTCGGAACGACCGCGACCATCGCGCTCAACGGCTACAGCACGCTCAACGGCGTCCCGACGTTTATCTGGAACGGCGTGAAAGCTTCAATGCAGAATTACGCCCTTGCGCAGAGCGGCGACCCGCTTACGGTTACCGGCGGAATACGTACGTCGCCCTCCGGCGGAGCCGCGAGCATCATGGTAATGTCGCCGGCCAACATCGGAGGCCAGAATAAGGTGAACAACACGCTGGCGATCAACGAGTTCGCAATAACGTGCTCGGGGGCCGGAAACAGCGGCACTCCGGCAAATTACGCGCCGGCGCTTACCAAACTGAAGGCCGGCACGACCGCTCCCTGCGCGACTTGGGGCGCCGCCGCGACGTCGAGGCTGAACTTCTCCTTCGCGCTCTACCTGCAAACGCAGAATTCGCCGCAAGACATTTACAAGTCGAACGGATTTTCGATTATCGCAACCGCCACCTGATTGCGCCAAGAATAAGCACGATGATGCCTAAAGCCGTCACGGGCAGATAGGGTATTGATGCGACCACAATCGCCGGATACGAGCCGACAGTACCGCTGAGTTGCAATCCGCCGATCGCGCGGGGAACGCCGGGCGCCGTAACGGCGATCCCGTTCGGAATGCTGCGGTCGTGCAGATCGGAAACGGCGAACAGGATGGCGGCCTGGCCCGGGACGATGGCACTCGAGCGCAATTGCGCAGCCTGTTGCGGTGTAAAGAGCACCGCACGCACGCTGCGCGAGGCCGCGGGCACGGAGAACGTGTCGTAGCTCACATCCATGCCGGCGATCGTCGTCGTCTGTTGCATTAGCAGCACAGGCGAGAGAAACGACGCGTTCGTCGGCTGCGTGATCGTCAGGTGATTGCCGTTCGCATCGGCAGCTTGCACGTTGACGACGGTCCGCGGCTGCTGCCAAAACGCGAAATTCGCCGTGTACCGCCGGCCGCCGTCGATCGTCGACGCGCTTCCGCCGCGTTCGAAACGCACGTCGTTTCCTTGCAGCGGAAACACGAATGTCCCGTTCGCGTCGGGATCGCGCACGCTGGCGCCCGGCGCGCCGACGATTGTATGCGTATCCGGCGCCATCAAACCGCTGCCGGCGCCGGCAATAACAACGACGGCACATCCGAACGTCATGATCGCGAGGCTTTGAAAGCGTCCAGACGCAGACGCGCTCGCGGAGCGCAATTGCGATGCGGCGATGATGAGCGCCGCAATGTCGATGGCGTTGTACCAGCCGGTATGGAAAACGGCG
>JAICWY010000005.1 GCA_025934645.1 Vulcanimicrobiia bacterium
ACGACGACGTTGATCTCGTCGGGCACGTTCTCGCCCAGCGGAAGATGCAGATAATTTTTCGGGGTCGGGATAGGCATAACCGCGCTTATTTGCCCGCGTGGAAGCAGCGCGCCTGCGCACCAAAGTCGCACCAAGAGAGCGCTGCCCGCACAAAAGCAGCTGGAGTTAGGTCTTTTTCCGGCGCGACTGCGCGCGTTCGTTTGCGTGTTGCGCTATTGAATCTACGACGTCCGCCGCTTGCCGGATCGCTTCGCCGGCGCGCACCATCGTGTCGGCAACGCCCCGGGCGCGATCGGCGGTTTCATGAACGTTCTTCGCAGCTTTGCGCACGGTGGGCTTTGGGTTCTTGACCGTGCGTTTCACGGACGCCGCGGCGCGCTTTGCCGCTTTCTTCACGCCGCCCGCCGCTTTTTTCGCTTTCGTCGCCGGCGCGCGTTTCGTTGTCTTCTTGCGCGCGGCTGTCTTCTTAGTCGGCATATCATCTCTCCCTTATCTGCTTAAAAGTTCCCATTTTTGCAAGGATGCAACCGCGGTGCGCGGATGGGTACGAGGTGGGGACAACGCCCTGGAAGGATGGCAAATATGGCGGCAAGCGATGAAGAACCCGGATTGGCGGCCGCAGTAAAGCGGCTCTCCGAAGATCTCGGAGTGCTGGTGAAAAGCGAATTGCAACTCGCGCGTGAGGAACTCACGGAAAAGGCGAAGGTTGCCGGCGCCGGTGCCGGGATGCTAAGCGCCTCGGCAATTACGGCCCTGCTGATGCTCGGCTCCCTTACGGCGCTGGCGATTATCGCGATCGCGCTGGCCGTGCCGCTATGGCTTTCGGCGCTCATTGTCACGATTTTCTGGGGCGCGGTTTCGGCAGTGCTGGCGCTCTCCGGAAAGAAGAAGATTCAAGATGCCGGCCCGCTCGTGCCGGAACGGACAATCGAAAGCGTTAAGGAAGACGTAAACTGGGCTAAAGACGCCGTGAAGTCGGGCCGGAAATAGGCCCGGGAGAAACAGCATGCAAACGCTTTCCTCGGTTCCATGGCAGCACGATTTTGACGCCGCGCTGCAACAGGCGCAGACTGACCGCAAGTTCGTTCTCCTCGATATTTTCAATCCTGGTTGAGGTGGATGCAAAGCACTGGATACCGTGACGTATCCTGACGACACCGTAGTAAACGCGATTACCAGCTACACCGTTCCGGTACAATTCGACAACAGCAAGAGCGAGCACAATCAGTTCCTGCAGCGCATCCATCATATCTGGACGCCCGATGTGCGCATTTTGGATCATAACGGCTTCGAGCTTTACCGCTGGGACGGCTTCGCTCCGCCGGCGGAGTTTACGGCGCGTCTAGAATGTGGTCTTGCGATGGCGTATTTGCGGAATAAGCGGTTCGACGCAGCCGAAAAACTCTACGCCGATGTTTTGACGCGCTTCTCTACCACCTACGCCGCGCCCGAAGCGCAATATTACCTTGGCGTAACCCGGTACCGGCGCGATCCGGACAGCGACGAATTGCTCACGCAATGGGGCGTGCTTGCCTCGCGGTATCCGTCCAGCGAATATCGCATGAAGCAATCGTTCAAGGAACTGCCTAGCTGATCTTCGCCGTACTCCTTGCAGTGGCGACTCCGTCGCCGTCTCCCAGTCCGACGGCGGTTCCGATCATTTCGGAAGTGCGCGTAGCGACGGGCTCGGCGCAATCGTTGCACGCGCTGCCGGTACCTGCAACGGTGCTCGATCGCGCGGCAATCGCTTCTTCGAGCGCCACAACGCCGGATGCATTGATGCGCTTATTGCCGGGTTTCGACCGCGGGCGCAGCAACAGCATGTTTACGAATTACGGCCAGCTGCGCGTCTCATTCGGCGGCGCCGGGAACGATCGCGGGTTGGTGCTCGCAAACGGCATACCTGCGCAAGACGGTTTCGGCGGGCAGATCGATTGGACCGCGTATCCTGCGAGCGATTTGCAGCGCGTCGAGCTGCTGCTCGGCGCCGGTTCCGCGCTGTACGGCGCGGGCGCCGTAGGCGGCGTGCTGGACATTGAAACGTTCGCGCCGCCGCGGCAAGCCGGGGCGATATCGGGAACGCTCGCACTCGCGGCCGGAAACAACGCGTTCAGCGAACAATCGCTGAACGTTGGCGCCGGCATCACTTCTCAGCTCAGCGCTAGCGTCGCGCTCCACCAACAGCGCATGCAATACGACGCGCTGCCGCCGGGATATCGAAGCGGCGTCGATCGGATTTCGCAAAGCACCGGCAACATGGGCGCGGTGCGGTTCCGGTATTCGCCGGGCGCGCGCGACGCAATCGAAGTCGAAGAGCGCGGCGCGTGGGACGATCAATTCCAAGGGCGCCCGAACTACACGTTCGCGCGGCGCCTGCAGCAAACCGGCGCGCGCTTCACGCACGCATCGCCGGGGGGGTCGCTTCAGGCGACGGTCTACAGCCGAAGCGCCTTCGTCCTAAACGTTGCCGATAGTTATCCGGCTAAACCAGGTGTACTACGGTACGTGCAAGATGTCCCCGAAAGTGAGACCGGCGCGTCGCTGCATTGGATCGCCGGAACCGGCACGCGTCAATTCGCGCTGCTCGCCGATGCGCGTCACGTCACCGGCGCTACGCTGCAATACGGCGTAAACGGCGCCTCGCAGAGCGCTGCGGCAGGGATGCAAAACGCTACCGGCCTGGGCGCGCAAGAAACGTGGAACGGCGCGCGATTTGAAGCACTGGCCGGCGCCCGATTCGATACCGTCGGCGCTCATAGCGCAATCTCGCCGCGCCTTGCCTTTCGTTTCGACATCACGCCGCACATTGCACTGCGTATATCGGGCGGCGGCGCGCTGCGTGCTCCGTATTTGAACGAACTCTTGCGTGGCTTCGCCATCGGTCCGGTGTTGTACGAGCCGAATCCGTTCCTCGTGCCCGAACGCAGCCGTACGTTTTCGGCCGGTATGGATCTGCTTGCGGCGCGATCGCATCTTTCCTTCGATGCTTTCGATACCGGCGTCAGCGACGCGATCATGTTCCGGACCATCGATGCTGCGCATCAGATGCGGAGCAACGTCGCTCGTACGCGCACGCAAACCTACCTCATCAGCTACACGTTAGCGGTCGGTCCGTGCGCGCGCGTCAATGCGTGGTATTCCGCGCAAGATGCGCGGATTGCAGACGGCCCGCCGTCAATCGCGGGGAAACGCTTGCAATACGTTCCGCAAAGCGCGGGCGCTCTGGATTACGCGGGCCGGATGGGGGCGATCGGCGCAGGCGTCTCGCTTTCATATCAGGGGCAAACCTACGCCGACGATCTGAACGTGCAGCCACTGGGTACGGCGGTTTTGCTCGGTGCCCGATTCCGCGTGCCTACGGGCGGCGGCGCGGCTATCGACGTTCGTGCCGACAATCTCACCGGTGCACGCTATCTCTCGAGCATCGACCGCTACGGGCCGCCCGCTCTTCTTGCGGTCAGCGTATCGATGCCGATCGGCCGGGGCGAATCGCAAACGCCCGCGTGCAGTGGGAACAATGAGTTATGAAAAGCCGGTCGCCCGAACCGGCCGGCAGCCTTGACGGCTACGCAAAGCTGCTGGTGGAAACCGCGGCAGACGCCATCATCGGCGCCGATGCCCGTGGGCGCGTGGTGCTGTGGAATGAAGCCGCCGCGGCGCTCTTCGGTTTTAGCGCCGCCGAGATGCTGGGTGAACCCGTTGTCCGTCTCATGCCGGATCGGTTCGTAGGCGATTATGAAAAAGGCTTTGCCGCCGCAATCATGGGCGGCAAACCGCAAGTCTCATATTTGACGCTGCGCGGACGCGATGCCGGCGGACGTGAATTCCCCCTTGAAGTCGCCGTATCGCTCTCCGGCCGCGGTGACGACGCTATGGCTTTCGGCATCGTGCGGCGAGTGGGCGAGCGTTTTCAAAAACTCGCGCGTCTGCAGGACAGCGAACGGAGGTTGCGCGAGGCCGAGCATCTCGCCAGTTTCGGCAGCTTCGAATGGGACGTGCGAAGCAATTCCATTACGTGGAGCGAGGAGCTTTCACGAATTTTCGGTTTGGAACCCACCGGCAAACCGCAGTCTTTCGAGGCGTTCATCGAGCGCGTGCATCCCGGCGATCGCCAGAAGTTGCAAGATCGCGTGCAGCGCGCAATGACAACCGGCGAAGGCTGGAGCATTGACGAGCGCATCATACGCGCCGATACCGGGGAAGAACGCACGCTGGTTTCGACCGGGAAAGCGTTCCTCGATGGCCGCGGCAGCGCCGTGCGGCTCTATGGCACGTGTCACGACGTCACCGAGCAGCGCCGCGCGGAGCGGGAGCTGGCGGAAAGCGAAGCGCGCTTCCGGCACGGGTTCGACGATGCGCCGATCGGCATGGCGCTGTTCGACTTGAATGCAGGCGATGCGGCGATAGCGCGGACGAACAAAGCGCTCAGCGACTTGCTCGGCTACACGGAAACGCAGCTCAACGCAATGCGGCTCTCGGAGATTGTTGCAGTCGAGGATTGGCCGTTACTTCAGGCGACGCTGGAACGCGTGCTCGACGACGCCTCGGCACCGGAGCAACTGGAAGTGCGGCTGCGGGCGGCGGACGGAGGCCGGCCGATCGTTATCGCGGCGGCTTCACGCATCCGCGTTCCCGGCAGTCCGCAGTCGATGATCCTCCACCTCAAAGACGTTACCAAACGTAAGGTGGCGGAAAACGAGTTGCGCCACCGCGCGCTGCACGATTCGTTAACCGGTCTGCCGAACCGCGATCTGTTGCTCGATCGTTTGGCCGGTGCGCTCGCTCGCGCCGGACGCGCCGAGGCTTCAGTCGCCGTGCTGTTCCTCGATCTCGACAACTTTAAATTAATCAACGACACCATCGGCCACGCTGCCGGTGACGATATGCTTCGTACGATGGCTTCGAGGCTGGCGGCGGCGGGCCGCGGCGGCGATACGGCAGCGCGCGTGGGCGGCGACGAATTCGTTATGGTGTGCGAGAACGTCATGCACGAAGAAGAGGTATACTCGCTGGCGCAACGCGTATCCGACGCGCTATCCGCACCGATAGCGCTCGACGATAGCGATTTTATCGCGACGGTCAGCATCGGCATAGCCGTCGGACGCGAGAGCACGCATGCTCCCGAGCAGCTGTTGCGCGACGCCGATCTCGCCATGTACCGCGCGAAACAGCACGGGAAGAACACGATCGAAGTGTTCGATGAAGCGCTGCGGCTGCATGCACTGGAACGCGTGGAGATCGAGCGTCAGTTGCGCGCCGGATTGCAACAAAAGCAAATCGTCGCCCACTATCAAGCGATCCGCTCGCTGGAAACCGGCAAAATTCAGGGTTTCGAGGCGCTGGCCCGCTGGTACCATCCGGAACGCGGCTTACTGCTTCCCAAAGATTTTTTATCCGTGGCCGAAGACGCGCATCTCATCGCCTCGCTCGGGAAAATTATGCTTTATACGGCGTGCGAGCAATTGCGCGAGTGGCGCAAGCGGATTGCGGGGCTGACGATGGCCGTCAACGTGTCGTTTCGCCAGCTCGACGGCAACTTTGCCGCCATGCTTGAAGAGTGTCTCAAAGCACATGAGATTCCGGCAAGCGCGCTGCACGTGGAAGTCACCGAATCCGTGCTGCTGGATATCAGCAAGTCCGCGGGCGCCGATCTGCATGCGATGGCCGAACTCGGCGTGCGGCTCGGACTCGACGACTTCGGCACCGGATACTCATCACTGCTCTACCTCAAACGCTTTCCGGTCGGCTTTTTGAAGATCGACCGGTCCTTCGTCGACGGCCTGCCGCACGATCCGGAAGACACGGCCATCGTCGAAGCAATCGTACGTTTGGGGCAAAGCTTGGGTTTGGCGACAATCGCCGAGGGTGTCGAGACGGCAGAGCAACTGGCCGCGCTCAAAGCGCTTCGCTGCACGGCGGCGCAGGGCTATTACATCGCCGCGCCCTTGCCGCCGGAGGCTTGCCCCGTCCCCACGCCATAATCTAGCCGTATGGCGGTGAGAGGCAAGCAGCAAAGAGGCTTATCGGGCAACGCGCGGCTCGGGTTAATCGCGCTTTTTATCATTCTCTTTGCGGCTGCGGCAATGTACTTATTCTCGAATTTCGGCAGCGGCCGCGGAACGTATCGTACCGGCGTGCATTTTGCCTCGGCGGCGGGTTTGCCGGCGGGCGCGCGAGTGTTCATGAACGGCGTGGCCATCGGCACCGTGAGCGCGGTGAAAATTCTGCCGGATGCCACCGTCGAAGTCGTGCTCGCTATCCGCAACGATATCAGTATCCCGGCAGACTCGCTCATCTCCGTTCGTCCGACGTTCACCAGTTCGCCGGATGTCGTAATCTCGGCCGGTACGCGCACGGCCGGCATGCTGCCGCGCCATATCGTCGCTATCGCCGATCAACCTGTCGGGCATCAGCCGCTCGACATTCAAGCGTTGATGGTGCAAGCGCAAGCCGTAGGTGGGCGCGGGCAAGCCGCGCTCGCATTGGCGCAAAAGCGCGTGCCCGCGATCTTTCACTATGCGACGCACACCCGCGACACTTTGGGCAACCTCGCCGCTTCACTACATGGCGGTTTGACGCCGACGATGGCGGTGATGCAGTCCACGATCGTCCGCGCGCGCGTGCAGCTCGACAGTGCGCAAGCGGCGCTTCGCGAACACGACTCCAGGAAACTCGCCGTCATGGCTTCGCAGTTCTCGCAAACGTCGGCTGCGCTCGATGCGACCATGCGCGATGCGCACGCCGATGTTTCCGACGCGCGCGAACGGGCGAACGTACGCGCTTCCATGCAAAACGTGCGGACAGCAATGCAGAATCTTTCCGCCGC
Source organism: Vulcanimicrobiia bacterium (assembly GCA_025934645.1). Classification (GTDB taxonomy): domain Bacteria; phylum Vulcanimicrobiota; class Vulcanimicrobiia; order Vulcanimicrobiales; family Vulcanimicrobiaceae; genus JAICWY01. The sequence goes on from JAICWY010000005.1 coordinate 6,827, forward strand.
GTCGCACAGCCTCCAAAATACGGCCTCGGATCCGCTAACGCGGTCCCAGCTGCGCGACGCCGGCCTGCATCTGCGATCCGCTATTCAAAAAGCGAAGAGTCTGCTTTAGACTCTAGGGAATCAGCAGCACTTTTCCCGTCGCGGCGCGGCTTTCGATAAACGCATGAGCCTTGGCGCCATCTGCCAGCGAGAATCGAGCCGCCACCGGTACTTTCAATTCTCCGCAGCGCACCAAACCGAATAATTCATTCGCACGCGCCAGCCGTTCTGCATGAGAATTCAGCACGTTCCATAGATCGCCGCCCGTTATAGTTTTGGACCCGTCCATCAACACTCGCGGGTCGATGGCCGGCGGATCGCCGCCCGCCATGCCGTAAAACACGACCGTTCCACCGGTTTTAACCGAGGCCAAAGAATCGTTCAACGTAACGCCGACTGCATCGTACACGACGTCGGCGCCGCTTGCGCTTTGAGGCCAGTCGTCATACGTGTAACTCCGGTCGGCGCCATAGGATCGCGCCACCGCGCACTTCTCCGGCGTCGATGCGAACGCGATGACGGTCGCGCCGGCAGCTTTCAAGAGTTGCACCAAAAGTAACCCGACGCCGCCGGCCGCCGAGTGCACCACCGCCACGCTTCCCGGTCCGGCGCGATAGCTGTCGCGCGCGAGATATTGGGCAGTCAAACCTTGTAGCAGGAGCGCGGCGGCCGTTTCATCGCTGATATCATCCGGCAACGGGATCAGCTTCTCGTATGGAACGCACACCAGCTCGGCATTCGCGTGCGGGCTGTCCGCGAAACCTGCTCGTTGCCCCGCCGAAAGCCAGGGCGGCGCATCGGCGCCGGCGTCCGTTACAACGCCTGCCGCCTCGTATCCCAGAATGTACGGCGGGCTGCCGGCTAAATGATAATTGCCCCGGCGCCGGTAGATGTCCGCAAAGTTCAAACCGATTGCGCGGGTTTGAACGATTGCCGATCCTGCCGTCCGTTCCGGCGCGGGCAGCGCACCGTACCGCAAAACGTCCGGACTGCCGAACTCGGTAAAATAGAGCGCGTTCACGCGTCGGCCGTCACTCGAAGGCGCCGCCGCCAGGCCCCGTTCGTCTAAAATATTCGAATGCATGATGTCGCACGGAACCCGCCAGGCATATTTAGACGCCTTACTAGGGAATCCGTCCCCGCGGCCGATAGTTACACAGATGAAAGAAGCTACGGCGCGTTCGCACGAGCGCTTGCGCGAGGCCGCGCGGGCGCTGCACGATGCAGTCGTAGCGGGCGCCGCCGCGGGATCGCGAGCCGGTTGGGCTGCGCACGTTGGTGAAGTCGTACAGCAGCTCGGCTTGCATACCGCTTACATAGGCATCGTACACGGCGACACTGCCTATGCGTGCGCCATCTTTCCTCAGCCGGCCGCGGGCACCGCCCTTTGGACGTTTGCGATGCGCGATACGCTTACCGGCTGGCTGTGCGAGCGATCGGGCGGCGTTGCCGGTCTCACGGCGCTCGGCCGCGATCCGCGGTTCGCATCAACCATCGCGCACGTGCGCTCCGGCGGCGTTTCGGCATTCGCGGGCATGCCGTTCCGCATCGGCGGGCGCCAAGGCTTCCTCGGACTCAACGGCTTTGCGGACCGGCCGCCGTTCAGTGCGAAAGAACTGGACGCCGTCGAACAGCTCGCAAGTGATTTGCGGCTGCTTTTCCAAACGCAGCTTACCGAACTGACGTCCATCGAGCGCGGTTCCATTGGCGACGCGGCGGAAGAAGAACGCTTGCGCACAGAACTCGCTGCAGCAGTACAGCGCGATGAGATGCTGCTGCACTATCAACCCTATTGGGATTTGCAGGAAGAGCGTATCACGGGACTCGAGGCGCTCGTGCGCTGGGACTCGCCGGCGCGCGGACTCGTCTCGCCTGCGGATTTCATTCCACTGGCGGAGCGCACGGGTTTGATCCGGCAAATCGGGTCGTCGGTGCGTCAAAAAGCTTTCGCGTACGCAGCCCGGGAAACGCCGGCGTGGGATATCGGCGTGAACCTCTCGCCGATGGAGATCGACGACCTGCTGCCTTCCCGGCTGCAGTCGGCAATGGAAGCGGCGCAGATCGACGCACGCCGCGTGATCGTCGAGATCACCGAGAGCACCGCCATGCAGACATCGGAGCGGATCCTGGGAGCCCTGCGGAAATGCCGCAGTCTCGGCGTGCGCATAGCGATCGACGACTTTGGCGCCGGCTATGCGAATGTCGAGTCTTTGAACCTCTTGCCGGTGGACATCGTGAAGATCGACCGCCACATTATCGGCGGATTGCCCGAAAACGGCGTCGATGCTGCAGTCGCGCGCGCGGCCATTGATATCGCGCGCTCCTACGGTGCCGAAGTCATCGCGGAAGGCGTGGAAACGCAGGACCAGCTCGAATGGCTACGCCTCCACGGCTGCACGAAGGTCCAGGGATACTTGATTTCCCGCCCGGTCGCTGCGCCCCACTGGAACCAAGTCGCAGGCCCATAAATCCCTATGGCGGCGAGCGGGAAATGCGGTATTTTTTGAGTACCGATGAAAAGCTTCCGTCCGCTCGCCGCTTCGCTTCTTGCTCTCGCGCTCCCGTTGCCGGCGCTGGCTCAACCCCATACGATCGCGCAGCTCGGAACCGCGCCGCTGATCGGACAGATTTCTTCTACGCCGCAGCTCAAGGGCGACGTAAGCCGGCAGCGCCGGCTTTTTGAGACCGCCGGCACCAAACTCGGTCTGTCTTCAGATGAATATGCGAAGTTTTCGGCGCGCATCGCGGCCGGAAATCTCGCATATGTAACGATTCCGCGCCATCTCGATGCAATGAGCTGGTCGAGCGGCGGAAACGTCTACGTTTTACACGACGTGATCATTCCGCGCAACACCAAGGGGTGGGAAGTCGATCTGCAAGAGAACGATCGGATCGTCGCACTTTTCGTGCCGGCACGCTGCGGAAATCTCTCGGTCGTGCGGCGTCCGCGTCCGCACATCGCGCAGGCGCCCGTGGTAAAAGCCGTCGCGTCGGCGCCCTCGCCGGGCCCAACGGCCGCTCCGGTTGCCGAGGCCCCCGCATTCGTTGCGCCTCAAGCGGCGCAGCCCACTCCGCCGCCGTATACCAGCGTAGCGGAAAGCACGCCGGCTCATCACTTCCGCTGGTGGCCGCTGCTGCTCGTCCCAATCGCTGCGATGCTGATCAACGGTCATGGCGGTTCGACAACCGGTCCAACGATCACGACTTCGACGCTGCCGCCGCCCGCGCCGACTCCGCCGCCGCTCGTGGGATGCACGCCGTCGCCGGCGCATTAATCGAACTGGCCCGCGGCGCGTAAAAATCCCGCAGCAGCATGCCGATAATGAATTTATGCATGCATTGTTGCTTGCCGCCCTCGCCGTTTCCCAGGCGAACGCCGTTGTGCAGCGTGAAGCGCGCGCTGCGTCCGTCCTGTTCGAGCGGGTAAATCAAGAGCGCAAAGACGAGGGCTTGTCCCGGGTCGTTCTCGACCCGCTTCTGAGTCAAGCCGCGATCGAACACGTTGCCGATATGGCCCGCCACAACTATTTCGAACACACGTCACCGGGCGGAGTGACGCCATTCGAGCGTATGCGGCATTTCGGTTGCTCGTTTTCGTACGCCGGCGAGAATATCGCACTCGCCGACAGCGCAATCCAAGCCGATCGCGCTCTTTTTAAAAGTGCACCTCATCGAGAGAACACGCTTAACGGGCGGTTTACACGCGTCGGCATCGCTGTTATGAGCGATGCCGAGGGACGCTTGCTGTTCGTCGAGGATTTTTCCGACTAGCTCGTACGCTTCGCTTTCACCATTGCGGCGGAGGCTCTTCCAACAGAATGCCGATCGCCAGAATTGCAAGGAGCCAAAGCGGCATCGCGCGGTTAGGGCCCGGTACTCGAGCGCGGCGCGCGAAGAGATCGGGAACCGGGCGCCGTTCCCGCGCCAACAGCAGCGCGGCGTAAGGCAGAAACGTCACGCCGAACGGGCTCATGATCGATTTCCGGTAATAGTGCCACGCGCGCGCGATATCGCCCGTGACGCGGTGGTGCGAACAGGCGAGCCGGTAGGCGTCGTTCTCGCAGCGTAAAATTGCCGGTATGCGCCTTGCGCGCGTATTCCAGGCCATCATCGCGCGGGCGACCTCGACGCCGGATTCCACGTAGGTTTGCGTTTTGGATTGCGATTGCGGCGTGCTGTGCACGCGGTACGTCGCGACGTCCAAAAACCGGACCGGCAAATGCGAGGCCAGACGATACGCAATCAGCGTCCATTCGCGGTGCGGCGGCAGATCGAGGAAGTACTCGATACCGACCTGCGCTGAGCGAAACGTTCCGCCGCACGAGGCGAGCCAATTACGATGGCGCAATACCAGGCCGGCGTAATCCTTCGCGATGCGCGTGCTTTTGCGAAAGACGTGTTCTACGCGTCCGTCGCGGACGTATTCGCCGTTTGTGGCGACGCACGCGAGTTCCGGATTTGCGCGAAGGACGCGCGCGCGCAGTGCCAGTCCGCCCGGTAAGAACTCATCGTCGTCATCGAGGAACGTGAAAAATTCGGTGCGCACCGCAAGGCGCCCGATGGCCGTCGCTTCGGCTTTACCGGCTTGTGGCTCCACGATACAGGTCAAGCGCCCGTCGTTTTGCAGCCGGGCGAGGATGGCGGGGTCCGGACAGGCCCCATTGACGACCACGACGCATTGCGAGTTTACGCCCTCTTGGGCGAAGACCGATGCAAGAGCCCGCTCGAGCAGCCGTGCCCTGGCCGGAGCAGCCGCCGTTCGAATGATCGTCGTGACGGATAAGGCCTCGCTCACATGCCTATCGTGCTGCTAGCGGACCATAAGGACAACGGCCTTTTGTAGGCGGGCCCTAGGGCGAATGTCCTACTTGAAGGCCATCGTCCAGTTGGTTTCCCACGTTACGCCACCGTCTTCCGAGAAGGCCTGCTCCCATCGCGGATGGGCCGTGCGGCAATCCAGCCATAAGTACCGCGCTAAGACCGGGCGGTCGCCGCAAACGTCTTCGCCGTAGAACTCGCCGCGGCCGCCGCTAAAGCCGCCGTGCACCGGCGCGAACAAGCAACCCGTGTCGCTGGTCGTCCAGTGAATGGTCCACCGCCGCAGAGCCAGATCCAGGGTGCGGATACTGCAGCCTTTGATGCCCCGCGCCGGGAACTCGAACTCATCGACGCTGAGGACGCCGTCCGCAAACGAGAATCCGCGATACCGCCCGCTCTCCACAAGCCAGTCCGTGCAGCCGGATAAGCGGGTGCGCAGCCGGCGGTGCTCGACCGTCCGGCTGCCCACGAGAAAATCAAAATCGCCGCGTTCACCCACAGCTTCCAATTGCATGCACGAGCGGCGCGTCGGAATCAGGTGCGCAAGCTCATCCGGCGCCCGGCCAAATTGCTCCAATTGGGCGGGCTGTACTCCGTCCGTCAAGAGCACGACGGCGTGTTCGCCTTCACGGACCGGAAGGCGGGGAAACGTATTGCGCGCGTACTCGCTCACGAACGCGCCAATGATGAAAGCGCTCCGCGCGCGTTCCGCAAACGCTCGCGCTGCGTCTTTACTATCGAACAGATAGGTTGCAGCCAGGAGCGGGCCGCGGAATGTGCCGCGCTTGAGCGGCGCGTGACCCGAGGCCGCACGCAGCAACAGCACGTTGTCGGAATCGGCCATCGTGTCGTTGGCTTCATCGCGGTGAGTCTGCCATGCCGGACCGCCGTAAAATGCGCTTAGCGCGGCAAGCCGCGACTCCATATCGGCAAATGCGCGAATCCAGATGAAGCGGTCGGGACGGCCGGCATCGCGGAAGAGGCCGGGAAGCTCGATACCGGCGGCAAGCTGCGGCTCTACGAATGCCCGCTCGAATAACTCGATGAGATCGTCGCGCCGTCCGGGCCGCAACGTGTACTGACGCAGTTCGAAGATCATGCAAGGCGCGCCACCGGGTTCCATGATGCCTCCAGCCAAATAGGATGATTATCCTAGAGTTAACCGGAATAATAGGACGGACATCCTAATCTTGTCAATGAGGTTTTTGTGAAACCGGCACGCTCGAGGAAGAAACGCGCGTACGACCCCCAGCGCACACGCGGGCGGATTATCGCCGCCGCTGCGCGGCAGTTTCAATCGCGCGGGTATCACGCGACCAGCATGCACGAAATCATGGAACTGGCCGGCGTGCCCGGCGGTTCCGTCTATCACTATTTTCCGACGAAAAAAAGTCTCGGGCTTGCCGTTATCGGTGAAGACGTCGCCGCTTCGATCGAAGAAACGTGGATGCGGCCGGTGCGCAACGCGCCCACCGCGCGTGAGGGAATCGCGCACGTCTTTCAATCGGTCGCGGATCAAATCGAGCGCGACGGGCGTGGCGTGACGGGTTGTCCGGTGAATAACCTCACGCTCGAACTCGCGTTGACGGACGCCGACTTTCAGGCCGCGTTGCGGCGCATCTTCGATGAATGGACAGAGGTCATCGCCGAGCGCATCCGCGCCGACCTTCAAGAGGGAAAGCTGCGCGGCATCGATCCGGACGAAACGGCGATCGCGACGGTGGCGAATTTTTCCGGCGCCATGGCAATGGCGAAAGCCCGCCAAAGCGCCGAGCCCATCCGGGCCTGCGCGAAGCAAACGCTGCGGCTGCTGACTGCGGAGCGTTCTTGACGCGATGGATATATAGCTGTATAGTTATATAACCAAATGGTTAAGTGAGGGCGTAAATCGTGAGCGATCTGGACGCGGTCTTCGGCGCGCTGGCGGACCCGACGCGGCGGCGCATTGTGGAGCGGCTTGCGCGCAAACCGCTCACGGTGGGCGAAATCGCCGCGGAATTTCCGCTCACGCAACCGGCAATTTCGAAACACCTTCGCGTCCTCGAGACATCGGGCTTGCTCGAACGTAGAATCGAAGGACGCGTCCACTACTGTTCGATTTCACCGCAAACAATGCAAGAAGTTTTAAACTGGATTGAAGGGCAGCGCAAGTACTGGACCGGCGCACTCGACCGGCTCGAAGTGCTGCTTCAAAAGAACGAGAGGAAGAAGTGATGATGCAAACCACTGTTCCCGCGCTGGTGATCCGGCGCACATTCGCCGCCTCGCCTCAGCGCGTCTACGACGCGTGGACCGATCCCGATCTCGCCAAAGAATTTTTATGTCCGGCCGGCGTGACCATCGGCGAAGTGAAGATGGACGTGCGCCCCGGCGGCGCGTACAAAATCGAGATGCTGCACGAAGATAAGGAGCCGTTCGTCGCCTACGGCACGTACAAGGAGGTCGTCCCCGCGTCGCGCCTGGTCATGAACTGGCAATGGCAAGAGGATAATCCGGCGGACGAGCATCCGACGCTGCTCACGGTCGAATTTCTGCCCCACGGCTCGGGAACCGAACTCATTCTCACCCACGAAAAATTGGCCAGTCTGGAGTCGCGCGAGAGTCACGAGCACGGTTGGACGACGCTGCTCGAGAAATTGGACGCGCTTCGCTAACCCCGAAAATCTTTTCCGGGCCCGTGTCGAAATCGCAGCTCTCCGTTCGTCGTGCTCGTAGACGGCACCAAAAAAGGAGAGTTACCGAATGCGATTTGTGGTTTTAGTGAAGGCCACTGCCGAAAGCGAAGCGGGCGTTCTGCCGACGCGGGAAATGCTCGAAGAGATGGGGCGATTCAACGACGACCTCATCCGCGACGGCGTCATGCTCGCCGGCGAAGGTCTGCAAGCGTCATCCAAAGGCGCGCGCTTGAAATTCACCGGCGGCGCGGCCACCGTTAGCGACGGCCCCTTTGCAGAAACGAAGGAACTCGTCGCAGGGTTCTGGATCGTGCAAGGCAAGTCGAAAGAAGAAGTTGTCGAGCGTTTCAAGCGCGCGCCGTTCGAAGAAGCCGAGATCGAGATCCGCCAGATCTTCGAGGCCGAAGATTTCGGCGACAATCTTTCCGAAGAGATGCGCGCGCGAGACGAGCGCCTGCGGGGCTCCGCTCATTAATCAAGCCACACTCGAAGCGATTTGGCGCATCGAGTCACCGAAGTTAATCGCCACGCTCACGCGCATGGTCCGCGACGTGAGCGTGGCGGAAGACTTAGCGCAGGACGCGTTCGTAACCGCGCTCGCGCAGTGGCCCTCCGAAGGCATCCCGCGCAATCCGGGCGCGTGGCTGACGACAACGGCCAAACGGCGCGCGATCGATCTGCTCCGCCGGCAGAAGAATCTCGACCGAAAACACGAGACGATCGCGCACGAGCTGGAAAGCGGCGCGGCCACACCGGAATTGGATTCCGCGTTGGAAGACATCGACGACGATTTGCTGCGGCTGATGTTTATCGCCTGTCATCCCGTCCTCACTGCGCAAGCACGCGTTGCGCTTACCCTGCGCCTGCTGGGCGGCCTTACCACGCCGGAGATTGCGCGGGCGTTCCTCGTTCCCGAGCCGACGATCGCGCAGCGCATCGTTCGCGCGAAACGGACGCTCTCCGAAGCGCGCGTCCCGTTCGAAGTGCCGGCCGGTCCGGACCGCATGCAGCGCCTCGCGTCGGTGCTCGAGGCGATTTACCTGATCTTCAACGAGGGCTATGCCGCAAGCGCCGGAGATGACGTGCTTCGCCCGCAATTGGTCGAAGATGCTTTGCGTCTGGGTCGCATTCTCGCGCGCCTCGTGCCGGATGAGCCGGAAGTACACGGTCTCGTCGCGCTAATGGAGATTCAAGCATCGCGCATGCGTGCACGCGTCGACGCGAACGGAGATCCGGTGTTACTGCTCGATCAAGATCGCGGCCGCTGGAATCACTTGCTGATCCGTCGCGGTTTGGACGCGCTCGAACGCGCCCAGCGGCTGGGCGGCGGTTTCGGGCCGTACGCCCTGCAAGCGGCGATCGGCGCATGTCACGCGCGCGCCGCGACTGCAGCGCATACCGATTGGGAACGCATTGCCGCGCTCTACGATGCACTTGCGGAGACTCAGCCCTCGCCCGTTGTCGAGCTAAATCGCGCTGTCGCCGTCGCGATGGCGTTCGGGCCGCAGAATGGCTTGGACATCGCCGATACGCTGCTGAACGAGCCGGCGCTCAAAGCGTATCATCTCCTGCCCAGCGTTCGTGCCGATCTGTTGGAAAAGCTCGGCCGCTTTACCGAAGCCCGCGCGGAATACGAGCGCGCGGCATCGCTCGCGTCAAACACGCGGGACCGCCAGCTGCTCGCATCGCGGGCCGCCCGTCTTTCGCTATGCTAGCAGCCGGATAACTCACGGAGATTCTATAACGCGCTGTCCTGTCTTCGGCAACGCCGGAACAGTTTGAACGCCCATAGAAGCCCGCGGTCATGGTGGAAGAGGTCGAATTCCTCGTCGTCGGCTGCGGACCGGCGGGCGGTACGGCTGCTCGCGAGGCGGCGCGCGCGGGCGTGGAAACCGTGGTCCTCGATAAAGACAGCGTCGTCGGCGCGAAGCGGGTGTGCGCCGCAGGGCTGCGCCCCGGATTTTGCGAGACCTTCGACGTGCCGCGTTCGATCGTGCACTGCGATACGCCGCGTCTTGCGCTCTTCGACGTGCGCTTTCGCGAGTACGAAGTCTTTTTCGGGCCCGGCCATACGACCACGCGTGAAGAGCTCGACGGCACCATTGCGGATCTCGCGCGCAAAGACGGCGCGCACGTGCGCACCTCGTCGCTCTACCGTTCGCTCCGCCGTGACGGCAAGCGCATCATCGCCGAGTACGCCGACATGCAAAGCGGCGAGCGCAAAGAGATCGCTGCCCGTCACATCTTCTTAGCGCAAGGTTCGACCGCGAAGCTCGAGCAAACCGAATTCGGATACGCCGAGTGGCAAAACGGTCTCGTGACCACGCTGCAGTATCGCGTGTACTTGGAACGGCCCGCAGCCGCGATCGCATATCAAACGTTGGAGATGCACTACTTCCCCACGCAGGACGGCCGCATGACGGTCGCATGGATGTTTCCCAAACGCGATCATTTGGCGATCGGCCTCGGCGTTATGGGCAAGATGCCCGGCGCGATGCTGCGCGAGGAGCTCGACCGCTTCACCGCGCGCGTGCGCGACCGGCTCTATCCCGGCATCGCCCACACCATAAAAACCGAGGGCCATCTGCTATACGGCGCCGAGCCGCGCCCCGCCATTGCTGCGGACGGGGCTATGGTCGGAGGCACCGCCGCCGGCTTGGTGGACGCGACCAACGGCGAGGGCATCTATGAAGCCGCCATGAGCGGACGTTTCGCAGCGCACGCGGTTGCCAAACGCGCCGCGGCCGATCCGGCGGCCGAATACCAGCGCGCCGTCAAGAGCCGCTTCTACCGCCGCCTGCGCCACCGGGCGCACCTGATGCGCTATCTCGAGAAAAGACCGGCGCGCTACGCTTTGCTTTTCGAACAACTGGCGAAGGCACCCCGGTTTGCCGATATTCTCCAGCGAGAAGATCACGAACGCACTATGCCCGACCGTCTGTACCTGTATCAACAAGCGCTGCGCTTTGCAGCGCGAGCAAATTTTTGCTCGTAGCGATCTCTGAAACGGAGTTCCGCCGTCTTCGCGATGCCATTCGCGAGCGCTTCGGCATTTTTTTCGATGACTCCAAACAGTTTTTACTCCAAAGCCGGCTGCAGACGCGTCTGGTCAAGCGCAGCCTGCCGGATTTTAACGCGTACTTGAACTTTCTCACCGCGCATCCCGAGCGCCAGATCGAATGGGACGAACTCGCCTCCGTCCTCTCGAACAACGAAACGTATTTCTTCCGCGAACGCGCGCAGCTCGAAGTGCTGGCAAACGAGGTTGTGGAAGAAGTGCGAAAGACCGGCGGCAAATTGCGCGTGTGGTCCTCGGCTTGTTCGACCGGTGAAGAACCCTTCTCCATTGCGATGACGCTGCTCGAAACGCGCCGGCTCGCGCCCGCGCAGATTGAGATCAGGGCCAGCGATCTATCGCCGCGCGCGCTCGAAAAGAGCGAGACGGCGTTTTACCGGGAACTCAGCTTTCGCGCGACCCCCCCGGAACTGATACAAAAGTACTTCAAGCCGTTCCAGGGCGGCTTTTTGATCTCGAACGAAATTAAACGCATGGTCGAATTCTTCCGGATAAATCTGTTGGATGAACGCGCCGTCGCACAACAGGGACCGGTTGACGCAATCTTCTGCCGGAACGTTTTAATTTATTTCGATAAGCCCACGCAGAAGCGCGTCGTCGAGGCGTTCGCAAAGGCGCTGCGTCCGCGCGGCTTGCTGTTCCTCGGGCATGCGGAATCGATCATGCGCTTGACCGACATGTACGAGCCGATCGTTACCGCAAAAGCGATCTACTACAGGGTGAAACCGCATGCCCATTAGCGTACTCGTCGTCGACGACTCGGCGTTTATGCGCATGGCGATCACCAAGATGCTCGAGGCGGAGCCGGGCATCGTGGTCATCGGCACTGCGCGCAACGGCGAAGAAGCCGTGCAAAAAGCGCAGCAGCTCTACCCCAACGTCGTTACGATGGATGTAGAGATGCCCGGCATGGGCGGCTTGGAAGCGGTGCGCGAGATTACCGCGCAGAGCGGCGTGCCGATCATCATGGTCAGCGCGCTCACGCAACAAGGCGCGGAGACGACTTTTCGCGCGCTCGAACTGGGAGCGGTCGATTTTATTCCCAAGCCGGACGCCGCGTACGTGAACATCAGCGACGTCGCGCGGGACCTGATAGCGAAAGTGCGCGTTTTCGCGCGTCGCGCTCCCGCGAGCCGCATGGCCGTACGGCCCAAAGTCGCCATGCCGCCGATTGCGGACCATCCCGCACCGCTCAGCACGCGCGTCGAGGGCTCCTTCGAGTGCGTCGCGATCGGCACGTCGACGGGCGGTCCCGTTGCGCTCTCGCGAATCATTCCGGCATTGCCCGCGAATTTTCCGCTGCCCATCGTTATCGTGCAGCACATGCCGCCCGGCTTCACGCGTCCGCTGGCCGAACGCCTCAATTCGTCGAGTCAGATCACCGTCGTCGAAGGATCTGACGGCATGATTCTGCGTCCCGGCGAAGCGGTGATCGCGCCGGCGGGACGTCAACTGCGCACGCGCCGTATGTACGGCAGCGACAAGGTCGAAATCGCGCTCGGAAATGATGACGGGCGCTCGCTGCACGTTCCGAGCGTCGACGTTATGACGGCGTCGGTGGCGGAAACCTACGGCGCCGGAACGCTTGCTGCAATTCTCACCGGTATGGGGCAAGACGGTGTGGTTGGTTTACGGAGCGTAAAGGACCGCGGCGGATTCGTGGTCGGTCAAGACGCCGCAACCTCCGTCGTGTACGGTATGCCGCGTGCCGCCGCGCAAGCCGGGTTGGTCGATCGCGTACTGCCGTTGGATGCGATCGCTTCCGCGCTCTGCGAACTAACGAACACTTCCTTCGCGAGGTCTTAACGGAATCTGGGCCAAGCCCTCAGCCTTTTGCCAGGAGCGGGAGTTCCCGCGCGCAATAGAACCCGCAAGGCACCCGGACCCTCGGAGCGTGGATGAGGCTTAAAGGGAGTTCGCACCGCTACGTGATTGGCGGCCTCGAACTTACACGAGAACAGATCGTTCACAAGTACTTGCACCTGGTGAAGTACGTCGCTGGGCGCATCTCGGTGAACCTGCCGCCGAACGTCGAGTTGAACGATCTCATCAATGACGGCATACTCGGCCTCATCGATGCAATCGAGAAGTATGACGACGCGCGTGGTGTGAAGTTCGAAACCTACGCGATCACGCGAATCAACGGCGCGATTTTAGACGCCTTACGGTCGCTCGATTGGGTTCCGCGGGCGGTTCGCCAACGCGCCCGCGAATTGGAACGCGCCTATCAGGCGCTGGAAGCCGAATTCGGCCGCGTGCCGACCGAAGACGAAATCGCGGAGAAGATGGGGATCTCGCGCAAAGAGCTCGACACGCTGATGCAGCGCGTGCGCGGCACGGCGGTGCTCTCGCTCGAAGAGTTTCTCCCCAACGAAAAAGGCTACGAAATTCCGCTCGTCGACACGCTTAAAGACGGCGACAACGACGTCACGACCGCCGTCGAAGCGCGCGAGATTCGAAGCGCGCTGGTCTCCGCGGTCGAAGAATTGCCGCAGCAAGAGCGCACGGTCATCTCGCTCTATTATTTCGACGGGCTCACGCTCAAAGAGATCAAGAGCGCGCTCAACGTTTCCGAATCGCGCGTCTCGCAGATCCACGCGCAAGCCGTCATCCATCTGCGCCAAAAACTCCGCGAACTGCGCTCCGACCTGGGCTACCGTGAGGGTGACCCGAACGTCAAGCAGAAATACTTGCGGAAATCCCCGCCTGCCGCCGATAACATGGGTAGAGCCGGCTAAACTAAGGGGGCGTCGATGGCGATCCGCCCGGTAGACCTACAATTAGCCTACATGGCGGCGCCGCAAAATGCGGCGCTGGTTAGTCATGCTCAGGAGTCGGCCCAGACCGCTCAACAGGCTGCGCAAAAAGCGTTTGCCGCCGAGGTCGCCGCGCGTCAGGAACAGGTGGACGGGCCTCAAAAGACCGCCGGCCAGAAAATTCATCCGCGTGAAGAGCGCGAGCCTGCGGAGCACGAGTGGTCGGACCAGCCGCGCGATGAGGACGCCGAGGAAGAAGCGCCCGTTCGGGGCGGCCCGTTCGGGCTCGCCGGCGAGGGCGAGCACTTCATCGACGTCACCGCTTAGCCCCGATGTCCTCGATCGATCCCGCCGTTTTGGCCGCCGCGCTGCAAGCCGTCGCGTCCGCGCAGAACGCTATGGCCGATGCGGTACTGCAATTGGAGGCATCCGCAGGCGCGCTGGATCTCGGTGTTACCGCAGCGGTGCTGCAGGCGCAGGTTGCCGTCGGCGACGTGCTCGCCGCCAAAGTGCTGCCGCCGCAGAACGGCACGGACTACATCGAAATTCTCGGCCGTCCGGTAGCGGCGCAGCTCCCGCCGGGCGTGTATCCCGGCGAATCGCTCAACCTTCAAATCACCGGCTTCAGCGGCACGCAAATTTTCGTCCGCGCCGTCCAAACGCCGCCCTCCGATATACCGGTTTCGCCGAGCCCTCAAAGCGCGCCGGCGCCGCAACAGAGCGCGCCGGCGCCGCAACAAAGTGCGCCGGCCGCGCGACAAGCTGTTCCAACACCGCAATCCGGCGCGCAAATACCGGAAAAGAACGCCCAGCCGCCCTTCGTCATGGTGAGCCGCGCCGAACCACGGCCGATGCCGTCGAGGCCACAGGCTGCGCCGTCGCCTGTCGCCCCGCCCCTGAACGAAAAAAGCGCTATGCCGACCGCTCGCATCGCCGCATCGCAAGCCGCTGCTCTTTCGCAACGTCCGGCGCCGCCGCAAACTGCTGCCGCCGCAACGCGCGCAACATCGCCCGCTCGCGCAGCGCAACCGGCCGTGCCCAATATCGTGCAGCGAGTGATCCGCACCGTAGGCGATCTTCTCAAAGCCGCGCGGGTTCCCGACACGCCGTTCACGCGCACGGCCGCGGCGGTCGCGCCGCAAGCGCCTACGCGGATCAGCACCGTACTGCAGCGTCTGGAATCGGCGCTTCCCAAGGCAAGCGACGACGCGCGCATCCAAACGCTGCGCACGCTGCTAGCCTTTACCTCGCGCATCGATCCCTCCAACGAAGAAACGCTTCCCGCGCAAATCTCTTCGTTCGTGTCGAACGTCGTTGAAGGCGCCGAGCCGAAACTCTCGCAGCTGCTGCGGGCGCATGCAACTTCCAACGATAAAGATGTGCACGCAACGCCCGTTCTCGCGCAGGCGCGCGCGGCGGAACGCACGGCCGCCATCGGCCACGATCTAAAGTCCGTCGTACTCTCGCTCATGCGCGATCCGCCGGCAGAGCGCACGCCCAGCCTCACGCAGGCGTTAAACGAAACGCTGGTTACGCTGACCGCGGCGCAGCTCAACGTTCTTTCGGCGAACGCGCAAGATCCCGGAACGATTTCGATTGCGCTGCCGGCCTACTTCCACGACGGTGGAAAACCTTCGTACGTACGGATCTCTCGCGATCCGGAAAAGCGCGCGGAAAAACTGGACGCGGACAACTTTCACGTCGCGTTCGTGCTGGATACAGCGAACTTGGGCACCGTCGCAATCGATCTGCAGAGTTCGGGACGCTCGGTGAAGATCGATGTCAAAACGCAGCGCGAAGCCGCCGCGGGAACGTTTTCGCAAACGCTCGATTCGCTGCGTTCGCGGTTGGAAGACCTACGCTATCGTGTCGCTTCCGTTACTTCAAAAGCTCTGGACGCCGCATCGGCACCCAAGCCGGCTGCGCGAGCAGCCCAGTCCGACGACGGATTGGATCTGCGCGCATGAACGGCCGCTTCTACGATTTCCGTAAAGACGTCGGCGCGCGTCCCGCCGCTGCCGCGCTCAAATACGATCCGGTCGGCGACGAAGCGCCGCAAGTCGTTGCGGCCGGCCGCGGGCTGATGGCGGAAGAGATTGTCCGCGTCGCACGCGAGAACGGCATTCCATTGCACGAAGACGCGCAATTGGTCGAGGCCCTCTCGCGGCTAGAGCTTACGGACTCGATTCCGCGCGAACTGTACGTCGTCGTCGCCGAAGTGTTGGCATATGTGTTCCGCGTGGACGCATCGGCCGCCAAACGCAGTCACTCGCGCTAAGCTGCGAGGTTCTGCGCAGCGGATGTGCCTGATGTCCGGGGCAGTATTCCGGCCAAGCGTCCGTACAGCGAAATAGTCTCGCGTCTATGCCCCGTAATGCGCTCCACTTCGCGCAGGCTGCGGCCCTGCTGCAGAAGCGCGATAATGCGTTGCTGCTGTTCGACGGTGAGCGTGTTCATACAAGGGCAATGCGGCACGTACGCGCCCCGCGCCTCTTGCGCGGTGGCCGCTTTTGGGGCGTAAACCGTTCCGATCGAGAAGCCGCGCATGTTATAAGCGCGGTATGGGGCACTTAGTACCGACGGTTATCGAAGATACGGCCCGCGGCGAGCGGGCGTACGACATTTATTCGCGGCTTTTACGCGACCGGATCGTCTTCGTGCAAGGCGAGATCGACGATCATATGGCCGGTCTGGTTATAGCGCAATTGTTGTTTCTTGAGAAAGAAGATCCCGACAAAGATATCGACATGTACATCAACAGCCCAGGCGGCAGCGTGACCGCGGGCTTAGCCATGTACGACACGATGCAATACATCAAACCGCAGGTCGCGACGATCTGCGCGGGGATGGCGGCATCTGCGGCGTCGGTGCTGCTGGCCGGCGGCGAAAAAGGCAAGCGGATGGCCTTGCCGTTCAGCAAGATCCTGATCCATCAGCCGTGGGTGCAGCAAATCGGCGGCCAAGCCACCGACATCGAGATTCACGCGCGCGAGCTTATCGCAACGCGCCATTCGCTCGCAGCGCTCTATTCGGAACGCACGGGGCAGCCGCTCGCAAAGGTCTTGGAAGATCTCGAGCGCGACTATCACATGACGGCGAAAGACGCGCTTGCGTACGGGCTAATCGACGAAGTCATGAAGACGAACGGCCGCGGTTAAAACATAGATAATCGCACGCATCCGGTAGGCGCGTTAGCCCGAGCCTGCGCCGCCTCTCCGCGGATGGAGGGCGGCGCTTTTTTACGCGCCTGAAAAGCTCTCCGAATCGAACAGGAGTTCGATTCTCGATAGGGAAGGGGCTTTACCCGAATGAGTTTCTTCGCTAAATTACGCGATTCGTTCGGCAAGGCGCGTGAAACGCTCTCAGGCGTACAGGCGCTGGGGCGTGCCCGCAAACCCATCACCTCCGAAGTTTGGGACGAACTCGAAGAGCTGCTGCTCCTCGCCGATTTCGGCGTCCCGACAACCGAGAAGATCGTCGGCGGCCTCAAAACAGTCGCAAAGCAAGAGCTGTGGCGCACCAGCGATCAAATCGTCGCGCGTTTTCAAAAAGACGTCGAACGCTTTTTAACGCTGCCCGATCCGGAGCTCAACGCCGGCAATCCGCCGGCGGTCGTGCTCGTGGTCGGCGTGAACGGCAGCGGCAAGACCACCACGATCGGCAAGCTCGCCACAAAACTGCGCGCGCAGCGCAAACGCGTGCTGCTCGTTGCGGCCGACACGTTCCGTGCGGCGGCAGCGGAGCAACTCGCGATCTGGGCCGAGCGCAGCGGCGCCGATTTCGTTCGCGGCAAGGAGGGCGCAGATCCGGCGTCGGTCGTCTTCGACGGCATGCAGGCCGGAAAAGCGCGCAACGCCGACGTGATCCTGGTCGACACGGCGGGCCGTTTGCAGACCAAGACCAACCTCATGGAAGAGCTCAAGAAAATGCGCCGCATTATCGAGCGTGAAACCGGCGGTCCGCCCGCGGAGACGCTGCTCGTGCTCGACGGCACCACCGGCCAGAACGCGATTTCGCAGGCCAAGCTCTTCAATGAGGCCACGGCGCTCACGGGCGTCGTCGTTACGAAGCTCGATTCCACCGCCAAAGGCGGCGTACTGGTCGCCATCGTCGACACTTTGGAGATCCCCATCAAATTCGTCGGGCTCGGGGAGTCGGCGGACGCACTGCGCCCGTTCGTACCCTCGGAGTTCATCGACGCTCTCTTCGAAAATTCCGGAACGTTCTAATACGATGCCATACCCTTGGCATCACCGCTCGATAGCGTGATAGTAACAACGTACGCAAAAGAAATATGGAGATGACTGAACATGGCAGCGCAAGATGAACGGCAGGTAGCCCTCAGCAATGCTCTCGCGCAGATCGAGCGTCAATTCGGCAAAGGCTCGATCATGCGGATGGGCGAGATCCAAGAGAAGATGGCGTTCGAGGTCGTGCCCTCGGGATCGATCGCGCTCGACCTGGCTTTGGGCGTCGGCGGGTTCCCGCGAGGACGCATCGTAGAGATCTACGGACCGGAGTCCAGCGGTAAAACGACGCTCGCGCTGCACGCAATCGCCGAAGCGCAGAAAAACGGCGGCACCGCAGCCTTCATCGACGTCGAGCACGCGCTCGATCCGAACTATGCGGCGGCACTCGGCGTTGATCTCGACAATCTGCTCGTCTCGCAGCCGGATACCGGCGAACAGGCCCTCGACATCGCCGAAATGCTGATCCGCTCGAACGCCGTCGACATCGTCGTGCTCGACTCCGTCGCCGCGCTCGTGACGAAAGCCGAGCTCGAAGGCGATATGGGCGACGCGCACGTCGGTTTGCAAGCGCGCCTCATGTCGCAAGCGCTCCGGAAACTCACGGCCGCCATCTCCCGCAGCAAGTCGGTCATGGTGTTCATCAACCAACTCCGCGAAAAAGTCGGCGTCATGTTCGGTAATCCCGAAACGACCTCCGGCGGCCGCGCGCTCAAGTTCTACGCGTCGATACGTCTCGACGTGCGCAAACTCGAACAGATCAAGGTCGGCCAGGACGTTGTCGGCTCGCGCACGCGCGTCAAAGTTGTGAAGAACAAGGTCGCGCCGCCCTTCCGTCAAGCCGAATTCGATATCACCTACGGTCACGGCATCAGCAAGATGGGTTCGATCCTCGACGTCGCGCTCGAGCGCAACATCGTCGGCAAGAGCGGCTCGTGGTACACCTACGGTGAGACGCGCATCGGCCAAGGCCGTGAGAACGCCAAGTCGTACTTGGAAGAAAACAGCTTAGTTGCCGATGAGATCTCCGCGAAGATCCGCGAAGAGCTCGCGGGCCAGCTGGTCTCCCGCAACGGTTCGGCAAAGCCGGCTCCCGCCGCGGAATAGTGGCGACCCCGTACGTGACGGCGCTGCGCATGCTTGCGCAGCGCCGCCTTACGGAGGCGCAGTTGTGGCAAAAACTCGAACGCAAGGGCTTCGAGCACGAAGCGGTCCGCGATGCCGTCGAACGCTGCAAGCGTGACGGCTATATCGACGACAAACTCTTCGCCCAACTCTACGTAGAGCAAAAACGCAAAGCCGTGGGCAACTCGCGCCTGGTAGGGGAATTGGTGCGCAAGGGCATCGATCGCGATGCAGCCGCTACCGCTATCGAGCATTCGAGTCACGAAGAAACCGAACGCCTGGATGAAGCGCTCGCAAAACTCTTCCGTACAAAGCCTGAAGTCAGTTATCCCTCGGCCGCGCGCGCCATGGAACGCCTCGGTTTTCCGGCGTCCTTGATCTACCGGAAATTACGCGATTATGCCGCGGAATTCGGTCCGTTTGCCGATTTAGTGTAGAGCGTGCATGGCCGCTGGTGTTCTGGGGTACCGTGCAGCCATGGATATCCTTGACGTATTACGAGAAGAACATCGCGAGGTCTCCGGCATGCTCGAGGAGGCCAAACAACACGAAGCGGGTGACGCGGAGCTCGACGAGCTGGCGGCGCGTATCGAGGAAGCGCTGACCATGCATGCGCAGCTCGAAGAGAAACTGTTCTATCCCGAGCTTCGCGACCGGGCGGAAGACAGCGAAGAACGCATCGACGTATTCGAAGGGTTCACCGAGCACGAACTGGTGAAGCACCTCATCGCGTTGCTGCAAGGGCGGCGCCGCAATGAAGACCAGTTCAAAGCACAACTGCAGGTCTTGGGCGAAAACGTTCGCCATCACGTGCAAGAAGAAGAGTCGACGATCTTCAAACTCGCGCAGGAACTGCTCGACGAAGAAGAGCGTGAAGAACTGGGCGAGCGCTGGCAGCGGGCGAAGACGCGCGCACAATCCGGTGGGCGTGGCGGACGCAAAGCGTCCGGACGTAAAACCGCTTCACGCAAGAAGACCGGCGGACGCAAATCCACCGGCGGCCGCAAAACCACCGGCGGCCGCAAGTCTGCCGGCGGAAGCACCGGCGCGCGCGGCAAAAAGTCGGGCGGCCGGAAGAAGACCGGCGGACGCAAAAAAACCGGCTCGCGCCGGTAGGGTAGACGTACCAAAAACACTGCGAGGGCGGACGATTTACGTCCCGCCCTCTTCGCCTTGCTCCGGGACGACCTGCCCGTAATTCAAGATTGCGACCAAGCCGACGCCGCCGATGCAATTTCCGATGAACACCGGAACCAAAAAATGCGCGATGTACTGCGTCCACGGATACTGCCCGCTCGCGACGACGTACAAGGACTCCACGGAACCGGCAATGATGTGACTGAGCTGCGCTGCGCCGACCAGCCACGTGATGACGATGATGATCCACAAGCGCTGCGGATTGGCGGCCGGGAGCAGCCACACGACCAGCGCAATCAGCCAGCCGGCTAAAATACCCCGCCAAATGATCTCGCCGAAGGACGGTTTGAGCGCCTCCATGCCGATCTGCAAAAACGCGGCCTTCACGTTCGGCTCGAACGTCGCCGTGTGCGCGACCACGACGGCAAAGATGCCCGCTCCGACGAGATTCGAAAATAAAACGATGCTCCACATGCGGACCATCTGCAGAAGCTTTTTCGATTTGTTGGGGTCGTCCAACACCGGAAGAATTGCCGTAAGCGTGTTCTCGGTAAACAATTGCTGGCGTCCGAGAATAACGATGAGGAAGCCGAAGGTGTAGCCCAAGTTGACGACGAGCGGCCTCCATGGCGCGTCCGGCAAAAGCGCGCGCAAAATGCCGGATGCAACCAGCGAAAAGCCCATGGACAATCCGGCCGCTAATCCTGAAAAAGCCAAAGCCAGCGCGGCGCGGCTGATCTCTGTCTCGCCTTCCCGGCGGACCGTTTCGAAAACGACCGCGGCGCGTAGGCTCGAACGCTTGCGAACCTCCTGCTCTTCGTCCTTTGTAAGCTGGACGATATTGCCGGGAGACTCTTGCGGCGCGGAACCGCCGCTTTGCTCGTCTTCCGATTTGTTCTCGGCCACGGCGGCCTTGTACCCTGTGTCTAAGCCGCGGTAACGGTGGGCACTCGCTAAAGCATGCCCACGCCGATCGTGCTCGTCGCCGAAGATGATGCCGCCATCCGCGACTTGCTCACGCACCATTTGCAGCGCGACGGGTTCGAAGTGGTCGCGGTTGCGGACGGCAATGCCGCACTGCGAAGCGCCCGGGAATTGGCCGATGTGGTGCTGCTCGATGTAGGCTTGCCGGTAATCGACGGGCTCGAAGTCGCGCGCGTGCTGCGGCGGGATAAACACGACGTGCCAATCGTAATGCTTACTGCGCGCAGCGACGAAATCGATCGCGTGCTCGGATTGGAATTGGGGGCCGACGATTACATCTGCAAACCGTTCTCGCCGCGCGAAGTGGTAGCGCGCGTCAAAGCGGTGCTGCGGCGCGCCGGAAAACCATTCACGTCACGTGCGTCGATTCTCCAATTCGGGCGGCTGCAGATCGACGAATCAGCGCGCGAAGCACGCGTGGACGGCATAGACATCAAACTCAAACCGCGCGAGTTCGGATTGTTGCTCGCGCTCGCGCTCAATTCCGGCGTCGCCCTCTCGCGCCGGGCGCTGGTGGAGCGCGTATGGGGGTACGATTTCGCGGGCGACGAGCGTACTGTGGACGTGCACATCCGCCGCGTCCGCCGCAAAATCGAAGAGCAGCACGGACTTCCGCCGATGCTCCAAACTGTGCATGGTTTCGGCTATAAATTCATGCGCGCTTGACGCGGTCGCGCACGCGTTGTCCGATGGGCCCGTGCCGCTGCTCGTGCTGCGCTTACCCGAGTTCGAACGCATCGCTTGGCGCGAGGGCAAACGCGCCGCGCGGCGCGTCGAACGCGCGACGCTTCGCATCTTTCACGAAGCCTCACAGCGGGCAGTGCGCGCCGGCGATCTGACGCTGCACGAGCCGGGCAGCGATCTGTTTCTCATTGCGATGACAGCGCGCGGGCGGGCGGCGCGGCTGCCATCACCGGTCGATTGCCGCACCGTACTGGAACGCGTCGGTGCGGCGGTCTCGCTGGACTCAGGTCTGCGTGTTGAAACCGGGTGGACGCTCGTGCAACGCAACGAAGGTGCGGCCGGCATCGACGCGGCGGCTGGTACGGCGCTCGAACGCGGCGCGCGCGAGCGGGAACGCTACGAATTCTTCTCGACGATCGGCCACGAACTGCGCACGCCGCTGACCTCCATCCGGGGCTACCTGGAAACGTTACTCGACGGCGACGCCGATCCGGCGCTGGCGCCCCAGTTTCTGGAAACAGCGCGGCGAGAGACGCTGCGAATGGCGCGGCTGCTCGACGGCATGCTGGAATTTTCGCTGCTCGATCTTTCCGCCGATGCGCTGGCGCAGACGTGCCAACTCAACGCGCAGATCGATGCGGCCTGCGAAGTCGTGCGGCCGCTCGCGCAACTTCGGGGGATAACGTTACGCGTCGCGACGTCGCCTCCGGTGAACGCGCTCCTCGACGCCGATGCGGCGTTGCAGCTCCTCATCAATCTCATCGAGAATGCGATCAAGTACGGGCGTGAAGGCGGCGTCGTTAATGTGGATGCGCAGGCGTCCGGCGCAGAGGCGGTGGTCCGGGTGGACGATGACGGCCCGGGCATCGATCCCGCGGAGCGCGACGCAATCTTCGGTCTGCGGGTTCGCGGCGCGCAGTCTTTCGCCCGCCCGGGACACGGGATCGGTTTAGCGATCGTCAAGATGATCGCGGAACGCGCGGGCGGCGCGGTGCGCGTCGATCGTTCGCCGCTCGGCGGCGCGCGATTCGAGGTCGCGCTTCCCACGAAGGCGGAATTCGGAATCTCCTTGTCGTAGAGGTACGCCCGTGGCAATACACGGTGCCTGTGGTGAGCGCGTCGAACCACGGTTCGCGCATAGCAGCGAAGAGCACTTCGCAAACCTGCTCGACTTCTACGGAGTCGAGTGGCACTACGAGCCCCGCACGTTCCCGATTACTTGGGATGCGCGCGGCAACCCGCTCGAATCTTTCACGCCCGATTTCTACCTGCCGCAGTTCGATCTTTACGTGGAACTTACGGTTCTCCGCGCTTCGCTGCAGTCGCGCAAGAACCGCAAGGTGCGTCTGCTGCGCGAAGCCTACCCGGGCGTGACGATCAAACTCTTCACCCGGCGCGATATCGAGCGCCTTTTCTCCAATAGATTGGCGCAGGTCTCGTGATTCAGGAGCAACTCTTCGACGAAGCCGCCATCGCGGCGCGGGTACGCGAACTCGGCGCCGCGATCTCCAAAGATTATGCCGGGAAGAATCCGATGATCTTGGGTGTGCTCACCAGCTCGGCCGTATTCGTCGGCGACCTCACGCGTTCGATCGAGATTCCCTGCGAATTCGATTTCATCGCTCTCTCGCGCTATAGCGATACCGAAGGCATCCGCTTCATCAAAGACACCACCGCATCGGTCGAGGGCCGTCATATTCTGCTGGTCGAGGACACCATCGATACCGGTCTCACGCTGCAGTACGTCCTGAAGACGCTGCGGGAACGCCAGGCGGCCTCGGTCGAGATCTGCACGTTGCTCGACCGCAAGCAGCGCCGCATCGCCGGCATGGACGTGAAGTACCGCGGTTTCGAGATTCCCGACGTCTTCGTAGTCGGCTACGGACTGGATTATCAGGGCCGCTACCGCGAACTGCCCGCGCTCTATTCCCACGGGAGCTGGCCCAAGTAATGCGTTTCGTTACCGCGCTCCTCGCGCTGCTGCTGGCGACTGCCGGCGCCGCGCCGGCCTTAGAATTGCAATCGATCGCCAACGCCGCCGCCGGCTATCAAAGCGCGAATCCGCATCTGCAGCAGATGTTCCGCGCCGCGCTGCTCGACACGGGCAAACTGGCGGAGATGGCGCCCGACGGCACGGCGTACGTCAAGACCGGCGATATTCCGGCCGAATGGTTGCGCGACTCAAGCGCGCAGGTGCGCCCGTACCTGTATTACGCCAAGGAAGATCCGACGACGCGCGATCTGTTGCGCGCGATCATCGCCCGGCAAGCCAAATACATTCAGATCGACCCGTACGCGAACGCCTTCACCCTTGACTATCACGTATGGGAAGAGAAGTTCGAACTCGATTCGCTGGCTTATCCCATCACGCTGGCATGGAGCTACTGGCACGTCACGGGCGACACGTCGATCTTCACGGTCGATGAGGCCAAAGCGTTCGACGCAATCCTTGCGACGATGGAGAAAGAGCAAGACCATCCGCGCAACTCGCGCTACGTGCACAAAGAGTTGCAGGACGGACGCGGCCGCCCGGTCGCGTACACCGGCATGATCTGGACGGGCTTTCGCCCCTCCGACGACGCGTGTTACTACAACTACTTGATTCCGTCGGAGATGTTCGCGGTCGTCGCGCTCGGCGACATGGCGCAAATCGAGCGCGAAGTCTATCACAATTTGATCAAAGCCCACGAGGCGCAGTCGCTGCGCGATGAAGTGCAGCGGGGCATTCAACGCTTCGGCATGGTGCCGGTCTCGAAATACGGCTACATCTACGCGTACGAAGTGGACGGGCTTGGGCACGCTATCCTGACCGACGACGCAAACGTCCCCAGCTTGCTCTCGGCGCCATACATGGGGTACATGCCCGATACGGATCGTTACTACTTGAACACGCGCGCGTTCTTACTCTCGCAAGACAACCCGTCGTACTATACCGGAAACGTCGCGCGCGGCATCGGCAGTTATCACACGCCCGACCATTGGATCTGGCCGCTCGCGCTGGTGATGCAAGGCCTCACGGCTTCCACGCAAACCGAAAAGCAGGACGTGTTGAATCAACTCCTCGCAAGCGACCCCGGCGATCACTTACTGCACGAATCGTTCGATCCTAACGATCCGAAGCGCTTCACGCGGCCGGATTTCGGTTGGCCCAACGCCCTGTTCAGCGAATTCGTGATGACCTCGTTCCAGGGCGTCGGACAGATTCCGATGGGTGACACGTCGGACCTCGAGTTCATCAATGAATAACCGCGCGGATATCATTGTAGGCATTCAATGGGGCGATGAAGGCAAAGGCCGCATCGTCGATTACTACGCGCGCGAATACGACATCGTCTCACGCTTCGGCGGCGGCGATAATGCGGGTCACTCGATCCGCGTGGGCGACACGAAGCTTGCGCTGCGCATCGTGCCCTCGGGCGTTCTGCAGCAGCACTGCCAACTCTTCATCGGCGGCGGCACTGTCGTCAGCATTGCCGGCTTGACGGGTGAGCTCGATTCGCTGGCCTCGCACGGCGTGGATGTTTCCCGCATCCGGATATCCGATCGCGCGCATGTCGTCTTCCCGTACCACGCCGCAGCGGATAAAGCTGCGGAAGAAGCGCGCGGCGCCGCGGCCATCGGCACGACCGGCCGCGGAATCGGGCCGGCGTACGTCGACAAAGTGGCGCGGTCGGGAATCACGTTCGGCGATCTGCTGCGCAAAGAGGCGCTAGCGGAAAAGCTGCGCCTCAAAGGCGCGGAGGATCTCATCGCAACGACGCTCGACGCAGCGGAGCGTCTGCGCCCGCACATCGTGGACGGCGTCTCGTACCTGCACGATGCACTCGAGGCAGGACGCAAGATCCTGATCGAGGGCGCGCAAGGGACGCTGCTGGACGTGGGCTACGGCACGTATCCGTACGTGACAAGCTCGCACACGATTTCGGGCGGCGCGTGCATCGGGCTTGGTATCGGCCCGTCTGCGATCGGCCGTATCGTCGGCGTGGTGAAGGCATATTGCACGCGCGTCGGCGGCGGCCCATTTCCCTCGGAACTGCTCGACGAGACCGGCGAGCGTCTGCGCAAAAACGGCGCCGAGTTCGGCGTGGTAACCGGACGGCCGCGCCGCTGCGGCTGGTTCGATGCGGTCGCGGCGCGCTACGCGTCCCGCGTAAACGGCCTCACGTCCGCAGTTATAACGAAGCTGGACGTCCTCACCGGTTTCGAACGCCTGGGAATCGTCACCGGCTACCGCCTGGGCGGCAAGCCGGTTGGCTTCAGTGCCGCCGGCCAGCCCGGCCTCGAGCTCGACATTGAATACGTCGACGGCTGGAGCGAAGACATCTCCGGCGTACGCCGCATTGCGGACCTGCCGGAAGCAGCGCTCTCGTACGTCCGGCGGCTGGAATCGATTTTGGGCGTGCCCATCGAGTTCGTATCCGTCGGCCCGGAACGCTCCGAGCTTGCGGTTTGAGTAAATTTTTGCCCCGCTTCCAGGGCGAGCGTAAAGCCCTGTGAGTAACTTCCGATACTACAATTTAGTAGTCCGGTCGATTCACGTATTGGATCGACTTGGCATTTGCCGTCGGGCAAGGATGCTTGATGGATTGGCCACGGTCGGCCGCGCATGGGTTAGGTGACGTTTTTGGATCGCATCACGATGTCGTGGAACGATCTCGGCGGCCGGCTGAAAGCTGTTTGGGATGGCCCGAACCGTATGCTTGCCGTGGGCGTTGTGGGCGTAGTAGCCGTCGCGCTACTTGCGCTCGCGTTGTTTTACACGCTGCACCGGCCTTCATATGAAGTGCTGTTCTCCAACCTCTCGGCTTCCGATGCCGCGTCGGTGACCGCGCGTCTGAAGGACGACAAGGTCCCGTATCAGCTCTCGGCCGACGGCAAGACCGTCCTCGTACCCTCGCAGAACCTTTCCGACGAACGCGTGGCCATCGCCGGAGCGAACGTGCTCAAGGGCGCATCCACCGGCTACGAACTTTTCGATCGCACGAATTTCGGTATGACCGAGTTCGAGGAGAAGATCGATAAGACGCGCGCGATCGAAGGCGAGCTCGAACGCACGATCAGCGGTCTCGAGCCGGTCGAAGCCGCGCGCGTGCATATCGCGGCGCCGGACCAAACGCTGTACAGCGACGATCAAGCTTCGACGACTGCATCGGTCGCGCTCACCGTCAAACCGGGAGAGTCGCTCTCGGCCCAGCAGGTGCAGGGCATCACGATGCTCGTCGCGCGCGCGGTGGACGGCCTCAAGCCCGAAAGCGTGACGATTGTCGATCAAGACGGACAGGTGCTGCTGCCCGCGCAAGGCGCGACGGCGAACGGCCCCGATCCGCTCAATCTCACGCAAGAACAACTCGCCGCCAAACAGCGCTACGAAGCCGCCGTGCAGTCGAGCATCCAATCGATGCTGGATCAGACGCTGGGGCCGCGCCATGCGGTGGCGCGCGTCTCGACGCGCATGAACTTCGATGCGAACACCACCGAAACGAAGACGTACGCGCCGCAGGGCTCGGTGCTCTCGGAGCAGAGCAAGCGCGAATCGTACAACGGCACGGGGCCGCGACCGGCTGCCATCGGCGTTCCGGGCACGACTTCGAACATTCCGACGTACCAGGCGCAGCAACAAGGCGGGAACAGCCGCTATAATAAGTCGGAAACGACTACGAACTACGATATCTCGGAATCAAACGTCAAGCATATCGACGCGCCGGGCAAGGTGCTGCAAACCAGCGTCGCGGTGGTGCTCAATTCTGCCAACGGCGCCTCCAGCGCCGGGAATAGCACGCCGTATCAAATCACGCCCGCGATGCGCACGCAGGTCCAAAATCTCGTCATCGCCGCGGCCGGCTTAAATGTGAGCAACGGCGATCAGGTTTCCGTCGAAGCGATTCCGTTCAACCCGGCCGTATTGCCGGCGGCGACGTCGCTCGCCGCGCAGCGCGGCGGCGCCGTGCTCGGAATTCCGATGTGGCTCATCGCGCTGTTGCTCGGTGTGGGCGCCATCGGCGCGGTCGCCGTAGTTGCGACGCGTAAGGGACGCCGCGATTTCCAGCCAGCAATGGAGCTGCCGTCATTCGATTCGACGCTCGCAGAAGAGCTGCCGCCCTTCGAAGAGCATCCGATGCTCGACGGCGCGCCCGGCATCGCTGCGCCGATTCGATCTGCTGCCGACATGACGCGCGAACAAATGGTCGAGTACGTTACGACCGTCGCCCAAGAAAACCCCGACAGCATCGCCAAACTCGTCAAACTTTGGTTAGCGGAATAACATGGATTCACCAATCGTTAACCTCAGCGACGTTCCCGCCGATCTGCCGGATGTAAGCGCGTTTTCGCTCGGCGCCGACTTTCCGGCGGTTGACGTCTCCGGTCCGGAAAAGGCCGCGATTCTCATCATCACGCTGGGGCTGGAGCTCTCCGCGACGATCTTCAAGTTCTTGCGCCAAGACGAAGTCGAGCGCATCGTGCTGGAGATTGCGAAGATCTCGACGGTTGCGCTGGAAAAGCGCGACGCCGTCATCACCGAGGCGTATCAACGCGCCATCGCGATCAAGTACATCAACGAAGGCGGCATCGAATACGCCAAGGAGATTTTGGAGCGTTCGTTCGGCGCCGGCCAAGCGGACGACATGACGAACCGCCTCTTTGCCGCGCTCAAGCACGGCAACCCGCTCGAGCTCATCAAGAAGACCGAGCCCGCGCAACTGCTGCAGTTTATTCAAGACGAGCATCCGCAGACGATCGCGCTGATTCTCGTGTACATGGCGCCCGAACAAGCCGGCGCCGTGCTTTCTGCGCTTCCGCCGGATCTGCAGGCAGAAGTCGCGATGCGCATCGCTATTCTGCAAAAGACGGCGCCGGAAGTGCTGGAACAGCTGGACGAATTGCTCGGACGCCGTTTACTCGTCACGGGTGCCGACTTCGCCAAGGCCGGCGGCGTGCAGTCGCTCGCGATGGTCATGGGCTTCGTCGACCGCGAAACCGAGAAGAACATTCTGGAAGGCCTCACCAAGCGCGATCCCGATCTCGCGACCGAGGTCAAGAACCTGCTCTTCGTCTTCGAGGACATCGTCAATCTGGACGACCGCTCGATCCAGCGTATCCTCAAAGAAGTCGACGGCAAAGATCTCGCGCTCGCGCTCAAGACTGCGAACGACGAACTGCTCCAACGCGTCTACCGCAACATGTCTTCACGCGCCGCCGGAACGCTTCGCGAAGAGATCGAATTGCTCGGACCGACGCGCATGCGCGAAGTCGGCAAAGCGCAGCAGTCTATCGTCGACGTCATCCGCACCCTGGAAGAAAACGGGCAGATTATCATCGCGCGCGGCGCGAAGGACGAAAAGCTTGTATAACGGGGTGCGATGGGCCGCGTAGTCAAGAACGCGCACGTCTCGGACAACGCCTACACCGTGCGTCCGCCGGCGTTTGCGCCGCCGCCCGCGCCCGAACCCGATCAGATCTTCGCCGCGTTCGACGATCCGATCTTCGCCGGCGCCTCCGCGGCGGCGCAAATCGAGGAAGCGCCGGACTTCGATGCGCTGCGCGCCGAAGCGGCCAAGATTATCGACGACGCCTCGGCCGATGCCGAGGCGCTGCTGCGTGATGCCAAAGAACGTTCGCTGGAGCTGGTGCAAGAGGCGGAACGCCGCGCGAACGCGTTGCACGAAGCGGCGAAGAGCGAGGGATTCGAACAAGGCGTGAGCGACGGGCGCGCGGCGGCATCGGCCGAGATGGACGAGATGCTCGAAACCATGCGGGGTCTCATCGAGATGGCTCGCGCCGAGCGCCATAAGATCGTCGAAGGCGCAGAGCCGGAGATCGTGCGGCTCGCGGTCGCCGTCGCCGAGCGGGTTCTCGCGCAACACATTGCCGTCGATCGTGAGACGGTCGTCGAGATGACGCGCTCCGCGGTCGCGCGTCTGGTTAACAGGGAAACGGTGACCGTTCGCGTCAATCCGGCCGACATCGAAGCGATGCGCGACCACCGCGACCGCATCATGTCGATGAACGCGATCGACAACATGCGCATTATCGAAGATCAGCGCGTGGATCGCGGCGGAGTCGTTTTGGAAACCGAAGCGGGCACTATCGATGCGAAGGTTTCCACGCAACTGCGTGAGGTGCGCCGGCTGCTCGCCGTCGACGATCCGGTCTCGCTCGCACCCTCCAGCGAACCGGCACTCATCAACCCGCCCGCCCAAGCCAGCTGATGAACGGCCTGCCCGTCTTTTCCGCGGACCGCTACATCGGAGTGCTGCAATCTGCCGATTTGGTGCGGCAGAACGGCAAGGTGCGCCAAGTCATCGGCGTCGTGATCGAAAGCATCGGTCCGAGCATGGCGATCGGCGAGACCTGCCACATTCAATATAAGCGCACCGCCGAACCGGTGCTCGCCGAGGTCGTCGGCTTCCGCGATAATAAAGTGCTCATCATGCCGCTCGGCGATTTACTGGGCATCGGCGCCGGCAGCGACGTCGTTAGCTTGGGAAAACCGCTCGAGATCGGCGTCACGGATCAACTGCTGGGCCGCGTGCTCGACGGACTCGGTCATCCGATCGACGGCAAAGGGCGTATTTTTGCCGGCAAGCGCGCTCCGATTATCGCTGCGCCTCCGGGCGCGCTCACCCGCAAACGCATAACGCAGCCGCTCTCGCTCGGCATTCGCGCGATCGACGGGATGATGACGTGCGGCAAAGGGCAGCGCGTCGGCGTTTTCGCCGGTAGCGGCGTCGGGAAATCCACGATTCTGGGCATGATCGCGCGCAACACCGCCGCCGACGTCAACGTCATCGCGCTTATCGGCGAGCGCGGCAAAGAAGTGCGCGACTTCATCGAGCGCGATCTCGGCGAGGAAGGCTTGCGCCGAAGCGTCGTGATCGTTTCAACGAGCGATCAGCCGGCATTGGTGCGCATAAAAGCGGCCTTCGTCGCAACGACGATTGCCGAGTACTTCCGCGACCAGGGTCTCGACGTGATGCTGATGATGGACAGCGTCACGCGCTTTGCCATGGCGCAGCGCGAAGTCGGCCTGGCGATTGGGGAGCCGACGACCACGCGGGGGTACACGCCTTCGGTATTCGCGCTGCTTCCGAAACTGCTTGAACGCGCGGGGACCTCGCAAACCGGCACGATCACCGGATTATACTCCGTGCTGGTCGACGGTGACGACATGAACGAGCCCGTGGCCGACGCGGTGCGCTCGATTCTCGACGGGCACATCGTGCTCTCGCGCAAACTCGCCGCCGCCAACCAGTATCCCGCGATCGACGTATTGTCCAGCGTTAGCCGCGTCATGCCGGATGTGGTGGATCAAAACCACTCTTCGGCGGCCTCGGCTTTGCGCGACGTGCTGGCAACGTACCGTGAAGCGGAAGACCTCATCAACATCGGCGCGTACGTCGCCGGCAGCAATCCGCGCGTGGATCTCGCCGTTTCGAAGATCGAGGCGGTGCGCCACTTTCTGCGCCAGGGCATCTATGAGACGGCCGATCTCAACGAGACCGTCGCGCAACTGATGAGCGTCGCATGATGCGGAAATTTAGATTTACGCTCGAGCCGGTGCTCGATCACCGCGAACGCATCGAAGACGAGAAGCAGCAAATCTTCGCCGGGCGCCAGAACGAACTGCGCGCCGCGGAAGCGGAACTCGCGCGCTTGAACGGCGACTTCAAGCGGTTCTCTACGGCCCTGCGCGACGACCACGCTTCGCTTTCGAGCGACGAACTGCGCTGGCACTACGCACATCTGGAATATTTGGACCGCTGTATCGTCATGCAGCACGCCACGATTACGCAACGCCGCGCCGCGGTCGACCGCGCCCGCGCCGACCTTATCGGCGCCAGCAAAGACCGGAAAGTCATCGAGAAACTCAAAGACAAAAAATTTGACGAGTACCGCGCATCCGTCGCCCAAGCGGAACAAGCCGAACTGGATGACTCCAACAACCGCCGCAGCAATTTCATGGTGAGGACCTATGATAGTCACCCGCAAGCGTAAGAAACGCTTTCCTTGGCGCCGCGTGCTGCTTCCCGTCGCGGCGGTAGCGCTGCTCGTTGCCGCGCTCAGTTGGGCGCCCTCGCGCACGTGGATCGCCACGGGCCCTCTCGCGCCATTATGGAACAGTCCGCCCGCCAAAGCGATCGCAGCGCCGTTCGACGGTCTTGCGCAGCAGCGCCACATCGCCGCGCAAGAGCGCGAGATCGCCTCGCTGCAGACGCAACTCGCCGATGCGCGCTCGCAGATTAACGAGCGCGCGAAGCAAACCTCGCAACTGCAATCGCAGCTCAACGACGCGCAGCAGCAAGCCGCGCAGGCTAGCGCGATCCAGGCTCGTCCTCCGGAGCAGCGCGCAGCGCAGCCGAAGGGCGGCCCGAGTAATAACGAGGCCGTTGGACCCACCCCGGACATCCAACGGACGGCCCAAGTCTGGGCCGCGATGGATTCCGAATCGGCAGCCAAGATCGTTCAAAAACTGCCGCAGGACTACGTCGCCCGCGTCTTCGCCGCGATGTCGCCCGAATCGGTGGGCGCGATTCTCGAGAACCTTCCCGCTTCGTTTGCCGCCAACTTGACGCAGGAGCATCCCGAACTCAAGCGCTAAAGGCCGTGCATGGCCGCTGAAGTCGTAACCGCTTGGGCCACGTTCGGCACGATGCTCGTCATCGGCGCCAGCGCGGTTGCGGCGCTCATCCAGCTGCAGCACATGCGCGCGGGCAATCAACTCGAAGCGCTGCTCTCCCTCGAACGCGACTTTCGCGAGCCCGAGGTGCAGGCGGCGCTTCGCTACATTCAAGAGCGCCTGCCGGAGCGCATGGAAGACCCGCAGTACCGCGCGCAGCTCGCCGGGATCGGCTTCATCGATACCGACGTGCATCCGGAATTAATCGTATGCAACTGGTTCAACGAGATCGGCGCGCTGCTCAAGCACCGCTTGGTGACGGAAGACACGTTCATGGATCTCTTCGCGCGTCTGATCGTGTTCTGCTGGAAACGCCTTTCACCGGTGGTAGCCGTCATGCGCCGCAGCCGCGGCAACTACCAATACCACGACTTCGAATATCTCGCGGTGCGCGCTGCGGCGTGGCTCAAACGCAACCCGCACGGGATTTTCCCGCGCCCGGGCACGCGCGAACACGTGCACGACCCATGGCTGGATATCGACGCAAGGCCGGTTAACGAACCGATCTCGCCGTAACCGGCATTTCGTCTATCGCGTACGGGAGATACCAGGCTTTTAGCGGATCCTGCGTTTCGGCGTTCGCTGCGATCAAGCGGTTGAAAACGAAGTCTTGGAAGCGCGTCCGCGTGCGCTCGTCGTCGATTGTCGCCGCGATTTCGGTAAGACGGATACGGGCGGCGCGCGCGAAGCTCTCGCTCTCGCGGTAGCCGAGCATGCGCAAAAATTGCGCCGCGGACCATAAGTGCATTTGGGGATGCACGTAGTAGCAAGCGAAGGCGTCTATCTCGCTGCGGATCGACTCCGCGCAAATGCGTGCGTCGTTTTCGCGGCCGCGCGCCAAATAGGCAAGGCCCAGCAGCAGCGGCAGGTGGACGCGATGCACGGATAGCGCGCGGCTCTGCGGAGCCGCAGCATCGCGAGCCTGTTCCAGTAAACGCACGCCCCGGTCGAGATTCCCGAGGCCGATCTCAACCTCACCGAGCAGGCTTTGTTGAGAGGAGTTGTCGTAGCCGCGTTGTTCGCCCAGGCGCAGCGACTCGGTCAGGTTATTTCTCGCGGTTTGCAAGTCGCCGGCCCAGACGGCCGTGTTCGCCAAGTTTCCCAGGATGCTGTAAATCAGGTCCCAAGCCTCGCAGGCTCGCGCAGCCTCAAGGCCGTCGTTTCCCAGCAAGCGCGCCGATTCAAAATCCGCGCAACGGTTTTCGACCATGACTTGCCAGCTTCGCACCCGTGCGATCTCGCGGTGACGGCCAACAATCGCTTCGATCTCGGCCGAACGGCGCAAGTGGCTTTGCGCCTCGCCGAGCAGCATGCGCCTCGCCGCACATGCCCCTACGAGCAGATGCGCGCGCGACTCCAGCCAAAGGTCGTTCGCGTCCTGCGTGTGTTCCAGCATGGCGACGGCAACTTCATGCGCTGCTACCGGATCGCGATCCAGCAGCGCTGCGGACTGCGCTTGCATAAGGCGCGCGTTAAGCCGCGCATCGGCTTGCGGCGCGAGCGAAGCGCGCGTTCGCCGGATCTGTTCCCGGATCTCATCGAGCGCCGATTGCGACCCGCCCAGGTTCGCCACGATAAAGAGCGCGGTCAAGCAACGAAGCAGCGCGTCGGAATCGCGGCCGTCGGAATACGCCGCCAGCGCGCGCTGGAGCGGCTCGCGTGCTTGCACGAAATCGCCGTGACGGCTGAGCGCTTCACCGGCGCGCAGATCGAGTGCCGGTGCATAACCGGGCATCTGCCTCACCAATTCTTCGAGTTCATGCAACGCCGCTTGATGCGCTTCATGCGATTCGCCCGCGGCAAAGTCGACGGTACGCAGCAACGCGTGCGCGCGTTCATCCTCAAGCAATTCGGGGCTTAACGCGCGCATCTGCTGAAGATACTGCCCTTGCAGCGCACGGTTTGCTTGCGCGCCGGCAACGAGCTCCAAAATTCGCAAGCCTTGAAATCGGTCCCGCGGATCCGCCGACAATTGCATTGCTTTGAGCGCGTACATCGCCGCTTCGTCTACGGCATACATATCGAAGGCGTGCTGCGCGGCTACGCCGTACGCGGCGGCTGCCGCACCGGTGACGCCGCCGTTTTCAAAATGCCAGGCGGCGGCCGCCGCGACGTCTCCGAAGCGATCCTCGTAGAGCGCGCGCAGTGCTAGGCCGGCGCGCGCGTGGATCGCGCGTCTGCGGTCTTCGCGAATGCCCTCGTAGACGGATTGGCGGATGACGTCGTGTACGAAGGTGACGCCGTCCGCCCGCTGCCGCAGGAAATGCGAGGCGATCAGTTCGTCGAGCGCAAGCAGCACGTCCGCCTCGCGGAAGCCCGTAATTTCGACCAGCAATTCCGGCGAAGGAAAAGCGCCCGCAACAGCAGCGGTTTGCAGAAGCGCACGGGCGTCTTGTCCGAGCCGGCCCAGCCGCTCGCGCACGATCTCGTGTATGGAACCCGGTACCGCTTCGGGACCGCTGTTGCGCAGTTCGCGTACCAATTCGACGACGAAGAGCGGGTTGCCGTCGCTGCGCTCGTAGATGCGCTGCAGCAGATCGTCCGTTAGCGTTTTTCCGGCGCACAAGCACGCCAGGGCGGCGGCTTCTTCGCGGCTGAGCGCGCTTAGCGCCATGGTCGTGCACCGCCGCGTTTTTGAGAGCTGCCGGCGCAGCGAGCGCAGCGGGTGCGTGCGGGGCGTCTGGAATTCACGGTATGTCGCGACGAAAAGCACAGGAGCGTTCGCGAGGCGCAGCAGCAAATAGCGCAGCAGGTCGAACGTCGTGCTTCCGGCCCAGTGCAAGTCCTCGATAATCACGAGCACCGGCGCGCTTTGCGCACGCTGCGCTAAGAGCGCGGCGAAGTGTTCGAATCCGCGCAGGCGCTCGTTTTCACTCGACAATGGTGCGGACAGATCCGCATCTAGCGCGTCGGCGATCGGCGCGAATGCGGCGAGCGCCGCGTCTTCGTGCGGCGTGGCCGCGCCGCGCAACACGCTGCCGCCGCTTTCGGTCACGCTGTCGGCCAGCGCTTGCACGAGCGTGCTTTTCCCTATGCCTGCCTCGCCGCCAAGCAGCACGCTGCGACCCTCGCCGCGCACGGCGCGCTGCCATTCGTCGCGCAGGGTCGCGTATTCGTTTT
This sequence comes from Vulcanimicrobiia bacterium, assembly GCA_025934645.1. Lineage (GTDB taxonomy): Bacteria > Vulcanimicrobiota > Vulcanimicrobiia > Vulcanimicrobiales > Vulcanimicrobiaceae > JAICWY01. Next base: position 42,163 of record JAICWY010000005.1, read on the forward strand.
GCCGGCCGATTAGCGTGACCGCGCCGGTAGCACGCGCCTGTTCGGCGGCGGGGGCATCCTTCAGCCCGCGAATCCGTTGGTAGAGGTTTTGCGTCTCGCCGAGCGGTTCGGTTTGCAATTCTTCGCGCAAACGCTCCGCGAAGCGCTCGTATTCTGCGAGCGCTCCCGCCCTGTCGCCGAGCAGCATGCGGATGTCCACAATCGTGCGCAACGCATCTTCGCGCCATGGGTCGGCGGCAAGGATGAGTTGGGCGTATTGCAGCGCTTCCACGAACGACGATCGTTCCCGCGCTTCCGCGGCGAGTTGCGCGAGCGCCGAGAGCTGAAGCGTGCGCAGCCGCTCGCGTTCGAAGTCGATCCAATCTTCCACGCAACGTTCGTAGAGATGGCCGCTGTATAAACGCACGGCACGCGCGCGGAGCGCGCGCTCCTGAATCTCCGTTTCGAACGTCTCGACGTCGAGCCAGTACGGGCTGTCCAAATTCCATGCAAGCGTCTTTTGTCCGGCGCGGATCCAGGGCGCATTGCCGTTTAGCGGCGGCAGCGCTTTCAAGAGATAGTGAAGATGCCGGCGCAGATTCGAAAAGGCTTCACGTTGATCCGCATCGGGCCACAGCGCGGCGGCGAGCGTCTCGCGAGCGACGGGGCCGCGCCGGTTCAAGAGCAGATACGCGAGCAGTGGCAGCGTCTTAGGGGGCGCTTTGAACGCGTGAACGGCGCCTCCGGTTTCGAACCGCGGCTCGCCGAACAGATAGATGCGAAGTCGATCGTGTGCCATGCGACCCGCACGGACGTTTCGGCGGCCGCGCCGGGGTCTCCGGCATCCGGCAGGGGCACGCGCGGGCCCGGATAATAGCCATGCAATGCAGTTTTTCGCAGCTTCGTGGTGGCGACCGGCCGACAGGAATAACCGGTGAGTTCAGCGCGCCCAGAGATTGCAGTGGAGGCCGCCGGAATTCAACCGGCGGCCTTCGACTTTTATTCGCTCACTATCCCGGCCGATACGCTCACGCCGATATCGGCATATGCTGCATTGGCCACGCCCGGCGCGTCCTGTCTGCTGGAAAGCGTCGAGAGCGGCGGGCGTATCTCGCGCTACTCGTTCATCGGCGTCGACTATTTGGACGCACGAGTCTTTCAGGATGACGGCGCTCTGATGGAGGCGGTGCGCGCGTTTTTGAAGCAGTATGGATGCGATGCGCTGGTAACGTTCGCATACGATGCCGCTCGTACGTATGCGCGGATACACTCTTCGCTCGAAGCAGATCCGCCGATGCCCGCCGCCTACGTAGCAGTGCCGCGTACGTGGCTGATCTTCGACCATTTCACCGATGCCTTGACGATAACGACGTTCGCCGAAAATGCCGCGACCGCGCAGCACGCGGTGGACCGGTACGTCGAACGCCTGCTCGCGCAGCGGCCCGTGCTGCCCTCGACCGTTCGGGCGTCCGGCCAAATGCGCGCGTCGCTGACTCGCGATGAATATTTGGAGCGCGTCGCCACGGTGAAGCAATACATCGCCGACGGTGAAGTGTACCAGCTGCAGTTGGGCATTCGCTTCTCCGCGCCGTTCGAAGGCAGCGCGTTCGATCTCTACCGGGCGATCCGCTCGCGCAATCCATCGCCGTACATGTTTTTCGTCGACACGCCGTTCGGGCAGCGGCTCGGCGCCTCGCCCGAGTTTTTGGTACGCCTCGAAGGCCGGCGCGCGCGCATCCGGCCGCTGGCCGGAACCCGGCCGCGCGGCGCGGACGAGCGCGCCGATTCGGAGATCGCATCCGAACTGCTGGAGAACGAAAAGGAGCGTGCCGAGCACGTGATGCTCGTCGATTTGGGCCGCAACGATCTCGGCGCGGTGTGCGAATTCGGCAGCGTGCGCGCCACCGAGTTGCTGCAGATAGAACGGTACAGTCATGTGATGCACATCGTTTCCGATCTCGTTGGCGATCTGCGCGAAGAATGCGATGCGCTCGATCTATTTTCGTCGGGATTCCCGGCCGGTACGGTGACCGGAACGCCGAAAATCCGCGCGATGCAGATCATCGACGAACTCGAACCCGTCGCGCGCGGTTTCTACGCCGGCAGCATCGGGCGTTGGACGCCGGGTGATTTCGATTCGTGCATCACGCTGCGAAGCGTGCACGTGCGCGACAACATTGCGTGCTGGCAAGCATCGGCGGGAATCGTTGCGGACAGCGATCCGGAAGCGGAATATGCCGAGGTCTTCCACAAGACGCGAATTGCCCGCGAAGTACTAGGCTTGTGAGATGAAGGTTCTTTTTATCGATAATTTCGATTCGTTCACGTATAACGTCGTGCATCTGCTCGCGGCGCAGGGCGTTACGCCGCATGTGATGCTGAACGACGATACGCGCTTAACGCCGGACGTGCTGAACGATTACGATGCGCTCGTCGTCGGTCCGGGGCCCGGAAATCCCGGGCAAACCCCGGACGTCGTCAAACTTATCCGCAAGGCGGCCGGGCGCAAGATGCCGCTCTTCGGCGTGTGTTTCGGGTTACAAGCAATCGGCGAGGCGTTCGGCGCGAGGGTGATTCACGCGCCGGCACCCATGCACGGAAAAACCTCGAATATATCGCATAACGGCCGCGGCCTATTCGACGGCGTTCCCGCGCCGCTGCTGGCGACGCGCTACCACTCGCTATGCCTCGATCCCGGCACGCTTCCGCCCGAGCTCGAAGTGACCGCGCGAAGTGAAGACGGCGTCGTGCAAGCGATCTCGCACAAGACGTTGCGCGTTCACGGCGTTCAGTTCCATCCCGAATCGGTTCTGAGCGAACACGGCGATCGTATCGTCCGTAACGCGCTCGCCATTGACACCCGCAGATGAGCGTGCTACAGTCGCATCCAATGAAGACTTCGGTTGCGCGTAATCTCTGGTGGTGGCTTGCCTCACAATCCGTGACGGTGAGTTAAGCGCGCTTCTAAGAACCGGAAAAACGTTCGAAAGGCCGCCCTTGCCGGGCGGCCTTTTTTTATTCTTATCTCGCCCTGGAGCAACGTAAGCATGTACAAACTCGCAAGCAAAGACCGCCGTCCGCACTCCGTCGTGCGCGCCGCCGGTGTGCCGTTCGGCGGCGAGGGATTTACGATGATCGCCGGCCCGTGCGCCGTCGAGTCGCGCGCGCAGATCGAGCGCACCGCGTGTTTCGTCGCAGAGGCGGGTGCGCAAATGTTGCGTGCGGGTGCGTATAAACCGCGCACGTCGCCGTACTCATTTCAAGGTTTGGGCGATGATGGCGTGGAGCTCATCGCTCAAGCGAGCCGCACCGCGCAGATCCCCGCCGTCGTGGAAGCGATGAGCGAGACGGATCTGCCGGTGCTGTGCCGCAACGTCGACATGATTCAGATCGGCGCGCGCAACATGCAGAATTTCGCGCTGCTCACAGCCGCCGCGCGGACGGGCAAACCCATTCTGCTTAAGCGCGGTCCCTCCGCCACGCTGGACGAGGTGCTCTACGCCGCCGAGTACATCCTCATCGAAGGGAACCCAAACGTGGTGTTATGCGAGCGGGGCATCCGCGGCTTCGACCCGCAGACGCGCAACGTTTTCGATCTCGCCGGTGCGCTGCGCCTTAAGGAACTGACCCATCTTCCCGTCATAGCGGACCCCAGCCACGCGACCGGCCGCGCAAGCCTCATCGAACCCATCGTCCTTGCGGCGGCCGCCGCCGGCCTCGACGGCGCCATTGTCGAAGTCCACCCCGATCCGCCCGCGGCGCTCTCGGACGTGGAGCAGGCCCTGGACTTTCCGGCCTTCACCCGCCTGATGGGGCGGCTGCGGGCCCTCATCCAAGCAAGCCCTTCTAACATTCCCCTGGCCGCATGCCGATGAGACTTTTGAAAGGAGGTGAGAACCACGATACTCCACACCCCGTCCATCGGGGCGACGGTCAAGTCGCTCGGAAGCAACGTGCTTCCTTTTGCGCTGCCCGGTTTTAAAGGTCTAAGCAAAGGCTTGGGCTTTGCCGCGCAGTTGGAAAAGAAAGCCGGCGATCTGAACGGCATGCTCGGCAGCGATGCGCTCTCGCAACTCGCGTCGATGCTGCAGGCCGGCACGCCGATGGCGGCAATCATCGACAAAGTCTCCGCAAAACTTGCCAAAGCGATAGCAACGGCAAGCGGTAGAGGAGACGATGTGAACGCGCAGCGCACGCTTCAACGCGCGCTCGCGAATGCGCTCGCGCCACCGGGCGCGAGTCCCCCAACGCAAGGCGGCCTAAAAACACAAGTCGCCGCGCTCGAGCAGAAAGTCGAGGACATCCTCACAAAACTGGCGAGCGAACTGAATACCGCGGGGCAGAAGAGCGAATTCTCGGGAGCAGTCTTGGACGCCGATTCAAAGGCGAAAGAAATCCCGGCCCAGCAAACGAAACCACCGACCGGCGAGCAGAAACCGCCGGCCGCCGTGGCGTCTTTTGTGCAATCGCTTTTCGCAGGCGTAGCCGCGGACCTGACGCAACAGGCGCAATCCCCCGCGCCGCAGGCCCAAACGCAGCCGCAACTGCAGCAGCAACTGCAGATCTCCGCGATATCCAAGCCGGCAGAGCCCGCGCTTCCGGATCCGCTCGCGCGCATTTTGGCGCGCGCCGCGAATGCCGACGCGCAGCGAACCGGCATGCCCGCGCCGGCGAGAACCGCGCAACCCGTAGCGGCAAACGCCGCGCTCTTCCAACGGCTCGTCGCGATCGTTGCACAACACACGTTCGCACAAACCGGCACCGGAAGCGGAAACGAAAACGGCCCGCAGGACGGCGCGGCATTTTCGGCTCCGGAATCATCCGGCGTTCCCACCACGCAATCGCAGTTCTCAGCGCAGCTCGCGTCCGCACCGGTTTCGGCCGTGCACGCGCAATACGCGCAGAGCGCCGCGGGCGCGAACGCGCAAAACGCTTACACCCCGGTCGATCCGCAAGCGCTGATCGAGCAAGTCGTCAAAGGCATCACCATGCGCAATTTGGGCGATACGTCCGAAGTGCGTATGCGATTGCGGCCCGAACATTTGGGCGACGTCTCGCTAAAACTTAGCGTTAGCGGAAACACCATCACCGCCAACATCGTCGCGCAGAATGCGGACGTTCGCGACATGCTGCTCTCGAATCAACAGCAGCTCGCGCGCACGCTCTCCGAAGCGGGTCTCTCGCTCGGAGGATTCTCCGTCGACGTTTCCGGCGGCAACGCCGGCTTCACCAACCAGCGTCCGCAACAACCGCACGTCAAGCTCGGAAGAGCCGGTGCGTTTGCAGCAGCGCTCGATGGCGAAGACGACACCTGGGCCGATCCGCGTTTTGGTCCGCCGGTACTATCGGCGCCGAACTCGCTCGTGCTCAATTACTTGGTTTAGGAGAAACACATGGCCACGACGCCAATCTCGGGGTTGGGAACCCAAACCGCTTCGAACTCGTCGATATCGGGTTTGAGCGGGCAGGTCATGGGGTCGAACGACTTCTTGAAGTTGCTCACCACCGAACTGCAAAATCAGGATCCCATGAAACCCATGGACGACACGCAATCTGTTGCGCAGCTCGCGCAATTTTCAGCCCTCTCTGCCACGCAAGAACTCAATCAATCGTTTAAAAACTTCCAGTCGAACTTCGGCGTCATGCAAACGGCCGGACTGATTGGTAAAAAAGTGACCGTCGTTTCCACCGACGGCACCGGAAACAGCTCGAACATTACCGGAAACGTCAGCAGCATCGCGGTTCAGAACGGAACGCCGTACTTTACGATGACCGGTTCGAACGGGAAAGAATTCACCGACCAAAACGGCCAGCCGCTGCTGTTCTCTACGGGCAGCATCGTAGGTATCGGGGGGTAGCGTGGATCCGAAAGATGTGAACGCGATCGGCACTCCGGGGATCATTCCCGGCCCGGCGCCACGTCCTGTAGGCCGCCCCGTTCAAATTCCGCCGTCTTCCTCGCAGAGTTTCCGCTCTGTACTGGAAGCGCAGCGGACCGCGACGGCACAGCCGCTCAAATTCTCCGCTCACGCCATGCAGCGTCTGCAATCGCGCAACATTCAGCTCAGCAACGACGACATCGCACGGATGAACGTCATGGCCGATAAAGCGGCGGAGAAGGGCGCGAAACAATCGCTCTTCATGCTCCGCGACGTCGCCATGGTGGTGAGCATCAAAAACCGTACGGTGATTACCGCGGTCGATCAAGATTCGATGAAAGAGAACGTCTTTACGAACATCGACTCAGCCGCAGTCATCGGCTAACCGAAAACTCTTTTGTAACTCTCGAGGTGGACCGCATGCGGGACCTCGACGCAGCGCCGATGGACTGACGCGCTGCGACTCGTATTGAAAGGTCAACAGGAATGGCATTCGATTCGCTGTTCACGGGGATCTCCGGTCTGAACGCTTACCAAAGCCAGATCGACATGATCTCCAACAACATCGCCAACGTCGGCACCGTCGGCTTCAAAGGCCAGCGCATGACGTTCGCGGACATGTTCTATCAATCCAACGGCTTCGCAACGAAGGGCCCGACGCAAACGCGCGGCGGCGTCAATCCGCAGGAAACCGGCCTGGGCGTTCGCGTTAACTCGATCGACACGAATTTCTCGCAAGGCGGTCTGCAAACGACCGGCCTCAACACCGATCTCGCGATCAACGGCGATGGATTCTTCATCCTGCGCAACACCGACGGTTCCGGCCTGCCCCTCTACACGCGCGACGGCGCGTTCTCGCTCAACTCGCAAGGGCAGCTCTACGATCCCGCCACCGGTCTTGCCGTGCAGGGCTTCATGGCGAACGGCAACGGCGTCGTGACGCCGACGGCGAACCCCGGCGCAATCAACGTTCCGGTCGGCTTGCAAATGCAAGCGGCGGGCACCGGCGCGGCCAACGCCGTGAAGCTCGGGCCGAACAACGACGCGAACTTCGACGTAAGCATCGGCGGTTCGCTGGATCAAACGCAGTACGCGGTTGCCGCGTCGGGCGGCTCGCCGGTGAACAAAACCGTCAGCACGACGATCTATGATTCGCTCGGCAACGCGCATCAGGCGACGATCACGTTCACGCCCGCGCCTCCGACGGCGCCGGCAACGCTTCCGGCGACGGTGAACAATCCGAGCGGTACCGGCGTTGCTCCGGCAACGGCGTGGCAGTACACCGTGTCGTTCGGCGATTCGACCACCGCAACGCCGGCCAGCACCGGCTTTCTGTTCTTCGATGCGAACGGGCAGTTCATCAACTCCTCGTCGAGCGCGACCGGCACGCCGGTGCACGCGGTGGGGACCGCCGCTTCAACGACCGACGGCAACGCGATCGCGATCAACGGCTGGCCGGCCGGCGACAACTCGACGCTCGCCACCATCGGCCTCGACTTCTCGAACATGGCGGCGCTCTCGGGCTCGGCCACGGCGAATGTCATTTCTCAGAACGGCTATGCGGCCGGAACGCTCTCCAACATCACCGTCGGACAAGACGGCACGGTGACGGGCTCGTTCACGAACGGTCAGCAGAAGACCATCGCGCAGATCGCGCTTGCGACGTTCCAGAACGAGGGCGGCCTGCACCGCGCGGGCGGCAACACGTTCGAGCAGAGCGCGAACTCCGGTCTGCCCCAGATCGGCACCGGCGCGCAAGGCCGGTTCGGCGCGGTCATCGCGGGCTCGCTCGAGCAGTCCAACGTCTCGCTCGCGGACGAGTTCACCAAGATGATCGTCGCTCAGCGCGCGTTCGAAGCGAACACGCGCGGCATTTCGACGGCCGACCAGAATCTGCAGACGGTTCTGAACATCCGCGCGTCGTCGAACTAGTGAAAACGTAGGACACGGAGGTCCTTGAGCCAGGAAGCCCGCGGCAAGAATCCGCGGGCTTTTTGGTGCACAACAGATCATGATTCAACTCACCCGGCTCAACGGACAGCCCATCATGGTCAACTCCGACCTCATCGAGTCGGTTGAGACCACGCCGGACACGGTCATCACCCTGGTCAGCGGCAACAAACTCATCGTCCGCGACTCCATGGACGCCATCCAAAGCCTGATAATCGAGTTCAAACGGAAGATCTACGGCTCATCCGCGTAGCGCCCCCGAAGCCTCATAATGACGCGGGTCATGCCGATACAAGGAAGGTAAGGAACCACGGACCGGGACCGCGCGGAGACACGCTTTGGATTTTGCTACACTCCTCGGCCTCATTATTGCTTTTGGGGCCATCTTCATAGCCGGCTGGGTCGGCGGCACCGACGCCCACGTCATCTTTGGACGCTGGGAAGCTTTCGTACTCATCGTCGGCGGCACGGTCGGCGCCACCCTCACGTCATTTCCGCTGCGAACCTTTACAAAAGGCTTTTTCGGCGGCTTTAAAACCGCGTTCACTGAGCCGGTCTATCACGAGCGCGACGTGATCGCGACGCTGGTCTCGTTCGCCGAGAAGGCGCGCCGCGAGGGATTGCTGGCGCTCGAAAACGAGGCTGCTGCGCTGGAAGACGAGTTCATGCGCAAGGGCATTCAGCTGGTCATCGACGGCCGCGACACCGACGTCATCCGCAAAGTGTTGGAAACTGAAGTTTCCCACGTGCAAGAGACCGGCACCAAAGCAGAAGCCGTGTTCACGAATTTGGGCGGCTACTCGCCGACCCTGGGCATCATCGGTACCGTGCTCGGCCTCATCGGCATGCTGCGCGGGCTCTCGAGCATGAGCGGCAGTACGAACGTCGCCGGCAGCATCGGCGTGGCGACCGCGCAAGCGTTCGTCGCGACGTTCTTCGGTATCATGTTCGCCAATCTGCTGTGGCTGCCGCTCGCGACGAAGATTAAAGAGCGTTACGGCCAACTGCTGTTGCTGCGCGAGATCATGATCGAGGGCATTCTCTCGATTCAAGCCGGCGATAATCCGCGTCTGCTCGAAGAACGCCTGCACGCGTTCCTGGATCCGGAAACGCGTGAGACGGATATCGAAGAAGGCGGAGCCGTCGCCGAACCGAGCTACTCGCCGGGATAATGCCGCAGCCGGTAAAAACCGCCGCGCGAGCGGCCGAAAGCAAGTTCCGCAAGAAGGCGGAAGAGACCAAAGTCGAGACCGCCGGCATGATGCGCTGGCTTCTGACATACGCCGACATGATCACGCTCATGTTGGCGCTGTTCATTATTCTCTTCGCCATGTCGACCATCAGCCGCGTAAAGTTTCAGCAATTCGCGAACGCCGTTTCCGGCGGCTTCGATAACCAATGGTCCGTGAACCAGCCGCCCAACGGCGGGGTGAACGGTAAAGAAAGTTTTAACGCGAGCTCGACGGTGCCCGCGATTCAAAAAGATCTGCAGCAGTACGTCGAGAGTCACCGGCTGCAGAGCCAGGTCCAAGTACACATGGACCATCGCGGCTTGGTCATTACTTTACTTTCCGATAAGAGTTACTACGATAGCGGCAGCGCAGAACTGCGGCCGGACACTAAGAAAATTCTGGACGAAGTCGATTCATTCTTTAAGAAGAACGACAATCTGATTCGCGTCGAGGGCAATACGGACGATGTCCCGATCGCGACGGAGCAATTCCCCAGTAACTGGGAACTTTCAACCGCGCGCGCGGTCAACGTCGTGCGGTACTTGGTGGAAGACGACCACTTGGACCCGACGCGGATCTCCGCGGCGGGATACGGACAGTATCATCCACGGACGGATAACAGCTCGGATGAAGCACGGCAGCAGAATCGGCGGGTCGATATCGTGCTGCTCAATGCGAATCTCTCCCGCGCCGAAAAGGGGCAGTGATCCGTCATGTCCAGTCTCTCGCAAGAAGAAATCGATGCGCTTATAAATCAGCTTTCCACCGAGCCGGTCTCGAAAGAGGACGCGCTCGAAGGAAAGAAGGTCAAGTCCTTCGATTTCCGGTTCAACAAGCGGCTCGATAAGTTCTCGAATAGCCAGCTGCAGACACTGCGCACGCTGCACGAAAACTTCACGCGCCTGCTCAACAACTCGCTGTCGGTCTATCTGCGCACCCGCGTTGAAGCGACGATCGTGTCGATCGAGCAGATCAGCTACGGCGACTTTATCGCCAGCATCGGCATCCCGTCGATCCTTTCAATCTACTCGATGGACCCGCTGCCCGGCAGCGGCATCGTGCAGGTCGACCTGAACCTGGTGTTCTCGATCATCGACCGGCTGCTGGGCGGCCCGGGGTGGTTTCCGCAAAAGCTTCGCGACCTGACCGACATCGAGCGCACGCTCATGCAGCGCTTCATGGCGCGCATGCTCAACAGCTACCGCGAATCGTGGAACTACCTGCTCACGCTCTCGCTGAAGATCGAAGCCCTCGATTCAAACCCGCAGTTCATCCCGCGTATTATTCCGCTGGATCAGACCGTCGCGTATGTTTCGATGGAACTCAAGGTCGGCGACATGACGGGCGTGATGAATTTCTGTCTTCCGTATCTGGTTCTGCAATCCATCAGCACGCAGCTCACCGACTTCCAATGGTCGCCGACGGTCATCGCCGGTCGCGGAATGACCGAAGAAGACATTCAACAGCTCGCGCGCAACGTCGAAAAAGCTGCCGTTGACGTTCAAGTCGAGCTGGGCCGAACGAGCGTCTCGCTGCGCGATCTGGTCGCGCTGCAAGCCGGCGATGTGATTCTGTTCGACAAACCCACCGACGCCGCGCTGGTGGCGCGGATCAACGACCGCGATAAGTTCCACGTGTATCCGGGCGTGCACAAAGACCGCATCGCCGTACAAGTATCCGACGTCATTACCAGCGAGGACCAGTAACCCGATGGCCGATATTCAACAGCTCACCGACGCCATGCTCGAGGCCGCCGGCACCGTTCTGGGCCGCCTCGTCGAGCAGCCGGTTGCGGCATCCGCGGCAATGCGCAACGACCACGAAGGTTCGATCAAGATCGACGCCGGGACGCTCGTTGCGTGCGCTGAGATTCCGTCGCTCGGCATTAAACCCGTGGTACGTTTCCAAAACGACGACATCGCGAAGATCGTCCAGATGATGCTGGGCGGCGCCGACGACGCCGCCGAGATGGGGGCGATGCAGCTCTCGATCGTTTCGGAAACGGTCTCGCAAATTGCCGCTGCAATGGCGGAAGAACTCGCGAAAAACATGGGCGCCGCCACCGAGGGCGTGCGCGCAGAGCTCTGCACCGACGCCACGAATCTTCCCGCGCCACCGTTCGCCTCGTTCGAGGGCACAGTCCAAGTCGGCGTCGAGGCCGCTCCGCAAATCATCATCGATTTCGACGGCATCGCGATGTCAAAGCTGGTCCACGACGACACACCAGAGGCTGCCGAACCGCAACCCCCGCCCGTCATGGTGAGCGCGCGAAGCGCAGTCGAACCAGCAGTCGAACCACGGCCGAGCGTAGTCGAGGCCAAAGCTCAACCCGTGGCCTTCACTCCCATGTCGCCGACGCAGTCGCGCGCTCAGGCCGGCAACAATCTGGATCTGGTGCACGACGTGCCGTTGCAGATCAGCGCCGTGCTGGGGAAAACGGCATTGACGCTGCGTGACGTGGTGACGCTGCAGTCGGGAAGCGTATTCGAGCTCGACAAGCTCTCGACCGATCCGATCGACCTCTACGTCAACAACATTTTGATCGCGCGCGGTGAGGTGGTCGTCGTCGACGACAAATTCGCCGTGAAGATCAGCGAACTCAATCCTACCGTAGAGTCGTAACCATGTCGTTCGCCGGTCAATACATCCTGGCGCTGCTGGTCGTCGGGCTGATGCTCTTCGGCCTGTACACCGTCGTGCGCGCTCTCGGACGCGGCCGTTTGGTCGCCTCCAGCGATAAACGGCTCATCACCGTCGTCGAATCAACCTTTCTCGCGCAGAACACCACGCTGCATGTCGTAAAAGCGGCGGGCCACTACTATTTGGTAGGCGGCGGCAGCGGCCACGTCAGCACGCTCGCAGAGCTTCCCGCGGAGCAAGTGGAGCCGTGGATGCGCGAGCAGCGCAATCTGTTCGACGCGCAAACCAAAACGATCACCGGTTTCTTAAAGCAGCTGAAAAAGCCTTAGATGCAACGCGAACCGTTCTTCAAGCGCCTCTGGTCACGCCATCGCGCCTTTCTCGTTACGAGCGTCGTCGCGGTTCTTTCGCTTTGGGTCATCCCGGCGATCGCGCAAGCCGCAACGGCGCCGGCAGCTCCGTCGATTCCGATTCCGCAAGTCAGCATCGGCGTCGGCCAAGCGAAGAATCCGCACGACGTTGCAACCTCGCTGCAGATTCTGCTGCTGCTTACAGTCCTGGCGCTCGCGCCCACGCTGCTTGTCCTCGTAACCTCGTTCACGCGCGTGATCGTCGTCCTTTCGTTCGTGCGCACGGCGCTGGGCACGCAGCAGGTTCCGCCGAATCAGGTGCTCGTCGGCCTTGCGCTCTTCCTTACGTTCTTCATCATGGCGCCCGTCGTCAAAGATGTGAACCAGAACGCGCTGCAGCCGTATCTGAAGAGTCAGATCACGCAGCAAGTCGCGCTCGACCGCGCCGCGCAGCCGCTTCGCAAGTTCATGTTCAAGCAGACGCGAGCGAAAGACATCCAGCTGTTTTACTCGCTCTCCACCGAGCCGCGTCCGCAGCAGCAGTCGGATGTGCCGACCTACATCTTGATTCAGGCATTCGTGATCTCCGAATTAAAGACGGCCTTTGAAATCGGCTTTGCGATCTACGTGCCGTTCATCGTGATCGACATGGTGGTGGCCAGCATTCTGCTCTCGATGGGCATGATGATGATCCCTCCCGTCATCATCTCGCTGCCGTTCAAGATCCTGATCTTCTTGTTGGTGGACGGCTGGAATCTGACCGTCAACGCCATCTTCCAGAGTTACAAATGATGCAGCAAGTCATCAGCGCGTTATTTTTACCGGCTCTTCCCGTCACGCTCTCGGGCATTCTCCTCGCGCTCGCAGCCTTTCTTGCAGGAACGGTGCTCCTTAGCATGATGATCGCGACCGCAGTGAAGCTTACGCTGCATCGCGGCGCTCAGCGTGTCATCGTCAGCACGTCGAAGGACCCCGAGGAACGCTGAGGTGGGGTACGGCGATGCCATCAGCTTGGGCCGCGACGCGATCTTCGTCTGCTTCATGGTTGCGGCGCCCGTGCTGCTGATCTCGATGGTCGTCGGCTTGATCATCTCGGTGATCCAAGCCGTCACGCAGATTCAAGAGCCCACGCTGACGTTCATCCCGAAAATCGTAGCGTCGGCGCTGGCGATTCTGTTCTTCGGGCCGTTCATGCTTGCGATGCTGACGGACTTCATGAGCCGCGTTTTCATTCACGTAAAGGATTACATCCGGTAGCATGCCGGATCTGTTCAACCTCACCCAGGCGCAGTTCGAGACGTTCCTGCTTATCGTCGTGCGCGTCTCCACGATGCTTTTCGTCTTCCCGGTGTTCTCGGCCAGACAAATCCCGATTCTGGTGCGCATCGGCCTGGCGTTTCTCATCGCGTTCGTTCTCTACCGCGCGGTTCCACCGATGGCTCCGCTTGCCGATATCGGCGCGCTCGTCGGCGCGATCGTCAGTCAAGTCGTGCTGGGTGTGATTGTCGGATTCGTCGCGTACCTCGTCTTCATGGGCATTCAGTTTGCCGGCGAGATCGTCGACATACAAATCGGATTCGCCGTCGCAAATATTCTAAGCCCGCAGACGCAGCAGCAAGTCACCGTCATCGGCGAGCTGCAGTTGACCCTCGCAACGCTCATCTTTCTTGCGACGGATTCGCATCTGCTCATGATCCAGGGCATCGGCGGTTCGTTCCATCTCATTCCGCTGCCGTTCATTTCGCTCGATCCCAGCGTCGCCGGCAACGTCATCAATTTCTTGCAAGACGCGTTTCTGATCGTGCTGAAGATCGCCGCGCCCGCCGCTGTCGCGCTCTTCTTGGTCAACATTGCGCTCGGATTGATGGCGCGCGTCGCACCGCAAATGAACGTGTTCGTCGTCGGCCTTCCGCTTCAAATCGGCGTTGGTCTGTTGATGATGGCCGTGAGCGTCCCGCTGCTCGGGTACGTGGCTCCGCAACTCTTCTTGCAATCGGCGCATAACATGGATGCCGTTATGCGCGGCATGGTCCCGCGGTGACGCCTCCGGTCATTGAAACGGCGCGGCTGCGTCTGCGAGCACACGAACTGCGCGACTACGAGCGTTGCTGCGAGATGTGGGGCGACGCGGCCGTCACGCGGTTCATCGGCGGACGGACGTCGACGCGCCAGCAATGCTGGTCCCGAATACTGACTTATCGAGGCATGTGGCCGCTGCTCGGCTACGGCTATTGGGCGGTGGAAGAGAAGAGCAGCGGTTTGTACGCCGGCGAGGCCGGCTTCGCGGACTTTAAGCGCGACATCGTCCCGGAAATGCAAAACGTGCCCGAACTCGGTTTCGCGTTTATGTCCGCCGTTCATGGTATCGGATACGGAACCGAAGCCGTCCGCGCAATCGTGGCGTGGGGTGACGAGCACCTACCGTTAAAACGCACGGTGTGCATTGTGAGCGCCGCGAACGAAGCTTCGCTGCGGATCGTCCAAGGGTGCGGCTATCACGCCTTTGCAGACGACGGCGGGAAAGAAGATCGCGCGCTTTATTTGGAACGCACATTATAAGGTAAAAAAAGGCCCCGCTGATAAGCGGGGCCTTTGCTATCGCGCCAGCGCGAAGCTAGAAGTAGCTGATCTGGCCGATCTTCGAGGCTTGGTTCTCGGTGAAGTATATCCGTTGGTCGGGGCCCAAAACGAATTGCACCGGCCCGGCACTCGCGGTTTTGATCGGGAACACTTTGCTTTCGAATGCGCCCGAGATGCTCGCCTGGCCGAACTGGTTCTTCACCGGATCCCCGAAATAGAAGTTCGCGTCGGCACCGACGACCAGCGCCGTCGCGCTGCCCGCATCGGTGAGCGCATAGTCCGTCGCAACGCCGGTCGTCGTGATGCGGCCCAGTTTTGAAACGTTGTTTTCCGTGAACCACATCGCGCCGTCGGGGCCGACCACGATCTGGCTGGGACCTGCGTTGGCCGTGGGGGTGGCGAACTCGGTGATCGTGCCCGTGCTCGGATTCAGGCGCGCGATCTTCGAGGCGGCGTTCTCCGTAAACCAGACGTTGAGGTCGGGGCCCGTAACGATGCCCATCGGTGACGAGGCTGCCGTCGGAACGACGAAGCTGCTAATCGTGCCCGCCGTCGTGATCTCGCCGATCGCGTTCGCGCCCGGCGCGGTGAAGTACATGGTGTTGGCGCCCGGACCGGTCGTAATGAACAGGGGCTTCCACGAGGCCGCGCCGCCCGGCGGGGTGCCCAGCGGATAAGTGGTATTGAAGGTGCCGCTAATCGTCATCGAGCCGATCGCGTCCGCAGCCATCTCCGTGAACCACAAATTGTTGTCGCCGCCGCGCACGATGCCGTAGGGCTGCGCCGTCGCCGGGGTGAGCGGGAACTCCGTCACCGTGCCTCCCGTGCTGATCTTGCCGATCTGCGCCTTGCCGTTGGCCGCGCCTTGTTCGGTGAAGTACAAGAAGCCGTCCGGGCCGACCGTGATGCCCGCCGGCTGCGCGTTGGCGGTCGTCGTCGCGAACTCGTTCGAGACGCTGGGAATTACGGGCGTCGGCGTGGGCAGCGGACCGCTGCCGATGACGGTTCCGTGGCCGCACCCGGCCAAAGCCAGAGACGCGGAAGCGGCGATGATGCCGAGGCCTGCCTTGAGACGCAATGTACTCTCCTGTGGAAAAGGGGGCGCCAAACCTCCGCCCTATTCGTCGCACCGAGGGGCCCTCCCGCCGGGGTTAAGAGTCGGTTCCGGACTGTTGCGGCCTGCGCGAGCGGCCGATGATAGCTGTAAGACGTGGCAAAGCCAGAGCAGACTGAAAAAGCCACTCCGAAGCGCCGGGAAGAGGCGCGAGGCCGTGGCCAAGTTGCGAAGAGTTCCGAGTTAGCCGGCGCGGCAGTCTTTCTGGCCGGCGTTTTTGCGTTGCACGCGTTCGTCCCGATGGCGCTGGCCTCGATGGGCGGCGCAATGCAGGCGGTCCTCTGGCGCATCCACGAGCATCAAGACTTCACGATCGCCTCGGTGTGGCTGCTGTACGCCCGGTGCTTCGGTTCGGCGTCGCTGCTGCTGGGCGTGCTGTTCGTGGCCGCGCTGGTGGCCGGCGTCGGCGTGAACGTCCTGCAGACCGGCGGTATCTTCTCGCTGCACCCCATCGTGCCGAGCTTCAATAAGATCAACCCGCTGACCGGGCTTCAGCGCATGTTCTCAAAACAAGTGATGGTCAACCTCGGCAAGCAGATAGCCAAACTGGGCGCCGTCGCAATCATTATTTATACGAGCATTGCCGGCAACATGAATTCGATGTTCATGGTCGGTCAGATGTCCTCGCAAATGCTGGTCGGGTTCGTCGGCGGCCTCATGTACGGCATCGCGTGGAAGTTCGGACTGCTGCTGGTCATCGTCGGGCTGCTCGATTTCGCGTACGAGCGCTGGCAGTACGAAGAGAGCTTGAAGATGACCAAACAAGAGGTCAGGGACGAGTACCGTCAGTCCGAGGGCAACCCCGAAGCCAAAGCCGCGCTCAGACGGCGCCAGCGCGAATTCGCGCGCCGGCGCATGATGGCGGCGGTGCCGAAGGCGACGGTCGTCGTCACGAACCCGACGCACTTCGCGGTCGCGTTGGAATGGGACGACGTAAAGATGGACGCGCCGGTCGTTACGGCCAAAGGCGCGGATCTCGTCGCGAAACGCATCCGCGAGATCGCCAAAGAAAACAACGTGCCGATCATGGAAAATCCGCCGCTCGCACGAACGCTGTACGCGAGCGTGGAACTCGACCAAGCGATCCCGCCGAACATGTACGCAGCCGTCGCGCAAGTGATCGCGTTCGTGTTCAAGCTTAAACGGAAGACGATAGCCTGATGGCGATAGCCAAACCGCAGCAAGCCGGCCTCGCGCAGAGCATCCGCGCCAGCGCGCCAATCTTTATTGCGGGCGCATCGGTGATGCTCGTCCTGCTGCTTATCGTGCCGATGCCGCCGGTGATCCTGGACTTCCTGCTCACCTTGAACATCATGGTCGCGCTGTTGATCATCGGCGTCTCGCTGTACGCGGAGAACGCGTTGGCTTTCAGCGTCTTTCCGACGCTGCTGCTCATCATCACGCTGTTCCGGCTCTCGCTCAATATCACCGCGACCCGTGCGATTCTCTCGCACGGTTACGCGGGCGAAGTCATCAATTTCTTCGGGCAGGTCGTCATCGGCGGCAATTACGCCGTCGGCTTCGTGATCTTCCTGATCCTGATCATCATTCAGTTCGTCGTCATCACCAACGGCGCGGGCCGCGTGGCTGAAGTCGCCGCGCGCTTTACGCTCGACGCGATGCCCGGTAAGCAACTCGCGATCGATGCCGATCTCAACGCCGGGCTCATCACCGAAGCCGAAGCGCGTCAGCGCCGCAAAGACATTCAACGCTCGGCCGACTTCTACGGCGCGATGGACGGTGCCAGCAAGTTCGTGCGAGGCGATGCGATCGCCGCGCTGATCATCGTCGCCATCAATACGGTTGGAGGCTTCATCGTCGGCGTCGCGCAGGAGCATCTGACGTTCATCACTGCGCTGCAGCGCTTCACGCTGCTGACCGTCGGTGAAGGCATCGTCACGCAGATCCCCGCGCTGCTCATCTCGACCGCAACCGGTATCATCGTCACGCGCGCCGCGAGCGAAGGCGATTTCGGCAAAGATCTGACCAAGCAGCTCAGCGGCCAACCCACCGCGATTCTGATCGCGGCGATCATGATGACGCTGTTCGGCCTGGCCGGCCTGGTGCGCTGGTTCATGCTGCCGATCGCGGCGCTGCTCTTCGTGTACTATTTCCGCACGCGCAACAGACCGCCGGAAGCGCGCCCAGGGCAATTGCCGACGGCTGCGCAAGCCGCGGCGGTTGCGGGTGGAACCGGCCCGCAGGCAGCCGTCAAACCCGCGGAATCGGTCGTGCCGCTGCTCTCGTACGATCCGATGGAACTGGAGATCGGCTTCGGACTCATTCCGCTGGTCGACACGACGCAAGGCGGCGACCTGCTGGAACGCATCACGCTCATTCGCCGCCACGCCGCACGCGATCTCGGTATCGTCGTTCCGCCGATCCGCGTGCGCGATAATCTACAGCTCAAACCGAGCACGTATGCGCTAAAAATCTATGGTCTGGAAGTGGCGTCCGCCGAAGTTATGGTGAGCCGTCTGCTCGCCATGAATCCGGGCACTGCGATGCAGGCCATCGACGGCATTCCGACTACGGAGCCCGCGTTCAATTTGCCGGCGCTCTGGATCCCGGAATCGGGCAAAGCCGAAGCCGAGATGGCCGGTTACACCGTCATCGATCCCACCAGCGTCATAGCCACGCACATCACCGAGATCATCAAGAGCCACGCGCCCGATTTACTCGGACGCCAAGAGACGTCTGCGCTGCTCGACAACGTCAAGACGCACTACCCGGTCGTCGTGGAAGAGCTCGTGCCGAATCTGCTGACGGTCGGCGAGGTTCAGCGCGTGCTGCAGAATTTGCTGCGCGAGCGCATTCCGGTGCGCAACCTGCTCCTGATCTTGGAAAGCCTGGCAGACGCCGCGCGCATGAGCAAAGACATCGACTTCCTGACCGAGCGCGTGCGCGCGGCGATGAACCGTCACATTTGCGCGGAGTACGCGGAAGACGGGTTGCTCTCGGTTATTACGGTCGATCCGCGTCTGGAATCGCTCCTGGGCGAAGCCGTGCGCCGCGGCGAGGATGCTTACGCCCTGCTCGACCCGAATACGGTTGCAAAAATTTACTCGTCGCTCACGAAACAGATGCAAGCCGCGCAATCCGCGGGACTGCATCCGATCGTTCTGTGTTCGCCGTCAGTCCGGCTGGCGCTCAAGCGTCTTACGGAACGGGCGGCGCCGCAGTTAGTCGTGCTCTCGTATTCGGAGATCGCGCCTAACCTGCGCGTTGAATCGATCGGCCAAGTTTCAACGACCGACGAACACGAACCGTTGGAGACCGGCACGCTGTGAGTCTTAAGTCCCTCTTCGGAAGATCGGGCAATGCGAAAGCGATACCGGCGGAGCATCTGCCGGCGCTGCACTCGTTCGTCGACGTGACGGTAACGGGGCGTCCCGCGCGTTCGGTTTCGGTTGAAGAACTTACGCCCAAAGAAATCGTCGTGGGGGATATGCTGGGCCGCGCAGGCGAGCGCGGCGCGTTCATCTACCAGACATCCATGGGCCGCTTCCGGTTCGGCGCGACGATCGTCGCCGCGCAAGACGGCATGACGCGTTTTCAAATGCCGTCTCGCGTGGAATCGCTGGGCGGCGGTGCGCAAAAACGCGCCAGTGTCCGCATGGACGTCCTCGTCTCAGGCTCGTGGCGTCTTGCCCCGGACCGCCAGGGCACCGGTGAGTTCATGCGCGCCAGCATCCGCGACATCAGCCGCGGCGGATGTTCGCTCATCATCGACCGGCAGTGCAAGGGCGGCCAGCTCCTGGAGGTGCGCTTGAACCTGCGCGCCGATGCCGCGCCGCTCGCGGTGATCGGCGAGGTGATGCGCGTGGAGCAGATCCCTACCTCGGGGAAGTTCTCGCACGGGCTGCGCTTCTCGGGCGTGACGCTCGCGGAAGACCGCGCCATTCTGGAATTTATTAACCGGAAACAGGCCGATTTGCGTAACCGCGGCCTCGCCTAAGTCTAATAAAATACGCCTGTTCAGCCGAAAAGTCTTAAGGCCGGATAATTAAGGCCAATTCGTACTGTTTTTGGAGCGCCTAATGAGTAAGCGGGTCCTCATCGTCGACGATGCCGTCGTCATGCGGATGATGATAAAAGGGATTTTGAGCAAGAACGGATTCGACGTCGTGGGCGAAGCCCAAAACGGCGTGGAGGCGGTCGAAAAATACAAGGCGCTCAATCCCGACCTCGTCACCATGGATATGGTCATGCCCGAGATGGATGGCATCTCGGCCGTGCGCCAGATCATCAGCCACGACGCCAACGCGAAGATCATCATGTGCACGTCCATGGGCCAGCAGGCGCTCGTGGTCGAAGCGATTCAGGCCGGAGCAAAATCGTTCATCACCAAGCCGTTCCAGCCGCCGAAAATTCTCGAGACGATCAACAAGGTGCTGACGTGAGCACACAGAGCCTGAAGTTGAACGATCTGCAGAAGGACGCGCTCAAAGAAGTCGGCAACATCGGCGCCGGCCACGCCGCGACCGCGCTCTCGCAGCTGCTCAACGCGAAGATCAATCTGAGCGAGCCGCGCATCGACGTCATCAAGTTCCGCGACCTCGCTTCGCGCGTCGGTCACGAGAGCCGCATGGTTGCCGCGCTGCACATGTACATCCGCGGTGAGGCGCCCGGGCAAATCGTCGTGCTGTTCGACCGCGAACAGGCGCTCGATTTCGTCTCGCAATTCCTCAAGCGCGTGATCGGCGAAATCGAGGTCTTCGATTCGATCAACGATTCGACGCTCAAGGAAATCGGCAACATCATCGCCGGTTCGTATCTCTCGGCAATCAACAATCTGACCGGCCAAAACGTGTTGCCTTCGGTGCCGACGCTTTCGTACGGCACGGTGCAGGCTGCGTTTCGCACGTTGATGTCCATTCTGCCGGATCAAGATGTGTTCTTGATCGAGAGCGCCTTCTTGGATAAAGAGCGCGAAGTCGCCGGTCAATTCATCCTCATCCCGGAAACGGGTTCGCTTCGGCCCTTACTCTCCGTCTTCGGCGTCGAGTAGGTCCTTAATCCGGGGACCTGTGCGTGTCTGACGATCTCTTCGACAAATCCGAATTCGTCTCGTACTTCCGCGACGAGGCCGAGGAACTGCTGCAGCAGATCGATGCCGATCTGTTGCAGCTCGAAGACCTCGTCGGCTCCGAACACTTAGACAGCGAGCTCGTCAATTCGCTGTTCCGCGCGCTGCATACGATCAAAGGCAGCTCGGGCATGCTGCAGTTCACCGGCGTGCAAAATCTCGCGCACAAGCTCGAGAATCTTTGCGATCTGCTCCGCAAAGAGCGCATGCCGCTCTCCGAGGGCTGCGTCGATATTCTGTTCGGCGGCCGCGATTTTCTTACCGATCTCGTCGACTCCGCGATCAACGGCAAGGACGCTCCCAACGGGCTGAACGATTACATCGGCCGGCTGGAATCGTTCGTGGCCGTGTACGAAGAGACGTCAAACGTGATCGAGGGTACCGCTTCCGAGATTTCGTTCGAAGCCGCGGCGGCTGCTGAATCGGAAGAGCAAGCCGGCGCCGGCGATGTCGCTGCGTTTGAAGCGGACATTTGGCGTATGGTCGAGGCGGCACGCGCCGAATCCGGCACCTCGGCGCCTGCACCGAAGCCGCCCGAGCTCAAGGCCGAAGAGCCGGCGCGCGCGCAGGCCGCGCAGCCCGCTGCGCAGACGCCTGCGAAGCAAAAGCAAAAAACCAGCGCGCATCAGACGATCCGCGTCGATATCGAACGTCTGGATTTGCTGTTGAATCTGGTCGGCGAACTGGTGATCAACCGCACGCGCATCTCGGATATTGCGGGGACGCTCGAACGTGCGTTGACGGACAAGAACGGCGCGGTCGCCGCGCTCAACGGTCACGCCAAAGATCTCGTTCCGCTTGCGAAAGAACTCGCCGACAGCAGCGCATTGCTTGCGCGTACGACGAACGAGATTCAAGAGTCGATCATGAAGGTGCGCATGGTGCCGATCGGTCAAGTGTTCGACCGGTTCCCGCGCCTCGTTCGCGACGTCGCAAAAGCGCGCGGCAAAGAAGTGCAGTTGCAGATATCCGGCGCCGAAACGGACCTCGACAAGACCATCGTCGATGAGGTCGGCGAACCGCTCATGCATCTGCTGCGCAATTGCGTGGACCACGGCATCGAGACGCCCGAAGACCGCGAGAAACGCGGCAAACCGCGGCACGGCACGATCTCGCTCAACGCGTATCACGAAGGCAATCAGATCATCATCGAGGTCAGCGACGACGGTCACGGGATCGATCTCGAGAAAGTCCGCGCGCGCGGCATCAAACAGGGCCTGATCGGCTCGGACGACCGCTTGAGCGATCGCGAGATTATCGAACTGATCTTCACCCCCGGCTTTTCCACTGCGGAAGTCATCAGCGACGTGAGCGGCCGCGGCGTCGGCATGGACGTCGTGAAGAAGAACATCACGCGTCTCAAAGGCGTGTTCGACGTAAATACCGCGCCCGGCGCCGGCACCACGTTCACGATCAAACTGCCGCTCACGCTCGCGATCATTCAGGCGCTGCTCGTGCGCGTCGTGGACGAACTCTACGCGATTCCGCTCGATTCCGTCATCGAATCGCAGCGCGTGGAGATGGAAGACGTTCGCACCGTGCACGGAAACGAAGTCATCACGCTGCGCGGGCAGGTCGTTCCGCTGCTTCGCGTCGCCGATTTCTTCGAACTCGGCGGCAAGCGCGATCCCGACAAAGTGATGATCGTCATCGTCGGGCTGCAGGGCCGCCAAGTCGGTCTCGTTGTGGATTCGTTCCAAGGCGAACAAGAGATCGTCATCAAACCGCTATCCGACGTCGTCGGACGCATCCCGGGTATTTCCGGCGCGACGATTCTCGGCAACGGTTCGATCTCGCTCATCATCGACGTGCACTCGCTGGTTTCCGAAGCCTACGCCAGCGGCCGCGTCGCGCGCGCGGAGTTTTCGGGAGTCTAAATTATGTTGAACATGCCTTACGATAAACCCAAAGCCGCCGCGGGGGAGAAGCATCTTTCCGGCGAGCTGATTCAGGTCGTCTCGTTCCATCTGGGCAACGAAGAGTACGGCGTCGACATTTCGCAAGTGCAAGAGATCATCCGCATGGTAGAGATCACGCACGTGCCGCGCGCGCCGCATTTCATGGAAGGCGTGATCAATCTGCGCGGGCAGTTGATTCCGATCATCGATCTGCGCACGCGCTTCTCGATGCAACGCGCGGAGCACACGAAGAGCACTCGCATCGTCGTAACCGAGATCGGCAGCAAACGCGTGGGCATCGTCGTGGACAGCGTCTCTGAAGTGCTCAACATTCCGCTCGAGCAAGTCGAAGGCGCGCCCGATATGATCGCGGGCGTCGGGACCGAGTACATTCAAGGTGTCGGCAAGGTCAACGACCGCCTAATCATTCTGCTCGACCTCACGATGGTCATCACCGGCGAAGAAAAATCGGAACTCGACTCCCTCGACCTAGCGTAGACTGCAAGCGCCGGCGGGCGTAAAATAGACCCATGAACCGCGCGGCCCTCGCCGCAGCCATCGCTTTCACGCTCGCTCCCGCGAGCGCGCCGGCCGCTTCCGTACACTTGGACGGCACCGCGTCTACCTACACCGCCACTTCGAATCTCGCACCCACCGTGACCGCCCAAAACCCCGAACCCGGCGCGCGGCTGCGCACGTTTTTCCCGCAGTTCTCCGCGACGATTCGCACGCACACATCGGCGCCTCTGCGCCGCGGTTCGGTGCATCTGTTCGTCGATGGTGCCGACGTCACACAGTCGGCGACGGTTAGCGCGAACGTCTTCTCGTATCTGCCCCGGACGCGCGTCTCACCGGGCTGGCACGACGTCTTCGTGGAAGGCGCCGACACGGCGGGCCGCCGGTTCAGCGACGCGTGGGTCTTCGAGTCGCTTGCGCCGGACTTGGATGACGTCGAACCGTCAGGTCAATTCGGGTTTATTCCGGTCGGCAGCCCCGATTTCGGCGGCTTCATGCACTTCGTCTTGATCGCGCCTTCCGATGGATTTGCGCAGTTGCAACTTTGCGGTTTGCCGGAATTCAGTTTCATCCACGTGCGCCTCTCGCCGGTTTTCTTCGTAACGATCCCGGTTAACACGTTCGGAGGCTTTTCACCGTTCATCGACTGCGATGCAGGCGCATTCTTCACGCCGTTCGATGATTTCAATCCGGTGTTCATTCCGGTGCAACTCAATATCGCGGGTCCGGGCGTCTCGCCCAATATCCCGAACCAATCATCGAGCGGCGCCGCGCGCTACACGCAGCCGGTTTATCGCAGAGCTGAATACCCTGTACGCGCGGTTCCTCGTTCAAGCACGCCGGTGTATCGTGCGCCGCAAGTTCCGGCGGCAAGCATTCCGCGCGTCAACATCCCGCGCACGACGGAGCCGATCATGCGCGCTCCGGCGCCTCAACCTCGCGCATCATCGCCGCCCTAGCACCACTGTCTTACTGTTGCGGGATTAGCATGAATCCGTGCTCGGTATTGCTAAGCAGACCGGTGCCGACGATCACGTTCGAGCCATTGATGTCGGTTGCGCTTTGCAGCGTCCACAGCGCGCAGCTCTGACCGGTTACGAGCGAATTCAGATCATACGTGGTGCCGTTCGCGAAAAGAGTGGCGTGTTGCAACATTGGATCCGAGCCGACAACCCAATCCGCGGTGTTTAATGCCGCCACTGCGATGTCATCGGACGTGTTTACACCCGGAATGTCGGTGACCGTGCCGTTCCGTATCAAGAATCCGTGCACGGCGCACGTGCTATTCGAGGTACCGAACGCATAGTCGCCGGCGATATCGCCGGCATCGTTGACATCTTGCGCACTAAACTCCTCGTGTAGCGCGGCGCGGCATTGATTCGCCGGGAATGCCGCGGTAACCGGATACGAGAACGGCCCCCAGTCGGCGGGCCCGTTGATGCACTGCGCGCCCACGATCGTGCCGCTGTCGTTCACCGCCGCGGGCGAGGATCCACCTCCGTTCGGGAAAATCTCGCGTGCGTTCCCATGACCGTCGAATATCACGGTATTGCCGTTGCAGGCGGGCAGAGCGCTTGAGTCAGTCGTACCGGAACTTCCGACGATCTCGCCGGCATTGCTTACACCGGTTGCGATGTTAATATCCTGACCCGTCAGTCCTCCCAGGTCGATAAGAGAACCCGAGGATGGAAATTCGACGGCGTGCCACGTACCGTTCGACGCACTCGAGGAGCCGACGATGACCCCTGAATCGTTGACGTCGGCTGCGGCGGATGCCGCATCGCCTGGGAGCACCCCATAAACGTGCATTGAGCCGTTGCTGTAACTGAATGCGTGTGTGAAGCCGTTATATCCGACCGAACCGACAACGAGATTGTGCGAGTTGATCGCATTCGGGACAACACTCGCGCCTAAATCAACGATGGTGTATTTTGGAACGGTCGCTGCTGCAGGGTGCGCTGCTGCGCCCCCTGTCGTGCCGGGCAGTAACGCGGTCGGTGCGCTCGAGCTCCCGCCGCCGCCTCCGCATGCCGCTAATGCAAAAACTGTGATGGAAACAAGAAGCCACCGCGCATAGGACATGCCATACACCTCAAGACATGCGTAAGATATTCCAGACGTTACACGGGCCGCGGTTGGCAGAAACGGGACTTCACGCGCCGAGGGCGCCGGACTTCCGGGCCGGAATCCCGGCGAACGCCGAGGCCTTGCTTGCGGCTTGATAACGCCGGTTATGAGCGCCGAGTACTTCCTAATTCCTTAGTTGACAAGCGGGCGGGGCTGCGGTATAGTCTCCTAAAGAATTAAGAGATGTGGAGTGGAGGTACCCGTGGCCCGCAAGAAATCGCAAACGCTCACCGAGGCTGAACTTCGTCTGATGGAGGTGCTTTGGGATAAAGGCCAAGCAACCGTGGGCGAAGTGACCGAGGCGCTTCCGCCGCCGCCGCTGGCCTATAACACCGTGCTGACGACGATGCGAATCCTCGAGCAGAAGGGCTACGTGCGGCATGAAGAAGAGGGCCGCGCATACGTCTATCATCCGCTGGTCGAACGGGACGATGCGGCCAAGTCGGCGGTCGGCCAAATTTTGCAACGCTTTTTCGGAAACAAATCGGGCGCGCTCGCGCTACGTCTGGTAGAAGAAGCGCGGCCCAGCGACGAAGAGCTGGACCGCCTCAAGAAGCTCATCGAGCAGTACGAGGAGCAAAAGTAAATGCCCGCTTTCACCGGCGTTCTGGAACCTGTCGCGCGCATTGCCGTCGCGACGCTGTTCAACAGTTTATGGGAGGCGGCGCTGCTTGCGTTCGCCGTTTGGTTTATTCTGCGCGCGCTGCCGAATTTGAATGCGACGACGCGGTATGCCGCGTGGTGCGTTGCACTCGTGGCCTCGCTGCTGTTGCCGCTTGCAACGGCACTTCCGCAGATCTCGGTGCAGCAATCGTTCGCGCACAGCGCCGTATTGCCGGTGAAATCCCTGCCCGTCACGGTCCCGCAGAGAACGGCACCGGCAGCGCGCCACGCGCAGGCCGCTGCGCCGGTTACAGCTGAGGCGCCGGCGCGCGCGGTGCTGCGCCTGCCGCAGCGTTTGCGCTTCGCCGTGCCGCAATACGTCGCGCTCGGATTGTTCGCTGCATGGGTGCTTGCCGCGATTGCGCTGCTCGTGCGCTTGGGCATCAATCTCTATCGCCTGGAGCGCCTCAAAGCCGATGCGCTGCCGCTTCCGGTCGATTACCGTGAACGTCTCTCGCGCTGGAGTTCCGCCGAAAAAGGCGGCCGTGAAGTGCGGTTGTGCACGTGCGACGGCATCGAAGTGCCGGTGGCGGTGGGCTTGTTCGATTCCATGATTCTGATTCCGCAGCATCTGCTCAAGACGCTCTCGCAAGAAGAGATGGACCAGATCATGCTGCACGAGCTCGCACATTTGCGCCGCGCGGACGACTGGACGAACGGCGTTCAACGGTTCATTCAAGCACTGTTTTTCTTCAATCCCGCGGTGCTGTATATTGCTCAGCAGCTGGATCTGGAACGGGAAGTCGCGTGCGACGACTGGGTCGTGCACGAAACGCAGGAAGTGCGTCCGTATGCGACGTGCCTGACCAAAATGGCGGAAGTAACAGCCTGGCCGCATCGCGCGATGGCCGCGCCCGGCGTATTTATCACCCGCCGCGGGCTTTCCGTTCGCGTCGAGCGGCTGCTGCGCGCAGGGCGTAACGTCCGCACCAGCATCGCCTTCGGCCCGGCCGGCGGCGTGGTGGCGGCATTGGTCGTGCTGTTCTTCCTGCTGCAAACCGTGGCGCCGACATTTGCCTTTACATTGCCTGAAGAGAACGCGCCGCCGCCGGCTGCAAAGCACGCAAACGCGGAGCGTTCGCAGCCGCATGTCATCGTTGTGAAGCATATCGACGGGAACGCCGGCAGCGCCGGCACGCAAACGATCGACGTTCCGGCGCAGCACGTGCACGTCAAAGGCCAGACGATCCACACGCCCGACGTCAATATCGATATTCCGGCACGCCATATCGTACTCAAGAACCTCGCATCGCATTACCCCCTGCCGCCGGTCCCGGCCGGCAGCGTTCTGCCGCCGAATTTCTCGAAAAACATCAGTGAAATGACCGCCAAAACGGTCGGCGCGGCATTAAAAACGGCGTTTAACGCCTCGCACATGGCAAATGCGAATTGCACCGGCTGCGACTTCAGCGGCCAGAATCTCGCCGGACGCAGCTTCCACGGCCAGCGCATGAACGGCTCGGATTTCAGCCGGGCGAATCTGCAGAATGCCGATTTCTCGAACACGGTAATGGTCGGTGCTGATTTCAGCCGCGCGAATCTACGCGGCGCGAACTTTGCGAACGCCGTGCTAACGGGATGCGATTTCAGCCACGCCGATCTGACCGGCGTAAATTTCACCGGCGCGCAGGTGATGGGTTGTGACGTGAGCGCGCGATCGCTCTCGCCCTCGCAGGCCGCCACGCTGATCCGCTCCTGCCGCAGCGGGTGCGATTTTAGCGGCGCAAATCTGCAAAATCAGGATTTACACGGCCTCAACCTCACCGGCGTCGATCTCTCCGGAGCGGACTTGCGCGGCGCAGATCTTTCCGGCGGGTCGTTCAGCGGCGTCGATTTCTCGCATGCACGCATGAATGGCGCAAGAGTCGACGGCGCAAACTTCACCGGCTGCGATTTCAGCGGCGTCGACATCCGCGGCTTCAACTTCGATAAAGCCTCGGTTACCGGAACGAAGTTCAGTAACCCGCGTTAAGGACGCGGCCTAAATAATTCCCGCTCGAAATCACGCCCGCGCAGGTGGGCTTGGTTTCGCGCACTCCGACGGAGGAAGAAAGCATGTCCGCTATCCTACATTTCATCTTCGCGAGCGTTCTGTTAGCGCTCAATTCGAGCGTGCCGGCGCACTGCGTCGGCTGCGATTTTCGTGGCATGGATCTGCATGGTCAAGATCTGCGCAATGTTGCGTGGGTGGGCGCGGATCTGCGTAACGCAAACTTGAGCGGCGCGAACCTTTCCGGATCGAAATTGGCCGGCATCAACCTGCGGGATGCGGATCTCCGGAGTGCAGATCTGCGGGATGTTACGATGGCGGGCAGCGACCTTCGCGGCGCGCGCCTAAACGGCGCCCAGTTGACCGGAATCAAGCTGGCCGGCGCAAACCTTTCCGGCGCGTTTTTAGACGGGCTCGCAGACGATCAGGCGCGCGCTTTGCTTTCGCACTGCGCCGGCTGCAACGTGTCCCATGTGACGCTGCGCGGAAAAAATCTGGATGGCATCCGCGCCGCCGGATCGAGCTTCGACGGCTCGGACCTGAGTCACAGCAGCCTGCGAAATGCCGATCTCCAAGCAGATGATTTCCGCGGAACGAATCTGCAAGGCGCCAATCTGTCGGGAGCGGTGCTCTGTGGCCATGACACCGACAGCGAAAACGGCGTCGTGCGCTACGGCCGTCTGCACTGCAGCGATCTGGCGGAGGCGGATTTGCGCGGGGCTAATTTGAGCGGCGTGCAAAGTTGCGACTACGTGCGCGGCGGCGAGCGCCGTTGCTCTCCGCTCGACGCGCGAACGCTGCGCGAAACCGCGCACGCGAATCTGCAAGGCGCCTCCGGAATCTAGCAATGTTTTTACTCGCAATGGCGGCGACGCTCAGCCTCTCGCCGGTAAATGCTTCGCCGCCGCTGGACGCCGCGGCGGACGCCGCATCGTGGCAGAAGGCCGCATCCGTCCAGCTGAAGTGGAATCTGCAAGGGCACAAGCCTGCCACGGATCCCACGACGGCGTATATCGAAAGTGACGGGAAGTATGTATACGTAAGGTTCGACGCCAAACAAACCGTGGGCATCGTAGCGACGCAGCATACGGATGACGCGGGGCAGGGCTCGGACGACGACGTCACCGTCGATCTGTGGCCCGGCGGCACGAACGGCTTTCTGTACGAGTTCACCGCCAATCCAATCGGCACGCACTATCAGTCGTCGTCGGAAAACACCGGTTTCCGTCCGGCGTGGACGTCGTCCGGACGCATTCACGACGGCGGCTATACCGTCGTCATGCGCATTCCACTCTCGGTGCTCCACGGCGCCGCTTCAAAAACATGGCTGGTGCAATTTTCGCGCCGCGTGCAGATGACCGGCGATATCGACGTCTGGGCTTACGATCCGAACGAAACAGATCCGGCCACATCGATTTATGCCGGCAAAATGGTCGGAATCACCGCCGGCACGGCCGCCCGGCCGAAGCCGCGAGTCGAGCTGTACAATCTAGCGAGCGCTGCGGGCGCCTCCATTGGCGGATCGACTGCGCGCACCGGCGCGGATATCTCCATTCCATTCACCGCAACGTCGTCGTTCTACGCGACGCTTCACCCGGATTATTCGAACGTCGAACTCGATCAGCAGACGATCTCGCCCACTGCGTACCGGCGTCAATTTAGCGAGGTGCGCCCGTTCTTCACGCAGGGCCGCGCCGCATACAACAATTTCGACTGCGATATGTGCCAAGGCATCATCACGCTCTACACCCCGGCGATTCCGACGCCGCGGCGCGGGTACGCCATCGAAGGCAAAGAAGGCGCGATAACGTACGGCGCGTTCGACGCCGTCGGAAATGCGCGCACCGATGCCGCGCAAGCGGTATCGTGGCGAAGCGCGGATCACAAACTCGGCTTTACGGCACAGCGTGTCGGCGTCAATCTGCCGGGCTTTGCCGATACGGCGGTGGAGTTGGGCAGTACATTCAGCGACCAAAAGCATCTGTTCGGCTACTTCAACTACGGAAGCGACAAGGGCACGAACGTCGCAGACGGTTCGCACGCGCAGTACTACGATCTTGGCGGCGGCTGGTTCAGTCCGGTAACCGCGTTCGGTTTCGCCGTGCGCAAAGAGGGCCGGTATTTCAATCCGACCGACGGCTTCGTCTGGCATCCCGATACGGCCGGATACGGCGCATTTTTCTCGCACGCGTGGCTCTACGGCAATGGCGCCGCGATCCGCAGCATCACGATCACGAACGCACTGGCGCGGTATCACGATCGCACAGGCGAATTAAACGATACTACGCAAGGCGTGGGCGTCGACATTCTGACGCGCGGGTTGATAGACGTGAGTTTGGGGACCGGTTCGAACTACGTGCGATTCACGCCGCAGGGCCCGTTCTACCCCGTCACGCAGAACGGCGTGACGCTCACCTTCGGGAGCGGTGCGGAAAACTCAAGCGTAAACAATGGCGCGCAGCACGGGCAGAGCGCTACGCCGACGTCCATCGGCTTTTCGACGGGACGATTCGGTCCGGGCCGTTTGAATTCGATGACGTTTAGCACGACACAGCGCGCCGGCCGGCGTGCGCTGGTGTCCCTTGCGATCGACGAGAACGCCCAATTCCTCGATAGCGGCGCGCAACTTCGTCAATGGTTCCAACGCCTTTCGTACACATACCAAGCCGATAAGGACTCCTCGTTTGCGCTCGGCGTGCGCCGGATCATGGGCGAGCAGCCCGTTATTGACGGCGCGCCTACCGTCGCGCAAGGCTGGAACCTTTCCGCCGCGTACCATCGCACGTTTGCAGGCGCGAACGAAATTTACGCGGTCTACGGCGACGCGAGCGCTTTTTCGACCGCTCCGCAGTTTATCGTGAAGTGGATTCACTACTTCGGCGGGGCGAAGGGCACGTAAGGGGAGCAAAGGTAGCAGGCGCCCGGGGCCGATTTGCGCGTATACTAGAGGCGATGACAGTACGTCTTACGGCCGCGTTCGCGGTTGCCGCCTTCGCCGCCCTCGGCGCGGGCGTCAGCATCGCCGCTACGGCCCCCGCTCCGGCACCGACTCCGCTCAAGACCATCACGCACTTGCACAGCAGTCCGCTTTGCACCGGCTTGCGCCGCGCGATCGGTCCGGCGATCGGCAAAGTGTTGCAAAACGACGGATATATCGCGCGCAGCCGGCCGATGTTCCAAGATTACGTGCAGAACTCGGCGCTGGGCAGCAAAGCCGGCGTCGACATGGACGTCATGCACATGGAAACCCTGATCGGACCGCTCGTACAAAACACGCAGGCGATCGAGCGCTACTTGAGCGATCCGATCCTCAAGCGCAAGGCTACGACGGACTCCGACAAGCAGCTTCTCGAGATGCGCAAGCATCTGCAAGCGGTACTCGAGCAGCAGAAGAACGCGCTGGATTTAATCAGCGGTTTCGTCGACACGCAGCAGATGGGCGAACTGCAAGCTGCCGGCCACGAGTACGACAAGTCGATCGGCGGTTCGGATCAAGGCAGCAAAACGCAAGCGCCAACCGCGGTATCGACACCTGTCGGCGCACCGACGACCGATCCGAATTCGCTGCTGAATGCCGGCCTGGCAAGCACGCCCAGCGATCCGCGCAGCAGCGATCCGCGCTACAGCGGCACGAATAACACCGTGGGCTACAATCCGCTCAAAGCGTTCGATCAGCAGGTGGGCGTGTATCAACAGGCGATCGGCGCCAGCGAAAATCTCGCTGCAAAAGCGGTAGTGGCGGCCGTTCCGCAATGCGGAGGCACGGTACCGCCGGCTGCTCACGTCGCGACGCCGTCACCTAAACCGTAGCCGCCGCCCCCGGGCGTCTGCACCACAATCGTCTCTCCCGGCGCGAAAGCAAACGTCGCTTTCGCGCCGGTTCTTTTTTCCACTCCCGTCGCATCGATGACCGTGTGTTGTCCGCACGCTCCGTTTCCGCCGCCGTGTGCACCGCGCGGCTGCACGGCATGGCGTTCTGCAAGCAGCGACGCGCGCGCCGTCCCATCGGTGAGTTGGATCGCGCGAATCAACCCATTGCCGCCGCGATAGCGGCCGCGGCCGCCGGTGCCTTCGGCAAATTCATAACGCACGATGCGTAGTGGAAATTCGCGTTCGATCGCCTCGATTGGCGTGTTCAGCGTATTCGTCATATGGCATTGCACGCCGTCGATGCCGTCCATCGTGGGCCGCGCGCCCATACCGCAACCGTTCGTCTCGTAAAAGGCCCAGGTGCTCCCTCCGGCACGCGTACCGCCTAGCATGACGTTGCTCATGGTGCCGCCAGACGCTGCCGGAACGCGCTGCGGCGCGGCTTGCGCGAGCGCGCCGAGCACCAAATCTGCATTGCGCGTGCTCGTCTCTACATTACCGCCGCCGACAGGGGCCGGCCGAAGCGGATTCAGCAGCGTTCCCTGAGGCACGTCGACGCTGACGGGGCGGAAGCAGCCCTCGTTCATTGGAATCGTCGGATCGGTCACGGCGCGCAGCGCGTAATACACGCCGGAGAGCGTAACGCCGTACACCGCATTCATGGGAAATGCGAGCTGCGCGGCCGTGCCGTCGTAATCGAAGTGCGCGGTCCCGTCGCGCAGCGTCAGACGCAGCGCGAGGTCGATCGACGGAGCGCCCTCGCGATCTTCCAGCACGTCGCGCTGATCGAACGTTCCCTCACCCAGTTCGCGCAACGCCGCGCGCATGCGTGTCTCACTATCGTCGAGCAGCCGTTCGATCGCGGCCTCCATGATCGCCGTGCCGTAGCGCTCGTACAATTCAAGCATACGGCGTTCGCCGGTGTAATTTCCGGCCGTCTGCGCGCGCAGATCGCCGCTTCGCGCGTGCGGCGTTCGCGAATTCGCCCGAAAAAGCGCAACCGTGGATTCGACGGCGCGGTCGCGCTCGACCAAGCGTGTAGGCGGCATCACCAGACCTTCGGCAAACAGATCGCCCGCATCGGCGGACATCGACCCGGGAACCATTCCGCCGACGTCCGTGTGGTGTGCTTTGTTCGCCGCATACCCCGCGAGTTCGCCGTGGAAGAAGACGGGCCGGATGACGGTGACGTCATTGAGATGCGTGCCGGAAATGTACGGATCGTTGACGACCCACATTTCGCCCTCGCGCATTCCGCCGTATTCGCCCTCGATCGCCGCGAGCGTCGCGCGCAAGCCCCACGGCAGCGATCCCAAATGCACCGGGATGTGCTCGGCTTGCGCGATGAGCCGCGCGCGTTTGTCGAACAGCGCGCACGAATGGTCGAGCCGCTCTTTAATGTTCGGCGAGTACGCGCTATTGCGCACCGCAATCCCCATCTCTTCACTCGCGTAGATCAGCGAGCTTTTGACGATCTCTGCGGTAATCGGATCGACGTTCACGCGTTGCTCCGTTCCACGATTAACATGTCGTGCTCGCTGCGCGCCGTCCATTCCGCCGGCACGTACGTACACGTATCGTACTGCTCGATAAGCGCGGGGCCGGCGATTTGGCTGCCATGCCGTAAGGCCGCGCGTTGGTACACCGGCGTGTCGCGCCAGGCGCCGTCGATCCAGACGGTTCGCGTGCCGGCGCCGCTTTCTCGTTGCGGTGTTTGCACGCCGGCGGGCGGCGCCGCTGCAACGCGAGCGACCGCAGTCAAGCGCGCGTTGACCAGTTCAACGGCTTCCTCGCGGGCGGCATACCCGTACCGTTGTTCGTGTTTCTCGTGAAAACGCGCGGCGATCGCCCCCGGGTCGCCATCGTGGGCGACGTCGAGTTCGAAACTTTGGCCGCGGTAGCGCGCGTCGTATTCGCGCGTGAACGCGATCTGTTCGTCGCTGGCGCCTTGTTCGCGCAGCGAACGCCGGCCTTCGCGTTCGAGACGTTCGAAAATCGCTTGCAATTCTTCCGCGGTGGTGCCGGCAGCGTCGCGCAGGACCGGCTGGACGAAATTTGCGCGCAGACCGGCGGCGAGCAATCCATGCGCCGAGAAGACTCCGGGATGGCGCGGCACGATAATCCGCGTGATGCCGAGTTCTTGGGCGAGCGCGCAGCCGTGCAGCGGGCCGTTTCCGCCGAACGCGACCATTGAGAATTCGCGCGGATCCAGGCCGCGCTCGACGGTGACGATGCGCAGCACGCGCGCCATCTGCGCATCGACGATCCTGACGATGCCCGCAGCGGTTTCCTCAATCGAAAGGCCGATATGCGAGGCGAGCGCGGCAATTGCATCGCGCGAACGTTGCGCATCTATCGGAAAGGTACCGCCGACCAGCGCTTCGCGATTGAGGCGTCCCAGTACGACGTTGGCATCCGTAACAGTCGCTTTATCGCTTATGCCGTAGCATGCGGGACCGGGATCGGCGCCTGCCGAGAGAGGTCCGACGCGTAGGGAACCGGCCTCGTCGATCCACGCGATCGTGCCGCCGCCCGCGCTAATCTCGGCGAGATCGACGAACGGAAAGCGCACGGGATAGCCGCTGCCTTTCACCGAGCGTCCGCTGTGCGTCGATCCCGCCGCTTCAAATTCCGTTGCAACCTGCACCGCGCCGTCGACGATCGTGCCGGCTTTTGCGGTGGTACCGCCCATGTCGAAGCTCAACACCCGGGCGATGTTCGCGCGCCGCGCCAGATCCGCGGCGCCAATGACGCCGCTTGCCGGTCCGCTTTCAATAATGGCCGCCGGCCGCTGTGCTATGTGCGCGGCGGCAGCCATACCGCCGTTGCTTTGCATCACGAAGAGCGGCGCTTGCACGCCGCGCCGCTGCAGTGACGATGCCAGCTTGTCTATATAGCGCTGCACGATCGGCAGTAGTGCCGCGTTGACCACCGCGGTAGAAAAGCGTTCGTATTCGCGGTACTCGGGATCGATCGCGGAAGAGAGCGTGATGGGGATATCGGGCAACGCCGCACCGAGCGCATCGCCTAGCGCGCGTTCGTGCGCATCGTTGCTATACGAATGCAGCAATCCCACCGCGATAGCATCGGGGTTGCGCTCCCGCACGGCAGCGACGACGCGTTCGATTTCGGGTGTTTCGAGCGGCGTAAGGACGTTGCCGTGATAATCCATCCGCTCGCGCACGCCGATGCGGTTCTCGCGCGCTGCCAGCGGCGCGGGCCGCGTAACGAAGAGGTTGTACACCTCGCTGCGGTTTTGGCGGCCAATCTCGATGACGTCGCGGAAACCTTCGGTGGTTACGAAGACGACCCGCGGTAATTCCAAATGCATTTGTCCGAGCAGGGCGTTCGTCGCGATCGTCGTGGAATGCGCGAGATATTCGATCTCCGGCAGGTCGGCGAAACCTGCGAAGAGCCGATCGATCGCATCCAGCACGCCTTGCTCCGGCGCGCGCGGCGTCGATGCGCATTTGAGGACGGTTTGTTCGCCCGAGGCCGTGTTGATAGCGACGAGGTCCGTAAACGTCCCGCCGACGTCGATGCCGATTCGCAGCATGCCGCGTTGAGTTGCGCGCCCGTCTGCGCCGTGCCTGTCCGGCCGCGGCACGCGTGGGAGGGCCTGCTTGCCACTGTCCGAACTGGGCCGCTTCTAGGCACTTAGTCCTTCGGGAGGGACTCTGTTGAAACGCTCCATCAGTGCCGCGATTTTTGCGGCTTCTACAGTGCTGGCTGCATGCGGCGGAGGTACCGCCGGCGGCCTGGGAAACGGCGCGGGCGGCGGTCTGCCGCCGGACCCGACTCGAACACCGGGAGCGACGACCGCGCAAGGCACGCTTGTCGACGATCCGGCGGGGACGCCGCTGAGCGGCATTCCGGTGCGCCTCGATCCATGGGTCGCGTATCCGACGCCGGGCCCCACGCCCACGCCGATTGCCGTGACCACGACCGATCCGAATGGACATTTCACTATCAGCGCGCAGGACGGCACGTACATGCTCGTCATCGGGACCGACACGGTAAATACGCCGCCGCCGGGATGGACCACGCCCGCACCGAGCGCAACGGACACGCCTATTCCCGGCGCATCGGGTTGGCGTGCGACGATTCACGACAAACTCGTGCTCATCGGTCAAACGACGCTCTTTGCGCCGACCATGCCTCCGCAGCCGCTCTACGCGCCGCCTGCGGCAGAAACGACCGGTGCGTACCGTCTTGCCACGATCGATGCGCTGACCGAAGCGCCGTGCATCCTTGCCTACAATCAGGATCGGGTGTCGCTTAATTTGCCGCCGGCAGTCGACGACGAATGGCTGCAAGAAAACGTGCGTGCAAT